>CAZYKZ010000008.1:0-32875 GCA_964648175.1 uncultured Anderseniella sp.
TTGAAAACCGTTGGGCTTCACGGTCCCGGGGGTTCGAATCCCTCCCCCTCCGCCAGTTCCCCCTGTTGGCCGGAAGCAACTGGCGGGTGCGTCAATACGCATCACTGGGTTGCCGCCATTTCATGTCTCGGGCGGTTGCGGCCACTGCAACGATTTGACAACCTTGTTGCCGCAAACTGATGTTTGTGATCCTCCTTGGGGGATCGCTAGGCGGCATCCGGAACAGCTTTATGTGCCGGTTGCCATATAGTCCCGGAAGAATACCGGAGGTGCTCGCCATGGCAGGCGACAACCAATCCAGTCAGACAGCCAACCCCACACAGTGCGTTGCAGCGACGGCCAGTGAAGCTCGCCGTTATGCGCCTGCATCGCTGCGTGAGGACAAGCCGCAAAACAATCCGAGCGATCCGGTCGAGATTGATTATGCGGAGCGTTTTCTGCCCTGACTGAAGACCTGGCCCTGTACGGGCTGGATGCAGATGAAAGACCGGCAGCCGCCAGGCGAACCTAACGGCGGCGCACGAGACAGTCGCGCTCGCCGGCAGCAATCAGTTTGTTGCACAGCTCCGTTGCGGCCTGCTTGGACTGAAGCGGCCCCATGCCAAGCCTGTAGAAGGTGCCACTGGCGCCAAGATTCGTTTGCTGGACAGCCGGCGGCAGGTTGCCCACCAGGTTCGCATGCTTCGAACGGATCTGCTGGTACTGGTTCATGGCTTCCTGCTCGGACCTGTAGGCGGCCAGCTGTATCACGTAACCACTTCCCGTAGGTGCCGCCTGTTCCTGAGCGGCCGGAGGCGCAAACGACTGCAGCGATTGCGACGTGATGGGCTGCTGCACGGCCGGCGCAGGAGCCGGCACCGGCGGCGGCGCAACGGCGACCTGCTGCTGCGGTTCGAATATCTGTGGCGCTGCCTGTGGAACCTGGGCGGACTGGGTTGCTGCCTGCTGGTTGAACGGCGTGCGCGTGCCGGCAAGCGGGTCTTCCTCGCGGCCATTGCGTTGACGTGCGGGTTGTTCCTGCTGCACCGGTGCGGGCGATGGCGACACCTCGGTGAACAGGCTGCCACCCTGGGATTGCTGCTGGGCGCCCGACGGCGGCAACAGTCCGGGCAGCGGTTGAGGCCCGCTTTCCGGTGCCGGAGCGGGTGCAGGCGCGGGAGCCGGCGCTGGCTGCACCACTGGCCTGAACTCGGTTGGCGGCGTGTCCTGCACCGAAGCTACAAGGTTGCGCGGCTTCGAGCGTGGGACCGGCGGATTGCTGATCGGGCCGCCCGAAACGGCAGAAGCCGCCGGTTCAACCCCGGCGGCCCCCTCTTGGTTGTCAGTCGATGTGCCTGCAGAAACAACTTCTTCTGCCGGCTCGGACGCAGCACCGCCGGGCTGCAACGAACCTTGCGTCTGCGGTGGTGGTGGCAGAGGCAATGGCAGGCTGTCGCTGCCACTGTCGGTCGCTGGCGGTACCTGAGGCGTCTCTTCGCGTGGCACGATCTGTTCGGGCTGGCTGGCGTTGTCGCCGTTCAGGAGCCGCTCATAGATCAGCTTGCGGCCCTGCGCCGGCGTGTTGCCCTGTGTCTGCGGCGCGGCGGCGTCAGGTTCAGCCTTGGCCGGCTCCTGCGGAGCACTGACGGTCGGCACCGCCCCACCCGCTTCGCCGGTCGCCGGCTTCTGCGACTTGTACATGTAGATCAGCCCGATCGCGAGCGCCGCCATTGCCAGCAAGGCAAGGATCAGCATCACGATGCCGCCCCAGCGGCGCGGCTGTTCTTCTTCGAAGTCGTCGTCAAACTCGCGATAGGCCTGGGCGTATTCGCGTGCTGACCGGCCCGAATAAGCGTTGCCATTTCCGTCGTCATCGAACGGATCGTCGAAGTCGGCCCGAAGCGGCTCGTTGCGCGAGACCGGTGCGCGTGGCTCCGGCGCGCGGCCCAGCGGCGGGGCCGGACGATAGCCATTGTCCTCGAACAGGTCGTCATCGCCATAGGGCGCCCGCGCCTGCGGCTGCTGCGGCACAGGTGGTGCGGGCGGCATGGGCGGACGGCCATAGGCGCCAGGCTGTGGCTGGTAGCCCGCCGGGGGCATGGGACGCGCACCCGGAGGCGGCGCATAGCCCGGGGCCTGCGGACGGTAAGCCGGATGACCCTGCTGCTGCGGCGCATAGGGCTGCTGCGGCGGGTAAGGAGGCTGCGGCGGATAACCCGGACGCTGCGGCTGCTGGTACTGCGGTGCAGGACGCGGGCCGGCAGGCTGCTGCGGCATCGGACGCGCGGCTGCCGGAACGGGCGGACGCGGTGCAGGCATCGGGGCCTGCGGAGGCCTGTTTGCCATCGGGGCAGCAGGTTGAGGCGCAGCGGCTGGCGGCGGTGCAGGCCGCGCGGCAACGGGAGCCGGTTGCGGTGCAGGTGCGGGAGCCGCCGGTGCGGGCTTCGGTTCGCTCTTTTCTGCCGTTGCCGTTTCGACTTCCTTCTGGGCGAAGGAGAACTTGCCGAGGCTGCCGGCAGAGCGCTTCTTCACGGCCTCTTCAGCCGCTTCGCGATGCTTGCGCAACCGCTCGGCGAATGCATCGTCCTGAGCCGACCGCTCGCGCGACGGTGCGGACGGAGCCTGCTCCGGCGCAGCCGGTTGGGCAGGTGGCCGCGGGGCCAAAGTGGCTGTACCCGGGCGCGGCGCCATCGGCGCCGGCTTCTGCACGACCTTGGCGGCCACGCGCGGCGCCGGCGCAGGGGCGCCCGGCTGCTGCGGCCTGGGTGCAGCAGGCGCAGGCGCGGCTTCGCTCGTTTCCTTGCGAGGCTCTTCTATGCCCAACCTGTCGCGCCAGCTGCGCGAACCGGACTTACCGGTATTGTCCTGATCCATTGAGTTCCCACCAAACTTCACATCTCATGCACGGGTCTCACGCCAAGAATATGCAATCCACTCGCCAAAGCATAGCGAATCATTTGCAGCAGCGCGAGCCGGGCACGGGTAAGATGCACTTGATTAGGCAAAATAAACCTTAATTGCGGCTGATCTTTGCCCTTGTTGTAATACGAGTGAAATTCCGCCGCAATATCATAGAGATAGAAGGCAAGTCTGTGAGGCTCTCGGCTTTGGGCGGCCATTTCGATGGCGCGGGGCCATCCTGCCAGCAGCTGCAACAGCCGTTGCTCGGTCTCATCGCTCAAAGCTGACAATACGTCATCCGGCAAGTCTTCCAGGTCAATGGCCTGGGGGCCGATTTCCTCTTCCGCCCTGGCAAAAGCCGACCCGATGCGGGCATGGGCATATTGCACGTACCACACGGGATTGTCGCGGGACTGTTCGGTGACCTTCTGGAAATCGAAATCGAGCGGCGCATCGTTCTTGCGGGTCAGCATCATGAACCGGACCACGTCGGAACCGACCTCGTCGACCACGTCGCGCAGGGTCACGAAATCCCCTGCCCGCTTGGACATTTTCACCGGTTCGCCGCCCCGGAACAACTTGACCAACTGGCACAGCAGCACGTCGGCGCGGACCTTGCCGCCCGAAAGCGCGTTGGCCACGGCCTGAAGCCGTTTAACGTAGCCACCGTGATCTGCGCCGAGAATGTAGACCAGTTCGTTGAAACCCCGGTCGATCTTGTTGCGCGCATAGGCGACATCGGCTGCGAAATAAGTATACGATCCGTCCGACTTCATCAGCGGACGGTCGATGTCATCTCCGAAATCAGTGGCGCGGAACAGCGTCTGCTCGCGGTCTTCCCAATCTTCCGGCAACTGACCCTTCGGCGGCGGAATCCGGCCTTCGAACACCAGGCCCTGCTCGCGCATTTTTTCAACGGTTTCCTGTATCTGCCCGGAATCATGCAGTGATTTTTCCGAGAAGAAAACTTCCTGATGGATGTTCAGTGCGCCCAGATCGTCGCGGATCAGCGCCATCATGGCGTCGATGGCGCGTTGCTTCACGATTGCTGTGCGCGCGTCTTCGTCCATTGACAGAAGTTTGTCACCAAACTCGCTGGCAAGCGCATTGCCGACCGGCACGAGATAGTCGCCGGGATAAAGGCCGGACGGGATTTCGCCAATGTCCTCGCCCAGCGCCTCTCGGTACCGGAGGAAGACGGAATCGGCCAGAACGTCGATCTGGCTGCCGGCGTCATTGATGTAGTACTCGCGCGTCACGCCATGCCCCGTGAAAGCAAGCAGGTTGGCAAGCGCATCGCCAAACACCGCGCCGCGGCAATGGCCCACGTGCAACGGACCTGTGGGGTTTGCCGACACATACTCGACATTGACCTTGTGGCCCTCACCCATCTGGCTTGCAGCGAAATTCTCACCTGCAGCCAGTACGGCGCGGATGAAGCCGGGCCAGAAACCCGCCGCAATGCGCAAGTTGACGAAGCCGGGTCCGGCGATCTCGGCGGACGCCACGTCGGCATGCGCGCCAAGCACCTCGCACAGCGCCGCGGCAATGTCGCGAGGCGCCTTGCCGGCCGGCTTGGCGAGCACCATTGCGGCGTTGGTGGTGATGTCGCCGTGGGCGGGGTCGCGCGGCGGCTCCACCACAACCTTCGACGTGTCCAGCCCGGACGGCAGCGCGCCCTGGGCGGCAAGACTGTCGAGTGCGGCATCGAGCACCGCTTTGAAATGAGCAAATGGGTTCATGGGACCGGTGATGTTCAGAAAAAAGCAGCACTGCCATTCGTAGCAGGCAGCGCAGCCGTCATGTCGGGGCGGGGATTAGCGGAAAAGCGGGTCGAGGTCAAACAGCCGCTTGTGTTCGTCGAGTGCGTAGCGATCCGTCATCCCGGCGATAAAGTCGCAAATCTGCCGCGCCTGGCGGCTTGAACCGCGTGACGTGCCCTGCTCCTGCCAGCCTTCCGGCATCTGCGACGGATCACTTGAATACGCCTCGAACAGGTCACGCACCACGCGCCGGGCGCGGTTCATCATCGCCGTCACGACCTTGTGCTGATACATGTGGGTGGACAGGAACGACTGTAGCGCGATGTTGTCCCTTGCCATCTCCGGCGAGAATCCGACCACGGCCCGGGAGGCTGCCCGTACGTCTTCGGCCGTCTCGATGCCCATTTGCTCCACGTTGCGCCGGGTCTGGGCGACGACATCGAAGATCATCCACGAAATCACCCGCCGGACCGTCTCGTGAATGAGCCGATGCCGGTCCAGATCGGGCCATGTCTTCTGCACATCTCGCAGCGCGTCGCCGGCAATCGGAATGTCTGCGATGGCGCCGATGTCGAACAGGCAGGCGCGCAGACCGTCGTCAAGGTCATGCGCGTTGTAGGCAATGTCGTCGGAAATCGCGGCCACCTGCGCTTCTGCCGAGGCAAAGCTGTCGAGCCGCAGGTCGTGGGTGCCGGCAAATTCGGCAATGGCATGCGGCAGGCCGGACTTCGCATAGCGCCCGGCCGGCTTGCCGTCTGCGTCCACCAGCGGGCCATTGTGCTTGACCAGGCCTTCCAGTGTCTCCCAGGTCAGGTTGAGGCCGTCGAAGGCGGCGTAGCGGCGCTCCAGGCTGGTGACGATGCGAAGCGCCTGCGCGTTGTGGTCAAAGCCGCCGTGCGGCTTCATGCACTTGTCGAGCTCCTTCTCGCCCGCATGGCCGAAAGGCGTGTGACCCAGGTCGTGCGCCAATGCCAGGCTTTCGGTCAGGTCTTCGTCAAGGCCGAGCGCCCGGGAAATGGAGCGCGCCACCTGCGCGACCTCAAGCGAGTGCGTCAGGCGGGTGCGGTAATGGTCGCCTTCGTGATACACGAACACCTGCGTCTTGTGCTTCAGGCGGCGGAAGGCGGCGGAATGAATGATGCGGTCGCGGTCGCGCTGGAAAGGCGAGCGCCCGGCGGGGTCGTCTTCGGCTACGAAACGCCCGCGCGATTCGGCAGGATTGGAGGCATATGACGCCACACTGCGGTAGATCATGCTGTCGTGGCTCCTGCAGCGATTGACAAAACAGGCACTCTTCCCAACATAAATGCAGGACAACAACCATTTGATTTGGTCTGAGACATGTCTGGTGCAATTACCCTGACCGAGAACGCCGCCCGGCGCATCCGCGAAATCGTTTCTGCGGAAACCGACAAGAACGCCCTGCGTCTTGCCGTGAATGGCGGTGGCTGCTCGGGCTTTTCCTACGAATTCTCCCTGGATGACAAGCCGGCCGAAGGCGACACCGTCGTCCAGCGCGACGGTGCCACACTTTTGATCGATTCAGTATCGCTGGTCTACGTTCTGGGCTCGGAAGTCGATTTCGTCGATGATCTGATGGCGGCGCAGTTTCAGGTGAACAATCCGAACGCGACCGCCTCTTGCGGCTGTGGCACCAGCTTTTCGATCTGACCTATCACTTTAGTTCGCGCTGATGTGGGACAGTCATCGCAATTTGGCCCACATTTGCGCCATGATCGGCAGCATGAACGGGACCAGAGGGGCATTTCTGGGACGTATCCGCATGCTGAATCGACTGATCCTGGCGCGCCCTATCGCGTTTGCCCTGGCTATTTTCGCCCTGTTTGCACTTCCGGCTCACGCAGCCCGTGACGGCTCGACCGACAGGCCCGGGCTCGATTACCGGACATTCGAACTCTCCGCACCCAATCCCGACCTGTGCGAAAGCGCCTGCAAGCGCGAGCAGCAATGCCGCTCCTGGACGTATTCATGGCCCGGCGCAAAGGGTCCAAAGGCGATGTGTGCGCTCAAGACTGGCGTGCCGCCCAAGCGGTCGGACACGTGCTGTATTTCAGGCGTCATGTCGACCTCGAGCCCGGTCACCCGCACCGATGATCCCAAGCCCCAGCCACAGGCTCCGGAACAACAGAAGCCTTCTTCCACGGCCAAGACCGATGTTGAGACTACACCCCTGCCCGCGCCGGTCCCGGCCCCCAAGGCGAAGCCCGCCGTGCCGCAGCAGCAGCAGGAAGAGACCGCCCGCACCGAACCGCTTCCGGCGCCCCTGCCCGAACCTGATGCAACGGAGCAGGCTGGCGGCAATGATGATGGCGAGCAGCCTTTGCCGCCGGAAAAGGTTGCCGCCTGCCGCGATTATGCCAATCGCGCCATCGAACAGAATGCCGAGAACCGCAGTCTGCAATGCGGCCTGACCGGTTCCCGCTGGGGCTTCGGTTATGACGCCTACTACAATTATTGCGCAAAGAACCCCGCATCGGCCTACGAATCGGCCCGCCGCACACGTGACCAGGAGCTAGAGCGCTGCAAGAGTGCCCTTGCCTCCCGGCGCGACGACGACCGCGACGGCATCGTGCTGCCCCAGATCGACCTCGGCCTGGACAACATGTTTGGCGGGAACAGGCGCGAGGACAGCTTCTGCCGCACCTTTGCGGCCCAGAGCGTGCGCCAGGTCGAGGAGGCCCGCCGCCTGGATTGCGGCTTCGGCGGATCGCGCTGGTCGCCCAGCCGGGTCCGTCAGGCACGTTTGTGCGCGGACATCGGGCCGCGTGCCGCAACCCAGTTGCTGAACGCCCGTTCGGCGCAGCTTGACCGTTGCCGTGCCGACGCCGGCGGGCGGGGCTTTGCCGGTTCCCGTGGCGGCGATTGCGCAGGCTATGCCCAGGAATCGGTGCGTCAGGCGCGCATTGCCCGCCGCCTAGGCTGCGGATTTGGCGGACCACGCTGGACAACCAGCTATTCGGCGCACCTGCGCTGGTGCCAGACCGCGCCTTATGGCGAGGTGATGGCTGAACTGCGCATTCGCGACCGGTTTCTCGACCGCTGCCAATGACCCGTGGCCCGTTCGCAAACGTGCCTTGACGCGACCCGCCTGAACCTCCATCCATAGTGGCGACATGCAGATTGCCACCTGGAACATAAATGGCGTGAAGGCCCGCATTGATGCGGCAACCGCCTGGCTCAAGGAAGCCAGGCCGGACGTTGCATGCCTGCAGGAAATCAAGTCCGTCGATGAGGCCTTTCCCAGGTCCGTGTTCGAGGATCTCGGTTACAACGTTGCAACTCATGGCCAGAAGGGTTTCAACGGCGTCGCCATCCTGTCGCGCCGTCCGATGGAGGATGTCCAGCCGCGCCTGCCGGGCGACGAGAGCGACGAACAGGCCCGCTATCTCGAGGCCGTGATCACCGGCGACAAGGGCATCGTCCGCGTGGGATGCCTTTACCTGCCGAACGGCAACCCGGTGGACAGCGAGAAATACCCCTACAAGCTTGCCTGGATGGACCGGCTGATCGCCCATGCGAAGGACCGGCTTGCGCTGGAAGAGGCTTTCGTTCTGGCCGGCGACTACAACATCATTCCGCAGGCACGCGACGCCGCACGCCCGGAAGACTGGGTGAATGACGCCCTTTTTCTGCAAACGTCGCGCGAGAAGTTTCGCGAACTTGCTGCAATCGGGCTGACGGATGCACTCAGGGCGCTGGATGACAGCGAGGGTGTCTATACGTTCTGGGACTATCAGGCAGGCGCCTGGCAGAAGAACAACGGCATCCGGATCGATCACCTGATGCTGTCGCCGCAGGCAACAGACAGGCTCATGTCGGTGCGCGTCGACAAGCACGTGCGCGGCTGGGAAAAGCCGTCGGACCACGTGCCGGTGGTCATCGAACTGGACGTGTGATCAGGCGGGAAAGTTCAGTTGGCCGTCCGGTGCTGCACCGGATAGCGATTGGTCCAGCGCGTGTACAGCTGGTCAGCCTCGCCAAGCTCTGCCTGTGACATGTTCTTCGACAGATATTCATGCTGGTTCAGCACGCGCTGGGACAATGTGCTGTCCGCCGTATCGGCAGCAATCCGGTACCAGACAAGCGAGCGGATGGTGTCACCAGCCTCGAAATATATGTCCGCAAGCCTCGCTGCCGCTGCCGCGTGACGCTTTTGCGCGGCAGTGCCAAGCCAGCGCATGCCGTAAGCGCGGTCCTTGGCGACGCCGTCGCCCTCGAGATACATCATGCCGAGGCCGTACTGCGCATTGGCATGGCCCGCGGACGCAGCCATCTGGTACAGGCGCAACGCCCGGCGGCGGTCCCGGGTTATGCCGGCTGCCTTGTTGCCTGACCGCAGGCTGTCGGCGAGACGCGACAGGCCGTCGACCATGAAGAACCGGACATTCCGGTCGGGCTCGTCAGGGTCATAGTTCGCAGCCATGCGTTCGTAGATTTCGTAGGCGCGCACTTCATCGACCGGTCCGCCCAGCCCCTTGCGGTACATGTGGGCAAGCATCCAGTTGGCCTGGGCGTTGCCCTCTTCCGCCGGTCTCATCAGCAGTGTATGTGCCGCGCCATAATCCTTGGCCATGTAGGCCGCGACGCCCGAGTGAAGGTCGGCCTCTGCATCCTGAGACAGTTGCTTGACGAACGTGTCGCTGGCGCGCGGAACGAACGAATGGAAGCCCGGCGGCAGCTGCTGGGGCGCCGTCTGGGCTACGGCCGATGCGCCAAGCGCAGCCGCGAGGGCAAGCCCCGCCAGCGGCAGCCGCAATGCGGCCACCGTCAGGCAGGCTGCCTTCAGTCCATTACTGGTCCGCGTAGCAAACAACTTCCGCTGCTCCTCCGGGGTGGGTCACCGCACCGTCGCGGGCGGGCCCAACGGTCTGGGCGTACTTCCACAAGGTGCCGGACTTGCCCATGTCGTTGTCACGGGGCTGCCAGGCCTTGCGGCGTTCTTCAAGTTCGGCATCGCTGAGATCGACGGCGAGAACGCCCTCGACCGCATCGATGGTGATGATGTCGCCATCCTTCAGCAGGCCGATCGGGCCAGCGTCTGCAGCTTCCGGGCCCACGTGGCCGATGCAGAAGCCGCGGGTGGCGCCCGAGAAACGGCCGTCGGTGATCAGGGCGACCTTGTCGCCCATGCCCTGCCCATAGAGGGCTGCGGTGGTGGCCAGCATTTCGCGCATGCCGGGACCGCCCTTGGGGCCTTCGTAGCGGATTACCAGAACCTCGCCTTCCTCGTACTTGCGGGCACTGACGGCGGCGAAGCATTCTTCCTCGCTGTCGAAGCAGCGGGCCGGGCCGGAGAACTTGAGGTTCTTCATGCCGGCAACCTTCACGATGGCACCTTCAGGAGCCAGGTTACCCCTCAGGCCAACCACGCCGCCGGTGCGGGTGATCGGGTTGGTGACCGGATAGATCACGTCCTGGTGCTCGTTCCATTTAACCGAAGCCATGTTCTCGGCGATGGTGCGGCCGGTGACGGTCATGCAGTCGCCGTGCAGGAAGCCGCCGTCGAGCAGCGCCTTCATGAGGAGCGGAATGCCGCCAACCTCGAACAGGTCCTTGGCCACGTACTTGCCGCCCGGCTTCAGGTCGGCGATGTACGGCGTCTTCTTGAAGATCTCGGCCACGTCGAACAGGTCGAACTTGATGCCGCACTCGTGCGCGATGGCCGGAAGGTGCAGCGCCGCATTGGTTGAGCCGCCGGAGGCTGCAACCACGGTAGCGGCATTCTCAAGCGCCTCGCGGGTGACGATGTCGCGCGGGCGGATGTTGCGGGCGATAAGGTCCATGACCTGCTCGCCGGCGGTGAAGCAGAACTTGTCGCGCAGCTCGTAAGGCGCCGGTGCGCCGGCCGAATACGGCAGCGCAAGACCGATGGCTTCTGAAACCGTTGCCATGGTGTTGGCGGTGAACTGCGCACCGCAAGCGCCGGCTGACGGACAGGCAAGCTGTTCGAGCTCTTCCAGGTCCTCGTCCGACATGTCGCCGACCGAGTGGCGGCCGACGGCTTCGAACACGTCCTGAACCGTGACCGGCTGTCCACGGAAGGTGCCCGGCAGGATCGAGCCGCCATAGATGAAGATCGACGGCACGTTGAGGCGAACCATCGCCATCATCATGCCCGGCAGCGACTTGTCGCAGCCGGCAAGGCCAACGAGCGCGTCGTAGCAGTGGCCGCGCATGGTGAGTTCGACCGAATCGGCAATGACCTCACGGCTGACCAGGGAGGCCTTCATGCCCTGGTGACCCATGGCGATGCCGTCGGTGACGGTGATGGTGCAGAATTCGCGCGGGGTGCCATTGGCGTGCGCAACGCCCTTCTTGACCGCCTGGGCCTGCCGCATCAGCGCAATGTTGCACGGTGCAGCTTCGTTCCAGCAGCTCGCCACGCCAACGAAGGGCTGGCCGATCTGCTCACGCGACAGCCCCATTGCATAATAATAAGAGCGGTGCGGCGCGCGTTGCGGCCCTTCCGTCACGTGACGGCTGGGAAGTTTGTCTTTGCTGATCGTCTTGGCATCCATAGGTCAAATCCGTCCCTGAGGCATCAAAGTTGCGTTGCAAGCCCTGATCATCCGTGAATCACGGCCCGCAATCTGTTTGTTTGGTTAAGCGATACCCCAGCGGGTAACACCTTCTTATAATCCGCATTCGAGCGCGATTAAGGCAGCAAGGTGGAAGGCCGTCGGATTTCCCGGAACTGTGACATTTCTGCCACAGGTTAGTCATGTGCAGGCGTTCAACTTGTGATTTTCAGGCAAGCGTATAGGCTCCGCCTCACGTTGAATCTGGCATGACAGTCAAGGACGCCTTCTGTGGCTCTCAGTTCAGGCCTGCAATAACTGCCGCAAGGACCTCATGAACGACATTCCTTCGCCGGCTTTCGCCGCCGGTCCCTCCCCTTCTGCACCATCCGGTCCTGACGCCACCGGCACCGGTGAGCCGGTCAGAATCGAGTATGTGACCCGGTCAGGACTGGGCGGCATCGCCGTCACCAATTTCCTGCTCAATCTCGTGACCTTGTGGTTCTACCGGTTCTGGGCAAAGACGCGGGTTCGCCAGCACATCTGGTCGAGCGTGCACATCAACGGTGAACCGCTCGAGTACACCGGCACCGGCAAGGAACTGTTCTTCGGCTTTCTTGTCATCATGGGCGTGATATTCCTGCCGCTGGCCCTCACCGCGACAGTGATCGCCGTACAGCTCGGCCCGGAACATCCGGTTCTGACGCTGTTCCAGATCGCTGTCTCGCTGGCGCTGCTCACATTGTACGGCTTTGCCATCTACCGGGCTCGCCGGTACCGGCTGTCGCGTACATTGTGGCGCGGCATTCGCGGCGCCCTGACCGGCTCTGCCCTTGCATACAGCGGCAAGTATTTCGCTGCGCTCCTGCTCAGTCCCATGACCGCGGGCTGGTCGAGGCCGGCCATGAACCTGCTGCTGGCCGAGCAGATGTACAACGACATGCGTTTCGGCAACCAGCCTTTCACATTCCGCGGGCGGGCCGGTCCGCTTTATGTCCAGTACGCCATCTGCTGGTTTCTGATGGCTGGTGTGGTGCTGGCCATCATCATTGGCGGCACCAGCCTCGCGCTCAGTGGTGTGCTGACCCAGTATGCCGACTTGTTCGAAGCCCTGTTCAAGGGCTCCAAAACATCGCCGGAAGCAAGGGGCCTGGTGGTTTTCGTGTTCATCCTCGGCCTGATTGCGCTGTTCCTGCTGTACCAGATCGTCAGTTCAATCGTCTGGGCGCTCTACACGGCCCGCGAAATGAACCTGTTTGCCCAGTACACCACCTTTCCGGGCCTGCGTTTCGATTTCAACGCGACCGGATGGAGCCTGGTGACGCTTTGGCTCGGCAACCTCGCCCTCATCATCTTCACGCTGGGCATTGCCCAACCCTTCGTGGAACAGCGCGTCATCCGCTACTTCTGCGACCGTCTGAGCGTCGACGGCAAGGTTGACTTCGCCAGCATCAAGCAGTCGCAGGCGCAACTCGACAAGCGCGGCGAAGGCCTGATCGACGCCCTTGACCTGGATGCATTCTGACGATGACGACGAAACCCAACGCAGAATATTTCGACGGCCGCTCCGCCCACTCGCACCTCGCCGTAGTGACCTTCGACGGGAAAAACCTTGTGATCGCCCGCGAGGGCGAGGCCGACGTGATATGGCGGATCGGCGAAGTCGAACTGGTCGCTGGCGGCAAACCCGGCCAGGCGCTCCGGCTGAAGCAGCGCGGCGACCATGGCAGCCGGCTGACGCTGCCCGAGGGAAACCTGGCAGACAGCATCGTCAGCAGCCAGCATCATATCCGGCATGGCGAACGCAACCGGTTGATCAGGGGTGCAGGCGTTGCGCTTGCAACCGTCGTGGTGCTTGGGGGACTTGGCTACGGTCTGCTCGCCCTTGCGCCCCAGGCTCTTGCAGGCCTGATCCCCGACAAGGTCGTCAACACGTTTGCCGATGGTCTTGAGCAATCGGTGATCAAGAGTTCGAAGCGGTGCAGCGATCCGGCGGGGGAGGCCGCGCTGAACAAGATCGCCCGCCGCATCGTGTCTGGCGCCGACAATCCACCCACCTTCTCGCTGCGGGTTTTCGACATCCGCCAGGCAGGTGGCAAGAAGCTGGTCAACGCGTTCGCCCTGCCGGGTGGACGCATGGTGTTCTCAGCGGGCCTTATCGAGCAGGCCCAGTCAGCGGACGAGGTTGCCGGCGTGCTGGCGCATGAACTCGGCCACGTGGCGCTGAAACACCCGGAAGCTGCAATCGTACGCGTCTACGGGTTGCAAATGCTGCTCAGCCTGTTTTCGGCCGGACAAGGCGCTGAAACGATCTCGAACGTTGCAGGCGTACTCGCCGTGCTGCGTTACAGCCGGGCGGCAGAGGCGGAAGCGGACGAGTATGCGGTGGCAGTGATGGACAAGGCCCAGGTTGACCCAAAGGGTCTCAAAACCTTCTTCACGCGCCTGCTCCAAAAGACCCTGCCCGGCACGGCCAACAAACCTTCGGACGGTCAGGACAATGGCAAGACTGCAGACAGCGAAAGCTCTTTTGCCGATCGGTTCAAACCACTGACGGACATGTTCTCGACCCACCCCGGCACACAGTCGCGCATTGACGCCATCGAACCGCGCGAGGGTGGCACTGAGCCTGAATTGCTGACCGCCGCCGAATGGGCGTCGCTCAAGAACATCTGCCGCTGAAAGTGAGGCCGGTCACGGCGGCGCATTCTGGCGCAGGATGCGCCCGGCTGCGGCATACAGTACGCCACAGGCAACAAGCAACGCAGCGATCAGGCCAAGACCAACCGTTTCGCCACCTGACAGGGATCCAATTCCCCTGCCCTGCACGGCTGTGATGCTGTACCACATGGCTCCCGCCACGATGACGAGTGCTGCGGCGCACAGCGCCAGCATGGTTCTCATGACCCGCAGCAACAGCAGAAGGAACGGCCGGTCCTGGAGATTTCCGGCCATTTTGGCCTTCCTTGCTGTCGTGGTGGCCGGCGGATGCTGGCGCTAACCCCTGAGGTAGCCGGGGCAACCGGCGTTCTTCCAGTTGCGGTTCAGCGTATACAGCTTCAGCGTAGCCGAATAGACCGCCTGGGCGCCGTTCTTGCAGCTTGTGTTGCGGCAGGCGCCGCGCGTCTTCGAATAGGCCTTGCGAATTTCTGCCCTTGTCGGCGTATCGCCGGACTGGGCGCGGCGCAGTTCATTGCGGAAATAGGCGCCCACATCGCGGTTGCGGTTTACGATGCGCAGAAACTGTGGCCTGATCTGATTGGAAAACTGGCTCTTCAGCGAGTCACACTGCGCGCTTGCCGAAGCAGGTTCGGGTTGCCAGGACATCATTGCAAGGCAGACAAGTGCAGCAGCCGCCAATGTGCGGACAAGTTGGAAATTCATACAGTCGCGTCCCTCGGGTTGTTGCGCCTTTCGGCAGATTTCCCCGGCTGTGTCGCTCCTGTCCTACATCCATACGTTGAGTCCGGCAACCTCCAGCTTCCTAAATCTCCGGCGAGAACCGCCCGGCCTGCTGTTCAATTACATGGGCCAGCTGGAACAGGGTTGCCTCGTCGAAGGGTTTGCCGATGAGTTGCAGGCCCAACGGAAGTCCCTTGCCGTCGAGTCCCGCCGGCACCGCAATGCCCGGCAGTCCCGCCATGTTGACGGTGACGGTGAAGATGTCATTCAGGTACATCTTGACCGGGTCCGACGCCATGTCCTGGTCGGCCAACCCGAAAGCAGCTGTCGGCGTGGCCGGCGTCAGGATGGCGTCGACGCCATCGGCGAATACGGTCTCGAAGTCCCGCTTGATGAGCGTGCGCACCTTCTGCGCCTTCACGTAGTAGGCGTCGTAATAACCGGCAGACAGAACGTAGGTGCCGATCATGATGCGGCGGCGCACTTCCGGGCCGAAGCCTTCGGCGCGCGTGTTTTCGTACATGGACACGATGTCTTCGCCCGGCACACGCAGGCCGTAGCGCACGCCGTCATAACGGGCGAGATTGGACGATGCTTCAGCCGGCGCCACGATGTAATAGGCCGGCAGCGCGTACTTGGTGTGCGGCAGAGAGATGTCGACTACTTCTGCGCCCGCATCCTTCAGCCAGGCGATGCCCTTCTGCCACAGCGCCTCGATGTCCGCCGGCATGCCGTCGACGCGGTATTCGGCCGGCACGCCGATCTTCATGCCCTTCACGGACTTGCCGATCACGGCTTCATAGTCCGGCACCTCGATGTCGACCGAGGTCGTATCCTTGGGGTCCACGCTGGCCATGGACTTCAGCATGATCGCGCAGTCGCGCACATCGCGGGAGATCGGTCCGGCCTGGTCGAGCGAGGAGGCAAACGCCACAATGCCCCAGCGTGAGCAGCGGCCATAGGTCGGCTTGATGCCGACAGTGCCGGTAAACGCCGCAGGCTGGCGGATCGAGCCGCCCGTATCGGTGGCCGTCGCACCTGCGCACAGCCGCGCGGCAACGGCAGCAGCCGAACCGCCTGACGAACCGCCGGGCACCAGGTCCTTGTTGTCGCCCTTTGCCTTCCACGGGTTCTTGACCGGCCCGTAGTAGGACGTCTCGTTGGACGAGCCCATGGCGAACTCGTCCATGTTGAGCTTGCCCAGCATGACGGCGCCGTCGCGCCACAGGTTCGCCGTGACCGTCGATTCGTACGGCGGCTTGAAGCCATCGAGGATGTGGCTGCAGGCCTGGGTATGAACGCCCTCGGTGGCGAACAGGTCCTTGATGCCGAGCGGAATGCCCTCTAGCGCGCCAGCCTTGCCGGCGGCGATGCGCTCGTCAGACGCCCTGGCCATCTCGCGCGCCTTCTCCGGAGTTTCCAGAATGTAGGCGTTCAGGTCGCGATGGGCCTCCATGGCGGCAAGGTACGCATCGGTGAGTTCAAGCGAGGTGAACTCCTTTGCATCCAGTGCGGCGCGCGCTTCAGCGATGGTCAGGCGGGTCAGGTCGGACATGTCAGGCTTCCGTGATGGATCGGAACTATCGGGAACGGTCAAGGCGGGAGGACTACTCGACCACCTTTGGCACCATGAAGAAATTGTCGTCGCTTTGCGGCGCGTTCGCGGTAACGCGCTCGGGATAGCCGCCATCGGTCACGGCGTCCTCGCGCTTGCGCATCTGCATGCTCACGACAGATGTCATCGGCTCGACATCTGCCGTGTCCACTTCGCCGAGAAGTTCGATCCAGTCGAGAATGCGGTTAAGCTCGCCTTCCAGCTTCGGCACTTCGTTGTCGGAAATGCGGATGCGGGCGAGCCGCGCAATGCGGCGCACTGTAGCCTGGTCAACAGACATCGGCTTTTCGTCTCCAATTCAGGGGCCGGAATTGGGTTGCCTGATACCACCGGTATCCGGCCCCTGCAATGGCGAATGGCGTCACACGCTGGCCGAAAGGTCCAGTGTCTGGCCGATATAGGGCACTTTCACCCGGTCAGCTTTATCAGCCATCGCGTTGACGAACGGGTCCGCATCGGGAATCAGCAGCGGGAAGGTCCCGTAGTGACACGGGATCACCGTCTTGAAGTCGAAGTAGTGACGGCAGGCCGTCGAAGCCGTGATCGGGTTCATGGTGAACCGGTCTCCGATCGGGACAATGCCGATGGTCGGCTGGTAGATCTGGGCGATCAGGCGCATGTCGCCGAAGATGTCGGTGTCGCCCATGTGATAGAGCACGGGCGCGCCGTCGGCATGCGGGCGGATGACGACGCCGCAGGGATTACCAAGATAGACACCGCCCGACGATGAGGAGTGATCGGCGCGCACAAAGGTGCACATGAAGTCCTTGTGGTAGACCGCCCCGCCGGTGTTGGCCGGATCGAACTTCTCCACGCCCTGTTCATGCAGGTGCACAGCCAGCTCGTAAACCGCACACAATGTGGCGCCCGTCGCCTTGCAGATCTCGACCGTGTCGCCGATGTGGTCGTCATGGCCGTGGGTGAGGATCACGTGGGTGCACCCGGCAGCCGCCTTTTCCACGCTGCCCTCGAACTTCGGATTTCCCGACAGGAACGGGTCGATCAGGATCACCGTATCGCCAAACTCCACCCTGAACGCCGAATGCCCGAACCATGTAACCTTCATTTCGTTGCTCCCTTGTTTTGTCATGTGCCTCATGCGTCCGGGCAATTGCACGTCCGCTGCCATCAGCGTAAGCAGACGAAATGTCCACCATTCTGTCCAGCCCCGAAGAACTTGCCGGACTGCTGTCAGGTCCTGCCCCGCTGGTGGGGCTGGATCTTGGCAGCAAGACCATTGGCGTAGCAGTTTCGGACCGGCTGCGCACCATTGCCAGCCCGCGCGAGACGGTCAAGCGCAGCAAGTTCTCTGCCGATGCCGCCCGGCTGCTCGAGATCGCGGCAAGCGAACACGCGGCAGGCTTCGTGCTCGGTTTGCCGGTCAACATGGACGGCAGCCAGGGCCCACGCGTCCAGTCCACCCATGCCTTCGCCCGCAATCTGGCAAAGCTGACGGACCTGCCCATACTGCTGTGGGATGAACGGCTCTCCACGGCAGCGGTGGAGCGGCTGCTGATCGAGGCGGATCGCTCGCGCGCCCGGCGTGCAGAGCTGGTCGACAAGATGGCCGCAGCCTGGATCCTGCAGGGCGCGCTGGACCGGCTGGCCGGATTGAAGAAGCAGGCCGGGGAGTAGCAGCAGCTTGGCCGTCTTCGAAAGCATCCTGCCGGTCTTCGCGCTGATCGTGCTCGGCAATCTTGTCCGGCGCACCGGCCTCATTCCCGAACCTGACTGGCGCGGGATCGAACTTCTGTGCTTCTGGCTGCTGTTCCCTGCCCTGCTCTGCATCACCCTGGCGCGGATCGACCTTGGAAGCCTGCAGGTGGGTCCGCTCGCAATCACCATGCTCGCGTTGACGCTGATCCTTTGGGTGTTGCTTTTCGCGCTCAAGCCCCTGCTGCATGCCCGCACCGGCATGACGAACTCGCAGTTCACCTCGGTGTTCCAGGCGGGTTCGCGCTATCATGGCTTCATAGCGCTGGCCATCGTGCTCAAGCTCTACGGCGAAGAGGCTGCCGCCTATGTGGCGATCACCATGGCGGTGCTGGTTCCGCCCATCAACGTGGTCAATATCGTCGTGCTGGCCATGTTCGGTGCCGGGCAGTCCCCAGACCCGCGCAACATTCTCAAGGTCGTGGTCAGAAATCCGATCATCTGGGGCGCTGTTTCGGGTTTGCTGATCAATTTCTCCGGGCTTGGACTGTGGCCGCCGCTGGAAACCGGACTGGACCTGCTTGGCCGGGCCGCGCTTGGTGCAGGCCTACTGGCAGTTGGCGCGGGCCTGCGCGTGAAGGCCGCTCTGAACCCGGGCCTGCTGGTGTGGGTTGGCACCCTCGTCAAGCTGATCGCAACGCCAGTGCTGGTGATTGCGGTATCGTTCTTCACAGGGCTGTCGGGCCTCGCATTCGAAGCCGCCATCATCACCGCCGCCGTGCCCACCGCCATGAACGGCTACGTTCTGGCGCGCACCATGGGCGGCGATGCGGAGCTTTACGCCGCCACGGCGACACTTCAAACGGCGCTGGCGTTCGTGACCATCCCGGCCTGGATCTGGCTGGCTCGCGGCTTGCTGGCGGGATAGCGGAGACAGGCGATGCTCGACTCGGTCATGGTTTTGCTGCCGGTCTTCCTCACCATCGCGCTCGGTGCGGTCCTGAAGCAGACTCAACTGGTCAAGGATGAACACTGGTCCGCGGTCGAACACGTCGCCTACTACGTGCTGTTTCCAGCCATCGTCACAAAGGCCATCGCGGTTGCGGACTTCACGGGCGTCCCTGTCGCGCGCATGGCATTGGCGATGGTGCTGGCCATTCTGACCATGTTCGCCCTCGCGCTCGTCCTGCGCCGGCCCTTGCAGGCAACCCTCGGCATGGACGGACCTGCGTTTTCCAGCTTCTTTCAAGGCGTCACGCGCTGGCACACCTTCCTTGCGCTGGCCATCATGCCGCTGGTGTTCGGACCGCAAGGCATTGCGCTGGCGGCACTTGCGGCCGCCGCCATGATCCCGCTGCTCAATGTGGGCGCGGTGAGCGTCCTGTCCACCTATGCGTCCGGAACCGCGCCAACCCTGAAAGGCGTGCTCAAATCGCTGGCGACCAACCCGTTCGTGCTGTCCAGCCTTGCCGGCATCATCCTGAACCTGACAGGCATCGGGCTTGCCGCACCCATCGAGCAGACGCTGGAACTGATCGGGCGCGGCGCGCTGGCGGTTGCGCTTCTGTCTGCGGGCGCCGGTCTGGAGTTCGCCAAGTTGCGCAATGCGGGCCCTGCCGTCGGCGTGGCCACTGCCGTGAAGCTGATCCTGATGCCGGTCTTCATGTGGGGCTGGACCTGGGTGCTGGGGGTCGATGGGCTGCCGCAGGCGGTCGCCATCGTGGCAGGCGGCGTGCCGAGCGCCGCCGCATCCTACATTCTGGCCCGGAAAATGGGCGGAGATGCCGCCCTCGTGGCGCTTATCCTGACCGCGCAAACGCTGGCTGCGGCAGTCACCCTGCCCTTCCTGATCGCCTTTGCCCGGCAGGTTGCGGGACTGCCGTGACATTTCCCTGTGAACAGCATTAGCCAAACCCCCTTGTTGCGGCTTGCCAGCGGTTCAACGGCCTTCTATAGACACGGCTTTAATGGCCAAGACTTCTTCATCCCCCGCCCCCATGCTCAAGAGCAGGCATCTGCTCGGCATTGCCGACCTTTCGCCCGGCGAGATTTCCGCCCTCCTCGACCTTTCCGACAGCTATGCGAACGCCACGCGCGGCGGTGACAAGCACGCCAAGGTCCTGAAGGGTCTCACGCAGATCAACCTGTTCTTCGAGAACTCGACCCGCACCCAGAGCTCGTTCGAACTGGCCGGCAAGCGGCTGGGCGCGGACGTGCTCAACATGGCGGTCGGCACTTCGTCGGTGAACAAGGGCGAGACCGTGCTGGATACCGCCATGACGCTCAACGCCATGCGGCCTCACCTGCTCATTGTGCGGCATCAGTCCTCCGGTGCGGTGGAACTGCTGGCCCAGAAGGTGTCCTGCGCCGTGATCAACGCCGGCGACGGCCAGCATGAACACCCGACACAGGCCCTGCTGGACGCGCTCACGATCCGCCGTCACCTTGGCCGTCTCGAGGGCCTGACGGTTGCCATTTGCGGCGACATCGCCCACTCGCGCGTGGCGCGCTCCAACATCCTGCTGCTGTCGAAGATGAATGTGCGGCTGCGGCTGATCGGGCCGAGCACACTCCTGCCCTCCGGCGTCGAGAGGCTTGGGGCGGAAGTCTTCACGGACATGCGCGAGGGGCTGAAAGGCGCAGACGTGGTGATGATGCTTCGCCTGCAGACCGAGCGCATGAACGGCAGCTTCATTCCGTCTGCGCGCGAATACTACCATTTCTTCGGGCTGGATCAGGACAAGCTGAAACTCGCCAAGCCTGACGCGCTGGTGATGCACCCCGGCCCGATGAACCGGGGCGTGGAGATCGATTCGATCGTGGCGGACGGCGTTCAGTCGGTGATCCGCGAACAGGTCGAAATGGGTGTTGCCACGCGCATGGCCGTGATGGATGCCCTGTCGCGCAATTTCACCGCTGCTGGTTCAAAGGGGGCAAAGTGATGGCCATAACCCCTGCCCCCAGCCGCCGCGCAATCGTCAATGCCCACCTCTACGACCCGGCACACGGCCTCGATGCAAAGGGCGGCGCATTGATCGAGGACGGCGTCATCAAGTGGATCGGCGAGGCCGTCACCGCGCAAAGCGTGCCCGCAGGCACGGACGTCACCGATGCAGCCGGTGCGCTGCTGATCCCCGGCATCATCGACATGCGCGTCTTCACCGGCGAACCCGGTACGGAACACCGTGAAACCCTGCAATCCGCCTCGCGCGCGGCGGCTGCGGGCGGTGTCACCGGCATCGTCATCCAGCCGAACACGGCGCCGGTCATGGACGACGCCTCGATCATCGACTTCGTGCGCCGGCGTGCCTTGAATACGGCAGACGTACGCGTGCACCCTATGGCCGCCATAACCAAGGGCCTGGCTGGCGAGCAGATGACCGAACTCGGGCTGCTCAAGGAGGCTGGCGCCGTTGCGGTCACGGATGCAACCCGGTCGGTACGCAATTCGCGGGTGCTCAGCCGCGCCATGAAATACGCCTGCAATTTCGGCTTGCTCGTGGTGCAGCATGTCGAGGATGGCGATCTTGCCGGTGGCGTAATGCATTCGGGTGAGGTCGCGACCCGTCTGGGCCTGCCCGGCATCCCGGCGGCGGCAGAACTCATTGCGCTTGAGCGCGACCTCCGGCTCGTCGAGATGACCGGCGCGCCCTACCACGCAGCGCAGATCTCTTGCGCAGGTTCGCTCGAGGTGATCCGCCGGGCCAAGGACAAGGGCCTGCCCGTTTCCTGCGGCGTATCCATCAATCACCTGACCCTCAACGAACACGACATCGGCGCCTACCGGACCTTCTTCAAGCTGTCTCCGCCCTTGCGCCGCGAGGAAGACCGCGTCGCGCTGGTCGAGGGCGTTGCCGACGGCTCCATCGACGTGATCGTGTCCAGCCACGATCCGCAGGATGCCGACACCAAGCGCGTTCCGTTCACTGATGCCGCATTTGGCGCCGTGGGCCTGGAAACCATGCTCTCCGCAGGTCTCTCGCTGGTCCACAGCGGACAGTTGAGCCTTGAGCGGCTCATCACCGCGTTCACCGCAAGGCCCGCCGCCCTGCTCGGGCTGGAATATGGGTCCCTGCAGCAGGGCCGGCCCGCAGACCTTGCGCTGGTGAGCCTGAGCGAACCGTGGGTGGTGGAAGCTGACCTGCTGCATTCCGCCTCGCGCAATACAACCTTCGAGGGCCGCGCATTCGAAGGCCGGGTTCTGGAGACCATTGTCGGCGGCGCAAGCGTGTATAAACTCGACGGCAAAGCCTGACAGCCGATTCCGGCGCCAGCAAGGAGACCTCCTTCAGAATGTCCTCCAGTCCCTACCTCGTGCTGCTGCTGAGTGCCGTTCTGGGTTATCTGTCGGGAACCGTGCCCTATGGCTTGCTGATCGCGCGGGCCTTCGGACTTGGCAACCTTCGGGAAATCGGATCCGGCAACATCGGCGCGACCAACGTCTTGCGCACCGGCTCCAAACCAGCCGCTGCAGCAACCTTGCTGCTCGATGCCCTGAAGGGAACGGTTCCGGTCATTGCAGCCTTCAGCCTTGCCGGCCTGCCTGCCGCCATCGTTGCCGGTGTCGCGGCGTTCCTCGGGCACATCTTCCCGGTCTGGCTGCGCTTCAAGGGCGGCAAGGGCGTTGCCACCTATATCGGCGTGCTGCTGGGTCTGGGATGGAAGCTGCTGCTGGTGTTCGCGGTGGTCTGGCTGTTGATGGCCTACCTGTTCCGTTATTCCTCCCTCGCAGCACTGGTCGCATCCATCGCCGTGCCGGTCTATTCGGCATTCACGCAGGATCCCCGCCTCACCATCGCGCTCGTGGCCATGTCGATGATCGTGTTTGCCACCCACCGGGGCAACATTTTGCGGCTCGTCCGGGGCGACGAGAGCCGCATCGGCTCAAAGGCAGGCCCGTGACGCCAGCTTCGGGGGACACTGCCGGCTTGCCGGATACGGAGCGGCTGGCGCGTCTCAGGCTGGCCTTCAGCGACAATGTCGGACCTTCCACCTGGCACCACCTCATCGGCCACTTCGGCACCGCTGAGGCCGCACTGGAAGGCTTGCCCGAGCTGGCAAGCCGGGCCGGCGCCGGACGCCGAGTCCGGCTCTATCCGCTGGACAAGGCCCTGCGCGACATCGAACTGACCCTCAAGTGCGGCGGCGTCCTCGCGACCTTCGGCGAGGAAGCCTACCCCACGCTGCTTGCGGAGGCCGGACATGCACCGCCGGTCCTGTTCATCAAGGGGCGGGCCGAACTGCTCAACGCGCCGTGCTGCGCCATAGTCGGTTCGCGCAATGCGTCGGCCAATGGACGCAGGTTCGCGCGCGAACTGGCCATGACGCTCGGCCGTGCGGGGTGGACGGTGGCGTCGGGCCTGGCGCGAGGCATCGACACGGCCGCACACCAGGCCGCGCTGGAAACAGGCACCATCGCCGTCATGGCAACCGGGCTTGACGTCATCTATCCTGCCGAGAACGAGACCCTGGCGGCAAGGATTGCCGATACCGGATGCCTGGTGACCGAGATGCCGCCCGGCACCCAGCCACGGGCCGAATTGTTTCCCCGCCGCAACCGCATCATTGCCGGAATGTCCTCGGGCGTTGCGGTCATCGAGGCGGCGTTGCGCTCGGGCTCGCTGATCACCGCACGCCTTGCCAACGAGATGGGCCGCGACGTGTTTGCCATGCCGGGCTCGCCCTATGATCCCCGCTCATCCGGCACCAACCGCCTTATCCAGGACGGTGCGACGCTCCTTGGCTCGGCGGACGAGATCGCCGGGCTGTTGCCGCAACATGGCTACCGCCGGCGTGGCCTCGCCGAGCCCCTCGTGGCCATCCAGGCGCCCCAGACGGCAGGCAACGGCAGTGGCGGCATGGCAAATGGTGACCGCGACGGCGTGCTCAACCTGCTAGGGCCAGACCCCGTTGAACTGGACCTGCTGATCCGCGAATCCGGACTGACGGCGAGGCAGGTCCAGGAAGTGCTGCTTGAACTGGATCTTGCAGGACGGCTGGAACGGCATCCGGGCCAGCTCGTTTCACTTGTCGGATAGGGATCGTTCTGCCGCGTTTATTCGCGTTGCCTGTTCCGTGGCTTCTATGAACACGATCTCCATGAGATAGGAGAGATAACCAAGGTCATTCTGCTTGCACATGCTGCGCAATTCCAGCGCCATGTCCGCCATATAGTTGCAGACTTCGGCGCGGGAAACCTCGCCATTATCAGCTGCTTCCGGCGAAAATCGCGCTCTGCTCTTCATCTGCCGCCCCGGTTGAAATCTGGCGCTCTCCTATCGCCACTGTCCAGCTTGTTTCAGTCTAGCCGTTTTCATTCATGGTTGCAAATAGGTATATTACACACGCTATGAGAGTATGGAGTTTTGAGTGCATGCCTTGCGTTCCAGTTGCAAATGAGCATATGACGCAGGTCCAGCCGATGAACGAATTGGCTCACGGCACCTGAATTCACCCTGAAAGTCTGTCGGAATCGCATGAACGTTGTCGTTGTCGAGTCGCCCGCCAAGGCCAAAACCATAAACAAGTACCTGGGCAAGGATTACCAGGTACTGGCGTCCTACGGTCATATCCGTGACTTGCCCGCCAAGGACGGGTCGGTGCGTCCGGACGAAGACTTCGCCATGTCCTGGGAGATGGACTCCAAGTCGTCCAAGCGGCTTAACGACATTGCGGCTGCCCTAAAGTCTGCCGACAAGCTGATCCTCGCCACCGACCCCGACCGCGAGGGCGAGGCGATCTCCTGGCACGTGCTCGAAGTCCTGAAGCGCAAGGGCGCGTTGAAGGACAAGGAAATCGAGCGCGTGGTGTTCAACGCCATCACCAAGTCTGCCGTTTCCGATGCCATCCAGCATCCACGCCAGATCGACGATTCGTTGGTCGAGGCCTATCTCGCCCGCCGCGCGCTGGACTACCTCGTCGGGTTCAACCTGTCGCCGGTCCTGTGGCGCAAGCTGCCCGGCGCGCGCTCTGCCGGCCGGGTGCAGTCGGTCGCGCTGCGTCTGATCTGCGACCGTGAACTGGAAATCGAGCGGTTCAAGCGCGAGGAATACTGGACCATCGAGGCGCTGATGAGCACCGGCGACGGCCAGACCTTTCCGGCGCGACTGCAGGCGGTTGCCGGCAACAAGCTGGGCAAGATGGACATCGCCGACGAGGCCGCCGCACGCGCCATCGAGGCGGCGCTCAAGGATGCCCGCTACAGCGTCAGCAACGTCGAGACCAAGCCGGCCAAACGCCACCCTGCCCCGCCCTTCACCACCTCCACCCTGCAGCAGGAGGCCTCGCGCAAGCTCGGCTTCTCGTCGCAGCGCACCATGCAGGTGGCACAGAAACTCTATGAAGGCGTGTCGATCGACGGTGATGTGACAGGCCTGATTACCTATATGAGAACCGATGGCGTACAGATGGCGAACGAGGCCATTGCCGCCTGCCGCAATGTCATTCAGGGCCAGTATGGCGAGCCGTATTTGCCCAGCGAGCCGCGCATCTACCGGACCAAGGCCAAGAACGCCCAGGAGGCCCACGAGGCCATCCGCCCCACCGAGCTTTCCCGCCTGCCTGACGACGTGCGCCGCAATCTGGATGCCGATCAGTACGCGCTTTACTCGCTGATCTGGAAGCGCACCATGGCCAGCCAGATGGAAAGCGCCGACTTCGAGCGCACCAGCGCTGACATCACCACCACCGGCAAGGACGGCAAGCAGTACACCTTGCGCGCCAACGGCTCGGTGCTGAAGTTCGACGGCTTCCTGAAGGTCTATGAGGAAGGCAAGGACGACTCCGAGGACGAGGAAGACCGCCGCCTGCCAAAGCTTGCCAAGGGCGATGTCGTAGGCGCGCGCAAGATCGAACCGGTGCAGCACTTCACCGAGCCGCCGCCACGCTATTCCGAAGCCTCGCTCATCAAGCGCATGGAAGAACTCGGCATCGGCCGGCCGTCCACCTACACCGCCATCCTGACCGTGCTCAAGGATCGCGGCTATGTGCGCATGGACCAGCGCCGCCTGATCCCCGAGGACAAGGGCCGGCTCGTGACGGCATTCCTTGAGTCCTTCTTCCAGCGCTACGTGCAGTATGATTTTACCGCCGACCTCGAAGAGCAACTCGACCAGGTTTCCGCTGGCGACAAGAACTGGAAGCAGTTGCTGGCCGACTTCTGGAAGGATTTTTCCGGCCAGATCGACGAGACGAAGGAACTTCGCGTCACCAACGTGCTCGACGCGCTCAACGATCTGCTGGAAGCCCATGTCTTCCCCGAGCGTGAAGACGGCAAGCCGCGCCGGTCGTGCCCGTCGTGCGAGAACGGACAGTTGTCGCTGAAGCTGGGCAAGTTCGGCGCCTTCGTGGGTTGCTCGAACTATCCCGAGTGCCGCTACACGCGCCAGCTTGGCACCAGCGGCGAAGGCGATGCCCAGGCCGTGCCTGCAGACGGCATCCTGCTTGGCGAAGACCCCGAGAGCGGTCAGCAGGTTACCCGCCACGATGGCCGGTTTGGCCCTTACGTCCAGCTTGGCAAGGCCGAGGACGGCGAGAAGCCGCCACGGGCATCGATCCCGAAGTCAGTAAAGGCAGAGGACGTCGACCTCGAACTCGCCCTGCGGCTGCTGTCATTGCCGCGCGAGGTAGGTCTGCATCCGGAAACCGGCAAGCCCATCACGGCGGGCCTTGGCCGCTATGGACCATTCGTGCTGCACGAGGGCGTTTATGCGAACCTGGCAGACTTTGAGGAAATCTTCACCGTCGGCCTGAACCGCGCGGTCGACCTGATTGCCGAGAAGCAGGCGGCGCGCGGCGGACGTGGCCAGCAAAGCGCATTGAAGGATCTGGGCGCCCACCCGGACGGCGGCGGCAACGTCCTCGTCATGGACGGGCGCTATGGCCCGTATGTGAAGTTCGGCAAGATCAACGCCACGCTTCCCAAGGAAATCACGCCTGATGCGGTGACCATGGAACAGGCGGTCGAACTGATCGCGGCCAAGGGTGGCGGCAAGGCCAAGGCGAAGAAGAAGGCACCGGCGAAGAAGAAGCCGGCAAAGAAGGCTGCAAGCAAGGCTGCCGAATGACATGGCAAAACCCCGGGGCCTGCCCTCGCCCGAACAGATCCTCGAATTCCTGAGAACTGCCGACGCCAAGACCGGCAAGCGCGAGATTGCGCGAGCCTTCGGCATCAAGGGCGCCGACCGGGTGGAGCTCAAGAAGCTGCTGCGCAAGATGGCCGACGACGGTCTGATTGCCTCGCGCCGCAAGCGGCTGTCGGACGCAACGGGCATGCCGCCGGTCACGGTTTTGCGCATCACCGGCACGGATGCTGACGGTGAACTGGTCGGCGAACCTGCCGAGTGGGCGGACCACGGAAGCAGCCCGCCGCGGGTTCTCATCCTCGAAGACCGCCGCCGCAAGCCCGGCCCCGCACAGGTGGCCGGTGTCGGCGACATGGTGCTGGCCCGCATTACATCGACCGGCGACAAGGACTGGCCCTACGAAGCCCGCATCATCAAGCTGCTGAAAGGCGCCACAGGCGCGGTCGTTGGCATCTTCACCGCCTCTCCGCGTGGCGGCGGCCAGATCGTGTCAGCCAACCGCAAGGACAAGCAGGGCTTCGACGTGCTGCGTGGCGACGAGGGCGACGCCCGCTCCGGTGATCTGGTTCGCGCCGAGATTACCCGCCAGCGCGGCCGCGGTTATGCCCAGGCGCGCGTCGTCGAACGGCTGGGACCGGCTGACGACCAGAGAAACGTGTCGCTAATCGCCATCCATCAGCACGGCATCCCCGACGAGTTTCCGCGGGAAGTCATCGAGGCGTCGGAGCAGCTGACCGAGCTGAAGCCACCCAAGGGCCGCACCGACATGCGCTCGCTGCCCTTGGTGACCATCGATCCGCCCGATGCGCGCGACCACGATGACGCTGTGTGGGCGGCGGCAGACGACGATCCCGCAAATCCCGGCGGACACAAGGTGGTCGTCGCGATTGCCGATGTGGCGGCCTATGTGCGCCCCGGTTCGCCGCTTGACCGCGAGGCGCGGCTGCGCGGCAACTCGGTCTACTTTCCTGACCGGGTGGTGCCGATGCTGCCGGAGCGGCTTTCGACCGACCTGTGCTCGCTCAGGGGCAACGAGGACCGCCCGGCCTTCGCCTGCTTCATGACGTTCGACAAGCATGGCCGCAAGATTTCGCACCGGTTTGACCGCATCTGGATGCGCTCGGCAGCCAAGCTCGCCTATGCGCAGGCGCAGGCAGCGATTGATGGCAATCCGGACGATGTGACGGGGCCGTTGCTGGAGCCGGTCCTGAAGCCGCTTTGGGCGGCCTACGGCGCCTTGAAGAAGGCGCGCGACAAGCGCGAGCCGCTGGAACTCGACCTGCCAGAGCGCAAGCTCATCCTGAACGATGCCGGCGAGATCGTCAGTGTTGTCATCCCTGCCCGCCTCGATGCGCACAAGCTGATCGAGGAGTTCATGATCCAGGCCAACGTGTCGGCCGCCGAGACGCTCGAATCGAAGGGCTTCCCGCTTCTGTTCCGTGTTCATGATGCACCGTCACCGGAAAAGGTGGACGCGCTGGCCGAGTTTCTGGCGACCCTCGACATGTCCGTGCCCAAGGGCCAGGTCATGAAGCCGCAGCACTTCAACCGGATCCTCGACAAGGTGCGTGGCGGCCCGAATGACGCGGTCGTGTCCCAGACGGTGCTGCGCACGCAGGCACAGGCTATCTACACGCCCGAGAACCGCGGCCACTTCGGCCTCAACCTGCGCCGCTACGCCCATTTCACCTCGCCGATCAGGCGCTATGCCGACCTGATCGTGCACAGGGCGCTGATCAGCGCCCTGAAGCTGGGCGATGATGGCCTGAGCCAGTTCGACATAGATAACCTGGAAGAGACGGCAGGCCTGCTCTGCCTTGCCGAGCGGCGCGCCATGGTGGCCGAGCGCGAGACGACGGACCGTCTCATTGCGCACTTCCTGCGCGGACAGCTGGGCGCAGACTTCACCGCCCGCATCACCGGGCTGGTCAAGGCTGGCCTGTTCGTTACCCTGGAAGACTCCGGCGCCGACGGGTTCATACCGGCCTCCACGCTGGGTGACGACTATTTCATTCACGACGAGCAGGCTCAGGCCATGACCGGGCAGCGCACCGGCGAAAGCTGGCGCATGGGCGATGTCGTCGAGGTCCGGCTTGTCGAAGTCACGCCCATTGCCGGCGGATTGCGATTCGAGATGCTGTCCGAAGGCCGCAAGGCAAAGCCGCCCGCGATGAGTGGGCGCAAGGGCCGCCCCTCGCGCGCCAAACCCGCCCGCCGGCCCGCAAAGGCGCGTACCAAGCGGCGCAAATGACCGCATCGTGGAACTGAAGCCCACAATCGTGTGGCATCCTGACGCGCGACCGGTCGCAGTCTTTGATTGTTGCCCCCGCGCGTTAAAAAATGCGGGTCATGACACTCGAGTCGCATCAACACGGCAGAAGCATTGAAATCATTTCCGGGCGTGCCACGCCGTCCGGAAGCGGCTGGTTCAATGCCATGCTCAACGGCGTACGCTGCCGGTGCCCGCGTTGCGGCACTGGCAAGCTTTTCACATCCTATCTGAAGGTCGCCGACATATGCCCGTCATGCGACCTGGAACTGCATCACCAGCGTGCTGATGATGCACCGCCCTATTTCACCATGTTCATCGTGGGCCACCTGCTGATTCCGATGGTGTTCATCGTAGAGACCAACTGGCGTCCGGACTGGTGGGTCCACCTGACATTGTGGCTGCCCATGGCAACTGTCCTGACACTGTGGCTTCTTCCCATGGTGAAAGGCTCGATCGTCGGCCTTCAGTGGGCCCTTGGCATGCACGGATTCGGCGAGGAAAGCCCGGCTGCCGACCAGGACGACGGCGACCCCACGCACCTCCCCATGCGCGATGAAAGCAGGCGCTTGTGAGCGCAACAGCTTGCCGTTAACGTGCGCCCATGCCAGATACCGCATCAACTGAAAAGCCGCGGGCGCTTCGTCCGCGAGACGCAGCAACGCTGATCCTCGTGCGCCGCGACGCATCGAAGCCGCGGGTGCTCATGGGCAAGCGCCATGAGGCCCACAAGTTCATGCCGGGCAAGTACGTCTTCCCCGGAGGCAGGGTCGATGCCGCCGACTGCAGGGTAGCGCCCTCAAGGCCGCTCGACCCGGCCGTAACCGAAAAGCTGATCAGCCAGATGCGTGGCAAGCCAAGCCTCAACCGTGCCCAGGGCCTGGGCATGGCGGCGGTCAGGGAAACCTTCGAGGAAGTCGGCTATGTCATTGGCGCGCCCGGCGCAGCGCCCGCCAGCCGTTCTCCTGCATGGAGCCAGTTCCATCAGACCGGCCACGGCGCCGACCTGTCCGGACTGAAGCTGCTTGCCCGAGCGATCACACCGCCCGGGCGTCCGCGCCGCTTTGACACGCGTTTCTTCGTCGCCGACGCCTGTGTGATCTCCAACCCGGATTCGCCTGTCGCGCCCGAGACCGACGAGCTTCTGACGCCGCACTGGGTCACCATCGACGAGGCGCGCCAGCTCGACCTGCCCTGGATCACCGGGCAGATTCTCAAGCGCCTTGAGGCTTTGCTCGAGCAGCCTGACGGGCTGACCTGCCAGCACGACTGCAGCTTCCAGTTCATGCGTGGCAAGAACTGGCAATACGTCACACTCTGACCACTGCGCTGCACCTTGACAAAACACCGGCGTTCGGGCCATACCGCGCCCCTGACAACGGTTTCATTCATTCCGGCTGCGCACGCCGTCTGGCGCGCACGTCCGGCTTACTGACAAAAGGGTCCGGACATGGCCAAGGCTACCACCATCAAGATCAAGCTGCTGTCGACCGCAGACACCGGCTATTTCTACGTCACCAAGAAGAACTCGCGCACCCAGACCGAGAAGCTGTCGTTCCGCAAGTACGACCCGGTTGCCAAGAAGCACGTCGAGTTCAAGGAAACCAAGATCAAGTAACGCACCGCGCCCTTCGGGACGCGCGCGCACGCACTGCACACGCCAAAGGGCGCCGGCCGGAAGGTCTGGCGCCTTTTGCTTTTGCTGCGAACTGTCTGATGAAGGTTGGTGTGGGTGGCCGGTCCAGCGATCCCGTTCGAGGAGGCCTCTCGTTCAGGGCTGGACCGGCCAAACCCCGCGGTTTCAGGAGATGCGGCGGACCTGAAAAGCCTCGGGGCAAACTGTTGCGCGCAAGGGTTGGAGAGAGTACTTGCGCTGCATTGCCGTACGGTGGGCGGCTGCCTTGCGCGGGCGAGAGTTGGAGAGAGTTCCCGCGCACGGCGCCATCACCGGACGAAAGAAACTTTATTCGAATTTTACTCAAATTCCAACGGCGCCGGCCTGCAGCCAGCCCGGATTCTTCAAATATCGTAAGCTGTTAAGGTAAACGGCGTGTCAGGCGGCGTCAGATACGACGCGGTTGCGGCCTGACCGCTTGGCCTCGTAGAGCGCGTCGTCTGCGCGCTTCAGAATGGCCTGGGGCGTGTCGGTCAGGGATTCGAAACCGGCCACGCCGATCGATACCGTGATCGCCAGCGGCCCCTGCTTTGCGCCCGCATTGAACGGCTTGTTGGCGATTGCCCGGCGCAGGCGTTCTGCGACGGTAAAGCCCACCTGCAGGTCCGTCTCCGGCAGGATGACGAGGAACTCCTCACCACCCATGCGGCAGCACAGGTCGATGGCTCGTACCTGGGCCTTGAGCCGGGTCGCCAGTTCTTGCAGCACTCTGTCGCCAACGTCGTGGCCGTGGGTGTCGTTGATGGGCTTGAAGAAGTCCACATCCAGCGCCAGCACTGCCACCGCCTTGCCGCGCGAGGCCGCATTCGTGACCTGCACCGCCAGCTGATTGTCCATGTGGCGGCGGTTGTAGAGGCCCGTCAGCGGATCCGTCACCGCCAGCTCCATCGAGCGGGTCACGTTGAAACGGAGGCGGTCGGTATAGCGCTTGCGCTTGATCTGTGTGTTGACGCGCGCCTTCAGCTCAAGCTTGTCGAGCGGCCGGTGCAGATAGTCATTCACGCCCATGTCGAGCGCCCGCATGAGCCGCGACTGGTCTTCCACATCCACCACCACAAGGATCGGGATCTGGCGCGTGCGCTCGAAGGAGCGCAGCTGCGAGCACAGCCGCAGGCCATCGTGGTCAAGCAGGTCAAAGCTCACGATGATGAGGTCGAGTTCGGCCTCCTGCGACAGGGTGATCGTCTGTCCGGGATCTGTCAGGGTCTCGACCCGGTGCATGCCGCCCAGCGCATCCTGGATGCGGTCGGCAATGATGCCGCGGTTGTCCACCACGGCAATCGTGGCGCCGGTTTCCACATGAGCGAGATCGATGACTGACGACGATGCATCGCCCATCACCGGCGCATCGTTGCGGCCACGCAACTCGTCCATCAGCATCTTCAGCCGCACAAGGCTCTTCAGCCTGCAAAAAAGGGCAGCATCATTGACCGGCTTGGTGATGAAATCGTCAGCGCCCGCCTCGAGACCGCGAACCCGGTCCTCCACCTGGTCAAGCGCAGTCACCATGATCACCGGAATGTGCTGGGTCTGCCTGTTCGTCTTGATGCGGCGGCACACCTCGATGCCGTCGATACCGGGCATCATCACGTCGAGCAGGATGATGTCGGGCTTGAAGCTGTCCACGGCCTCAAGCGCATCGGCACCGTTCATCGCGGTGCAAACTTCAAAATACTCGCTGGTCAGCTTGGCTTCCAGCAAACGCACGTTTGCAAGAATGTCATCGACGACCAGGACGCGGGCTGTCATGACTTGACCTCGAAGAAGCCATTGATCGTCGACAGGAACGAGGCCACGGAGATCGGCTTGGAGATGTAGGCCTCGCAACCGCCCTCCCGGATCTTCTGTTCATCGCCCTTCATGGCAAACGCGGTAACGGCCACGACCGGGATCGAACGAAGCTCGTCGTCTTCCTTCAGCCACTTGGTCACTTCAATGCCGGACACTTCAGGCAGCTGGATGTCCATAAGGATCAGGTCCGGCTTGTGCTGGCGCG
>CAZYKZ010000009.1:0-31688 GCA_964648175.1 uncultured Anderseniella sp.
TCAAGCAGCAGTCGCTGCCGACCGTGCAGGATTACCTGGCGCAGGAGCCAGGCGTGAACATTGCCAGCCAGGGCGGCCTCGGCAAGGAAACTACCCTCATCGTACGCGGCGCCGACAAGAAGTACGTCAAGACCCTTTGGAATGGGATTGATCTTGCTGACGTATCGCCACCTCAGGTTCAGCTCTCGCCCGAGTATCTGATCATGGGGGGCATCAACAATATTGAGATCCTCAAGGGCTCCCAGTCGACGCTCTACGGCGCCGATGCAGTGGCCGGCGTGATCGGCATCTCCACGCTGGGCGACTTCGAAGAAGGCATCCGCTACATCGTTTCCGGCGAGGCCGGATCGTTCGGCACCTTCCGCGGCCACCTCGGCACGCAGGCAGCCCTGGCCGACGGCAGCCGCTTTGCTGCCGGTGTCACGGGCCTTACTACCGACGGCATTTCGTCAGCAGATGCGCGCAATGGCAACACGGAACGCGACGGCTATGACAACATCACCATATCGCTAGCCGGCGAGAAGGTTCTGGACCCCTACATTACCGCTTTCGGTTCATTGCTGTTCATCGACTCAAGCACGGAGTTCGACGCGGGAAGCGGTATCGTTGACGCTTTTGGCAATCTTCCGTCGGATGCCCCTTATACCGAAGACCGGCGCCAACTGGCCGGCAGAGGCGGCATTACCACCACGTCTCTGGACGGCAGATGGCGCAACACAGTTTCAGCTCAATTCAACACTATCGACCGTAACAGTTTTGAGGGTTTCAACTTTGTGCGCACCGGCACAAAGCAGAAGGGCGATATCCTCTCCGAGTATGACTTGAATGATCAGGTCACCGTGCAAGCTGGCGCAGACTATGAGCGCCAGCGCGTCACCAATAATTTTGGCGACAACAACGAAGCCGAGATATTCGGGTTGTGGGGGCAACTAATCTGGTCACCGGTCGAGAACCTGACCTTGACCGGCGCGGTGCGCCATGACGAACACGACAAGTTCGGCGGCTTCACCACCTGGCGCTCAACGGCGGCCTATCTGTTGGCAGACACCAGTACGAAGCTGCGGGCCTCTGCAGGAACCGGCTTCCGCGCGCCAAGCCCTAATGAGCTCGCGACCAACCTGGGCGGTGGCGTGGATCTCAAGCCTGAAGAGAGCATGTCGTGGGATATCGGTTTCGACCAGGCGGCGCTCGACGGACGGCTTGCCTTCGGCGCGACTTACTTCGTGCTCGATACCGACAACCTGATCGAATATAACAACTCTACGTTCGTCTACGATCAGCTTGCAGGCACGACCGAACGCGATGGCGTGGAAGCGTACCTGAAGTATGCCCTGACGGACTGGGCCGACTTCACCGCCGCCTACACATTCACCCGCGCCAATGATGCAACAGGTGCCCGCCGTCCGCGCGTTCCCAAACATGACATCGTATTGGGACTTTTCACACGGCCAGCAGAGCGTTGGAACACGGCAACAACCGTTCGTATCGTAAGCGATACGGTAGACTACGCCTTCCAGGTTTGGCCGACACCGCCAAACCTCGTCCCCCTCGACGACTACGTGCTGGTCAACGCCAAGGTAGGCTACGAACCCATCGACGGGCTGGAAGTCTACGTGCGCGGGGAAAACCTGCTGGATGAAAAGTACCAGGTAGTGCGCGGCTATGGCACGCCGGGTGCTTCCGTTTATGGCGGCTTCACGATGCAATGGTGATGAAACGGGCAGTCAAAAGCGTGATGGCGGGGGTGACGGCGGCTTGGCTGCTGGCCGCCCCCGGCTTGGCGCAAGACCGGCTGCCCACCGTTGCCTCGCTGAACGTGTGCACCGACCAGCTGGCCATGGCGCTCGCCGCACCGGGTCAGCTCAAGTCGGTGTCGGCACTGGCCCGCGACCCGATGCTGTCGGCCATGCCGGAGGAGGCGAAGGCCTATCCGGTCAATCGCGGGCTGGCGGAAGAGGTGTTCACCCTCAAGCCCGACCTGGTAGTTACCGGCACGTTCTCCCTGCACAACACCACCGGTCTGCTGCGGCGCCTCGGCTTCCGCATCGAGGAGTTCGACTATTCCCAGTCGCTCGACACGATCCCGGCAGACATCCGGCGCATGGGCGAACTGATGCAGCGCACCGAGCGAGCCGAGGAAATAGCATCTGATTTCGAAGCGAAGCTGGCCGGACTGAGCCCGCTCAACTGCCGCCGCAAGCCGGTCGCCATTGCCTACGGCCAGCGCGGCATAGCACTTGGGCCGGGAACGCTTGCCCACACCGTCATCGAGGCGGCAGGCTTTGAGAACCTGGCGGCGAAGGTCGGCCACGACGGCATGTCACCATTTCCACTGGAACTGCTGGTCACCAACCCGCCTGACCTCATTATCCTGCCAGGCGCAACGCCGGGTGCACCGGCACTCGCTGACGAGGCGCTGAGCCACCCGGTGCTCAAGAAGCTGCCCGGCACTGTTACCGCCAGCTTCTCGCGCGCCGCGCTTTGGTCGTGCGGCGGGCCGTTCACCCTGGACGCGCTGCAGGAATTGCGCGCGCTGGCCGAACGGCTGGCCCCGTGCAAGCCGGAGGCGGGGTCATGAACCGGCCACTTCTCATCGCAAGCCTTGCCATTGCGGCGCTCGTCCTCATGCTGGTGTCGATGCTGACCGGACCGGCAGGCCTCGGACCGGTTCAAAGCATCCGCGCACTTGTTGCAGGCGGCGACGAGGCTGCCATGCTGATCATGCGCGAAATCCGCCTGCCCCGCGCCCTGCTGGCAGCGCTCGTGGGTTTCAGCCTTGGCGTCTCGGGCGCTGCGCTTCAGGGCTTCCTGCGCAATCCGCTGGCCGAACCCGGCATCATCGGCGTGTCCGCCTCCGCAGCGCTGGGCGCAGTGCTGATGTTCTATACCGGCATCGCGGGCGCCTCGCTGCTGGCGCTGCCTGCAGGTGCGCTGGCGGGCGCAGCCGCGTGCGTCTTCGCGCTCATCGCCATAGCTTCGGCGCGGGCCTCCACCATCACGCTCATTCTCGCAGGCGTAGCCCTGTCGAGCCTGGCTGCCGCGCTGACGTCGCTGGTGCTCAACCTGTCGCCAAACCCGTTTGCAGCCTACGAGATCATCTTCTGGCTGCTGGGCTCGCTCAAGGACCGCACCATGGACCACGTCTGGCTGGCGCTGCCGCTGATGGCGCTGGGCTGGGCTGCGCTGTGGACCTCGTCCCGCGCGCTGGACGCCCTGTCGCTCGGTGAGGAAGGCGCAGCCGGTCTCGGCGTGAACCTTTCCCGCGCCCGGCTCCTCATCATTGGCGGCGTGGCGCTCAGCGTCGGCGCGGCAACGGCGGTCACCGGGGCGATCGGCTTCATCGGGCTCATCGTGCCACACCTCATCCGGCCGCTGACAGACCGGCTGCCGGGCAACCTGCTGCTGCCATCCGGCCTTGGCGGCGCGGCGCTGCTGACAGCGGCTGACATTGTCGCCCGGTCCGCAATCGTCGAGCGCGAACTCAATGTCGGCGTGGTCACCGCGCTGATCGGCGCGCCGTTCTTTCTCTGGCTGGTGGTGCGCTCGCGCCGGGAGGTGTTCTGATGAGCCTCTCGGCACAAGACGTTTCGGTCAGGCTTGGCGAGCGCGACGTGGTGCACGCCGTTTCGCTGACCCTCAAGCCCGGTCAGGTGACAGGCCTGCTCGGCCCCAACGGCGCGGGCAAGTCCACCCTGATGCGTGCGCTGGCGGGGCAGCTTGCCCACTCCGGTTCGATCTTGCTGGACGGCGAACCGGTGGCGCAGATGCAGGATGTGGCCCGCGCAAGGCGCATCGCCTGGCTGCCACAGTCGCGTGAACTGAGCTGGCCGCTGAGCGTGGAAAACCTCGTCGCGCTCGGTCGCCTGCCGTGGCATGGCTGGCGCCGCACGCGCTCAGCCGCAGACGGGGAATTGTGCCGCAACGCGATGCAGCTGATGGAAGTCGACGCGCTCGCCCACCGCCCGGCCGACCAGCTTTCGGGCGGCGAACTGGCGCGGGTGCTTATGGCTCGTGCAGTCGCTCAGGACACGCCGGTGCTGCTGGCCGATGAACCCGCTGCCGGGCTCGACCCGGCCCACCAGATTTCCATGATGGCGGCGATGCGCCAGCTGGCCGGCAGAAGCCGGACAATACTTGTATCGCTGCACGATCTTTCGCTGGCGGCGCGCTGGTGTGACCGGCTGGTGCTGATGAAGGATGGCCGCGTCGCTGCTGACGGCGCGCCCGGGGCGGTGATGACGAAAGCCGTGCTGGGTAGCGTCTACGGCATCAACGCCGAGATCGGCCACGATGAATGCGGCATGTGGCTGGCGCCGCTTGGCTTGACACAGGGAGATGAAGCACGATGAACGCCTTTCTCGCGGACATGTCCGGCGCCATGCATACGCTGATCGACAAGGGCGGCCCCACCATGATCGCGCTCGGCGTGCTGTCCATCGCCGTTGTGGCGGTGTTCATCGCCCGCACCCTGTCGCTGGCCTTCGCCCGTGATATGAGCCCGGCGCTCGCGGCCGCTGCACGCGCCGCAGCCGGCCAGACAGCTGAAGCCGGACGCACGTCGCTTGAGGCCGCAGCCGGCGCAGAGATGACACGGCTTCGAGCAGGCTTCCGTTTCATGGAGCTTGCCGCCACCGCCGCCCCTCTCCTGGGCCTGTTGGGCACGGTTCTCGGCATGATCGAGGCTTTCCGCCAGCTCGAGGCCGCCGGCACCAAGGTCAATCCGTCATTGCTGGCCGGCGGCATCTGGGAAGCGCTGCTGACAACGGCTGCCGGCATGGTGGTGGCGCTGGTGGCGCTGACCTGCCTGTCGATCATGGAAAGCCTTGTCGAGCGCGCATCGGCCCGCATCGAGCGGTCCGTCAATGCGGTGCTGGCGGGAGGCGCGTGAACCCTTATGGCCTTCCGGATGACACCACAGGAGAAGCAACGGCGCGGCCCGGACCTGACGCCGGTGATGGACGTTGTGTTCATTCTGGTGGTGTTCTTCATGGTCGTGTCGACCTTTTCCGACACGCTGGTAAAGCCGATGCAGGTGAGCCTTCCAGGCGGTGATGCAGCAACGGCGGCGCCGGATACGGCCCGCCTCATCCTGACCGCCGCTGGACCGCAGCTCGACGATCAACCTGTGCCTAAGGATGAGCTTGCCGCACGCCTCGCAACGCTGGGTGGCCGCCCGCTTGCGATCGTGGCAAGCAGCGATGCGCCCTACCAGATGCTCGTGGATGCGCTCGACGCAGCCCAGGCCGCAGGACTTGCCGACGTCAAGGTGCAGGCGGAACAGGAGGCGGGGCAATGAGTACCGGTTTCACCCTGCCCAGACCGCAACGACGCGCCCGCGGCGCCAACATCCTGCCGCTGATCAACGTGGTCTTCCTGCTACTGATGTTCATCGTGCTGGCCGGCGTCATCCGCACGCCTGATCCCTTTGCGCTGACCCCGCCAGTCGCCGCGCAGGGAGAGGACGCCCCGCAGCCCGATCCACTCGCCACGCTCTATGTGTCTGGCGCGGGGGAACTCAAGTTTGCAGATGCGGCAGGCGATGAAGCCGTATTGGCCGAGATTGCCCGGCGGGCATCTGCCGGAGACCTCGCTTCACTCACCTTGCGGGCTGATGCCGCCACACCGGCCGCCCGGGTCGTGAAGCTGGTCGAGGCCTTGCGTTCCACCGGCATTGGCCGCGTCGAACTGCAAGCCGAACGGAGGCCATGAGAAGATGCGGTGGCTACTGCCGGCATTGACGGTTTCGGTTGCGCTGCATGGCGCAATGCTGGCGTGGGTCGGCCCGGCAAGTGACAGCCAGCCCGGCAGCGACACATCCGTCTCCAGTACGGTGATCGTATTCGATACGCCACCTGCGCCGGCGGTCAGCGCTTCGGATGGCAGCGATCCCGATGCTGCGACCGCGCCGGCAAGTGATGGTGCCGAGGCTGAGACAGCGGACGAACCTGCCCCTCCTGAACTGGAAATTGCGGAGCCAGAACAGGAAACCGTCGAACCTGCTGCTGGCGAAGTGTCAGAACAGACAGCAGATGCAGCTGTCGAAGTTGAAACACCGCAGCCTGCGGCTGTTGAACCGGAACCTGAGCAGTCCGTTGCCATTCCGGTGCCGCAACCGAAGCCGCCCCTGCCGGACGAGGTGGCCGAGCGCCTTGAGCGGGAACGGGCCGAAGCCGAGTCAAGGCGCGAGGCGGAAGAACAGCGCAAGGCGGAAGAGGCTCGCAAGGAGCAAGAACGGCACAAGGCCGAGGCTGCGCGCCGCGCTGCCGAAGACCGCAAGCAGAAGGCCGAGGCAAGACGCAAGCGCGAGGCAGAGAAAGCGGCGGCAAAGACAAAGGCGAAGGCTGCCGCGCGCGGTGACGGCAAGGATGGCAAGGCAAGCACCCGCAGCGCGTCGAGCGCCGGCAGCACAGGGCGGAAGGGCGGTGCTTCGGCTGGCGACAAGCGTGCCTACGCCCGCAACGTCCTGTCGCACATCCAGCGCTTCAAGCGTTACCCGTCCGGCACCACGGCCAGCGGCGTCGTCCGTCTGGCGGTCAGCATCTCCGGCTCCGGCGCCTTGCGCTCCGCCAGCGTCCGCGGCAGCTCCGGTCATTCGGTGCTGGACCGCGCGGCCGTCGCCACGGCGCGTGCCGCCGCGCCATACCCCGCCCCGCCCGGCGGCGGCGGCTTCTCGTTCACCGTGTCATTGCGCTACACGCGATAGCTTCAACCGCTTGGCAGGCAGCCCGCTTGCCCTGTATGACAGGCGCCATGAGCAGCAACGCAAAAGCAGACCTGGGCCGCCGTTTCTCGGTCGCGCCGATGATGGACTGGACCGACCGCCACTGCCGGATGTTTCACCGGCAGTTGAGCGCGCGCGCCCTGCTCTATACGGAAATGCTGACCACAGGCGCGGTGATCCACGGCGACCGCGAGCACCTGATGGGTTTCAACAATGCAGAACACCCGGTCGCCTTGCAGCTTGGCGGCTCGGATCCGGCAGAGCTGGCCGAGGCTGCCCGCATCGGCGAGGGCGAAGGTTACGACGAGATCAATCTCAACTGCGGCTGCCCGTCGGACCGTGTGCAGTCGGGGCGCTTCGGCGCCTGCCTGATGGCCGAACCGGATACCGTGGCCCGCGGCGTCGAGTCCATGCTGAAGGCGGTGAACGTGCCCGTCACCGTCAAATGCCGCATCGGCATCGACGACCAGGACGCCGAGGAAGACTTCAACCGCTTCATCTCCACGGTGGCGGGCGCAGGCTGCACCACTTTCATCGTGCACGCCCGAAAGGCCTGGCTGCAGGGCCTCTCGCCCAAGGAGAACCGCGATGTCCCGCCGCTCGATTACAGCCGTGTGTACCGGCTGAAACAGGCGCGGCCGGATCTGACCATCGTCATCAATGGCGGCATCGAGGACCTGGACCAGTCGATTGACCACCTGCAACACGTCGATGGCGTGATGCTGGGCCGCGCCGCCTATCAGCGCCCCTGGCTGCTTGCCGATGTCGACCGGCGCATTTTCGGCGAAGATGCAAATCCGGTCTGCTCACGCTCGCAGGCCGTGACGGCGCTAATGCCCTACATTGAAGAGCGCCTTGCTCGCGGCGATTACCTGACCCGCATCACCCGGCACATGCTGGGCCTGTACCACGGCTGTCACGGCGGGCGGCACTGGCGCCGGATGCTGTCGGAAGATGCCCGCGCCCCGGGCAGCGGCACCGGCCTGCTGCGCCACGCACTTGACCTGATCGAACAGGCCGGACAGGCCCGCGCCGCAGCCGAGTAGACCTGATCGGTTGGCTGCGCCGAGGTGCGGCGCTGTAACGCCTTCAAACCGCCGCCGCCGGGCAATAGTTCAATGGCCATGAACAACACAGCATCCGCCAGCGCAAAGCAGGTTTCGGCACGCCCGGCAGTCCGGGCCTGGCTTGCGTTTGTCGCCTTTATGGTCTTCTGCATGGTCATTGTCGGTGGCGCGACCCGGCTCACCGATTCCGGGCTGTCCATCACCGAATGGCAGCCGCTTCTCGGCGCCATTCCGCCGCTCAGCGAGGCCCACTGGCTGGAAGCGCTGGAGAAATACCGCCAGATCCCGGAATACCAGCTGATCAACAAGGGCATGAGCCTCGATGAGTTCAAGTTCATCTACTGGTGGGAATGGGGTCACCGCTTCCTCGGCCGCACCATTGGCCTGGCGTTCTTCGTGCCGCTGATGTTCTTCTGGCTCACCGGACGCCTGGAACGGTCGCAGTTGCCCCGGCTGCTCGCGCTGTTCGTACTCGGCGGCCTGCAGGGCGCACTGGGCTGGTACATGGTAATGTCCGGCCTCGTGGAGCGCACCGATGTCAGCCAGTACCGGTTGTCGGCCCACCTGACCCTGGCGACGGTCATTTTTGCTGCCCTGATCTGGACAGCGCTTGGCTACGGCAACCAGCGCCGCCCGGCGGCCTGGACCATTCCGCTCGGTGGCGGCGCGCTTGCGCTGGTCGGCCTGATCCTGCTGCAAACCGCACTGGGCGGCTTCGTGGCAGGCCTGGATGCCGGCATGGCCTACAACACCTGGCCGCTGATGGACGGAAAGTTCATTCCTTCGGGCCTCATGGTCATGGACCCGGCCTGGCGGAACTTCTTCGAGAACGCGCTCACGGTGCAGTTCCAGCACCGGATGATGGCCTATGTGATTGCAGGCTTTGCTATCTGGCATGCCGTGCGCGCCATGGGAGAAAGTTCTCCGGCCCCCGTGCGAGTGTCCGGCATGGCGATCATCATCGCAGTGTTCGCCCAGATCGGGCTCGGCATCTGGACCCTGCTCGCACAGGTGCCCATCAGCCTCGGCCTGATGCACCAGGGTGGCGCACTTGTTCTGCTGACTGTCTGCATCTGGCACCTGCATCTCGTCAGCACCGCCACGACGGTCGTCCCTTCAACGGCGGGTGCCATTCGCACCGCCTGACAACCAGCGCCGGCGGCCGGACTTGATCCACATCAAGGCCGGAAAGCAGCGATACCCTATCGTCATCTGCCGTTGACACGTCTTGTGTCAATTCTTCTGACGGGGGAGTAGCCTCATGCCTGACGCAGCGCACATCCTGGAAAAATTCGCCCAGCCCGTACCGCGTTACACGAGCTACCCCACAGCGCCCCACTTCAAGGCGGACACCGGACCTGCCCTGATGAGGCAGCTGCTTGCCGGCCTCGACGACGAAACGCCGGTCTCCGTCTACGCCCACATCCCCTTCTGCGACAAGCTGTGCTGGTTCTGCGGCTGCCACACCAAGCACACGACGAAGCACGATCCGGTCACCAGCTACATCGGTTCGCTTGAGCAGGAAATTGCCCTGCTGGCTGAACGGACGGACGCTGCTGCGCCAATCGGCCAGCTTCATCTTGGCGGCGGCTCGCCCAGCCTGCTGACGGCGGAAGACTGCCAGCGCCTTCGCATTGCGCTGGAGGGCGCCTTCGTGTTCACGCCGGACAGCGAGATCTCCGTGGAGATCGACCCATCGGACGTGACGCCGGACACGCTGAAGGCCATGAAGATCATCGGCCTTACCCGTGCCAGCATCGGCGTTCAGGATTTCGACGAGACGGTCCAGCGCGCCATCAACCGCCCCCAGTCCTTCGAGCTGACCCGCGAGGTCGCGGCCGCACTGCGCGAGGCGGGAATTCATTCGCTCAACATCGACGCGCTGTACGGCCTGCCGCTGCAGACCCGCGACCGGCTGGCCCGCACCATCGACAAGGTCATCAGCATTGCTCCCGACCGCGTTGCCCTGTTCGGCTATGCCCATGTGCCATGGATGAAGAAGCACCAGCAGATGATCCGCGAGGACGACCTGCCCGGCGCGCTGGAACGCTTCGAGCAGGCAGAACTTGCAGCGCGCATGCTCGAGGATGCGGGCTACCTGAAGATCGGCATCGATCATTTCGCAAGGCCGGACGACAAGCTTGCCATCGCGGCGCGCACCGGTCACCTGCGCCGCAATTTCCAGGGTTACGTCACCGATCGGTGCAGCACCCTCATCGGCCTCGGCGCGTCATCCATCGGGCGTTTCGACGGCGGCTACATCCAGAACATCGTGCCCACAGGCCAATACCAGACCGCAGTCGTCAACGGTCTTCTGCCGGCAGCCAAGGGCTTTGCCATGAGCCGCGACGACGAGATTCGCGGCTGGATGATCGAGCGGCTGATGTGCGACTTCAAGCTGACGTTCCAGGCGCTGGAAGACCGCTTTGGCGCTGCTGCAACGCCTTACGTGGCAGAGGCCATCCGGGTAGCTGCCAACGAGTGCGACGGCTTGTGCGCGGCCAACAGCGAGGAATTCTCCATTCCTGAAGACGCCCGTCCGTTTGCACGCATCGTTGCAGCACGCTTCGACGCTTACTTGAACGACTCCGGAGCGCGGTACTCTCGCGCGGTGTGATCTCGGTTCAGGCCGGACGCGGCGACAGGCTCATCCGCGTGAACAGCAGCCACGCGCCGATCATCATGTTGATCAGGTTCCAGGCTATGCCGTTCATGAACGCCATCTGGTAGGAACCGGTGATGTCGTAAATGAAACCGGATACCCAGCCACCCAGCGCCATGCCTACCACCGTCGCCATCAGCACGACGGACACCCGCGTGCCGGCCTCCCGCGCCGGGAAGTAATCGCGCACGATCAGCGCATAGCTTGGAACGATGCCGCCCTGCGACAGCCCGAACAGCGCCGACACGATATAGAGCGACATCAACCCGTCGAACGGCACGTAGAGCAATAGCGCCAGGCATTGCAGCGTGGAGCCGAGCAGCATCGTGCCAACTCCGCCGATCCGGTCGGCGATCAATCCCGACGCCAGCCGGCTGACCACGCCCAGACCCAGCATGACCGAAAGCAGCTGCGCCCCGTGCGCCGAGCCATAGCCGAGGTCGCCGCAATAGGCGACCATGTGCACCTGTGGCATCGACATCGCCACGCAACAGGCGATGCCGGCCAGCACCAGCAATGTTTGCAGTACCGGCTTCGGCGCCGGCAGGTAATGCGCAGGCCGCGCGCTGACCGGCCTGGAATCGGAGCTCACATCCGGCCTCAGCCGCAGCATCATCGCCAGAGGCACCATCATCACCACGCACGCCACCGCAATGATGCCATAGCACTGCCGCCAGCCGATGGTATCGATGCCGTACTGCAGCAGCGGTGGCCAGATGGTGCCGGCCAGATAGTTGCCGCTTGCGACGATTGCCACCGCGATGCCGCGACGCCGCAGGAACCAGTGCGACACGTCCGCCACCAGTGGCCCGAACGTGGCGGAGCTGCCCGCCATGCCGATCAGCAGCGCCTGCACGGCAAGGAACTGCCAGTAATCCTGGGTGATCGCCGCCAGTGCATATCCAAGCCCCAGCATAACCGCGCCGACCATCAATGGCACCATGATGCCGAAGCGGTCTGCGAGCCGGCCCATCACGATGCCGCCGAAGGCGAAGCCAACCAGGGTGAGCGTGTATGGCAATGATGCATCGCCGCGGCTGACGCCGAACTCGCTCTGGATGGCAGGCAAGACGACCACGCTCGACCAAAGGCCGATGCCGCCGATGGTGGCCAGCAGCAGCGACACCAGCAGCCGCCGCCAGGCGTAGCCACTGTCCACCAACGCATCCGAACCGGATGACGTCCTTACCCCGATACTGCTCATGATGAACCGGCTGCGACTGCCCCAAGCTGCCTCGTAAAACCATCCTAGTTGATCGCCGCCGCCACGTCGAGCGGGGAGCTAACCAATTGTGGCGACTTGATGATTTTTCGGTGACCCCGGTTTTTGAACGGAACCTGACAGGGTCACGGCCCATTGGTTCGGTATGACAGAAACAAGCAAGGAGACAAGAAAATGAAGTTCAAGTCCCCCACCCTTGCCATTACGGCACTAGCAACAGCAATGCTAGCCGCACCAATCAACGTCGCCTCGGCTACTCCCGCCGGCATGACTTCTGCATCCACCGGCATCCTCAATGGAATCGGCTCTGGAACCCACGTCGTGGACGTGCAGTACCGCCGCAAGAAGAAGCGGTCCAGACGGCATCGTTCGCGCCGGCACCATTGGCGCGGCCACCGCGGTTCGCGGCACTGGCGCCCGGGTTACAGGCGTCACTCCAATGGCTGGTGGTTCCCGCTCGCCGCGTTCGGCGCACTTGCTGCCGGAGCAGCCGCCAACGCCGCTGGCTTGCCGCCGGAACACTACAGGTGGTGCGATAACCGCTATCGCAGCTATGACTACGAGACCAATACCTTCCAGCCCTACAACGGGCCCCGCAGGCGCTGCAACTCGCCGTATGACGGCTACTGATTGCCTCGCCGTCGCAAAAGGCAGCCCGCCGGAACAGTTCCGGCGGGCTTTTTCATGGTCAACGGACCTGGAGCGAAAAGGCTCAGCTCATCGCCTGGTTGAGGTCGGCGATGATGTCCGCAGGATCCTCGATGCCGATGGACAGACGCACCACGTCAGGACCCGCGCCCGCCTTCTTGAGCTGGTCAGGCGTCAGCTGCGAGTGGGTGGTCGAGGCCGGGTGAATGATCAGCGAGCGGGTGTCGCCGACATTGGCCAGGTGCGACAGCAATTCCACCTTCGACACGGTTGAAACGCCGGCGTCGTAGCCGCCCTTGAGGCCGAAGGTGAACACCGCACCTGCACCCTTCGGGCAATACTTCTGGTGGCGTTCATAGTCCTTGTCGCCCTTCAGAGCGGCATAGCTGACCCACGCCACGCGCTTGTCCTTGGCCAGCCACTTGGCAACCTTGAGCGCGTTGTCACAGTGCTTCTGCATGCGAAGCGACAGGGTTTCCATGCCTGTGAGGATCATGAACGCGTTGAACGGCGAAATGGCGGGGCCAAGGTCACGCAGACCCAGAACGCGGCAGGTGATCGCAAACGCGATGTTGCCGAAGGTTTCCCACATGACCATGCCGTTGTACGAGGCGTTGGGCTCGCTCAGCATCGGGAACTGGCCCTTGTTCTTGCCCCAGTCGAAATTGCCGCCATCGACGATGATGCCACCCATCGAGTTGCCGTGACCGCCCAGGAACTTGGTGGCCGACTGCACCACGATGTTGGCGCCGTGCTCGATCGGCCGGCACAGGTAGGGCGAGGCCAGCGTGTTGTCGACGATCAGCGGCACGTGCGCCTTCTTCGCCACCTTGGCGATGGCCTCGAGATCGGTGACGCGGCCACCCGGGTTGGCAATGGATTCAACAAAGATCGCCTTGGTCTTCTTGCTGATCGCCTTCTCGAACGACTTGATGTCGTCGATGTCCGCCCATACCACGTTCCAGCCGAACGACTTGAACGAGTGGTTGAACGCGTTGATCGACCCGCCATAGAGCTGGCGGGCGCAGACGATCTCGTCGCCGGGCTGCATCAGCGTGTGGCAGATGATGAGCTGCGCCGAGTGACCGGAAGCCACCGCAAGCGCGGCCGTGCCGCCTTCAAGCGCGGCCACCTTCTCTTCCAGCACGGCCTGCGTCGGGTTCATGATGCGGGTGTAGATGTTGCCGAAGGCGCGCAGCGCGAACAGGTCGGCGGCATGCTGGGCATCGTCGAACACGAACGACGTGGTCTGGTAGATCGGCGTGGCGCGCGCGCCGGTGGCCGGGTCCGGCTTGGCGCCGGCGTGAATGGCAAGGGTATCGAAACCGGGCTTCTTGTCGCTCATGTTGAAATTCCTCCCGCACTGACTGGCTGAGCTGAAGAGGCCTTCTAGCAAAGGGCGTCATTCCAAACAATCGTTCTTTTAAAGGAACGGCTTGCAGCCGGGGGCGCATTCGCTATATTCACCTCTCATCCGTTGGGGAGCCCGCTTCATGGGCTGAGAGGCGCTGATCACAAGCCGACCCATCGAACCTGATACGGGTAATGCCGGCGAAGGGAACGGGAATGACAGCAGCTTCATTGTTGTTTGCGCATTGTCAGCTCCGTTATCCGGAAGCCCGGCCGCTTGCCGGACACGACACAACGCCAGACCTCAAGGGAGCAGACCCATGCGCCTGATCTTCTCACTCATGTTGCTGGTCATGACCAGCATTTCCGCGCACGCCGCTGACAAGATGACCCTGATTCTCGACTGGTTCATCAACCCCGACCATGGGCCGGTCATTATCGCGCAAGAAAAGGGTTACTTCAAAGATCAGAACCTCGAGGTGGAGATCATTGCGCCTGCAGACCCTGCCGACCCGCCCAAGCTGGTGGCCGCCGGCAAGGCCGACCTCGCGGTTTCATATCAGCCGCAACTTCACCTTCAGATCCATGAGGGTCTGCCGCTTGCCCGCGTCGGCACGCTGGTCGCCACCCCGCTCAACTGCCTGCTGGTGATGCAGGACGGCCCCATCAAGTCCATTGCCGACCTGAAGGGCAAGAAGATCGGCTTCTCCGTCGCAGGCGTCGAGGAAGCCATACTCACAGCGATCCTCAAGCCCCACGGCCTCACGCCCTCAGACGTTGAGCTGGTCAACGTCAACTGGTCCCTGTCGCCGTCGCTCATGTCGGGTCAGGTCGATGCCGTGATCGGCGCATTCCGCAATTTCGAGCTCAACCAGATGGACATCAACGGCGCCAAGGGCCGCTGCTTCTACATCGAGGAAGAGGGCCTGCCGGCCTATGACGAGCTGATCTACGTGGCCAACACCAACTCCATGAACAAGGACATGATTGCCCGGTTCCTGGCCGCAACCGAGCTTGCCACCCAGTACATCGTCAATCATCCGCAGGAGAGCTGGGAGATCTTCTCCGCCACCTCGAAGGAATTGCAGGACGAACTCAACAAGCGCGCCTGGGCCGACACGTTGCCGCGCTTTGCATTGCGCCCGGCCGCCTTCGATGCCGGCCGCTACAAGCGCATGGAAACCTTCCTGAACGAGGCAGGCCTGGTGCCGTCCGTCAACCCGGTCAGCAAGATCGCCATCGACGTTACCGCCGGTGAATGAGGCAACCGGCATGATCCGCATCACCGGCAGCTTCAGCTACGAAGGCCAGCGCCTGTTCGAGGACATAGACTTCGTCCTCGAACCCGGTGCGTGGACCTGCCTGCTGGGGCCGTCGGGCGTCGGCAAGTCGACGCTGCTGCGATTACTCGCCGGACTTGAGACCCATGGCGAGTTTGACGGCCGTATCGAGAGCGGTGACGGCAGCCCGCTGGATGGCCGTGTCGCCTACATGGCCCAGCAGGATTTGCTGATGCCCTGGCTGGACGTCACCGGCAACGTGACGCTGGGCGCACGGCTTCGCGGCGAGACGCCCGACCTTGCCCGTGCCGGCCGGCTCATATCCGCCGCCGGTCTGGGACCCCACAGTCACAAGTTTCCGCGCGAACTTTCGGGCGGCATGCGCCAGCGCGCCGCCCTTGCCCGCACGCTGATGGAAGACAAGCCCTTCGTGTTCCTTGACGAACCGTTCTCGGCGCTGGATGCCCGCACCCGGGCAGAGATGCAGGAGCTTGCCTTCAGCTTGCTTGAAGACCGCACGGTGCTGCTGGTCACCCACGATCCAGCGGAGGCCGCCCGTCTGGGTGGACGCATTGCCATCCTCGACGAAACAGGCCTGCGCGAATTCCCGGCCGGTTCGTCGACACCGCTGAGACCTGCCGGCGCGCGCGCCACGCTGGACTTGCAGGCAAGGCTCCTGCAGGACCTTCGCAAGGCGCACGCCGCATGAACCAGGCCTTGTGGATAGCCCTGTCCGCCGCATTCGCCATCGGATTGTGGCAGGCCATCGTGACGCTTACCGGCGTGCCGCACTTCATCCTGCCGGCGCCTTTGGCTGTGCTTAATACCCTCATCGAGTCCCGCGAACTGATTGCCGGCCATGCGCTGGTCACCATGACCGAAGTGGTGCTTGGCCTGATTGCCGGGTCCGCGCTTGGTTTTGCCACCGCCCTTCACCTGATGTCGTCACCCACCGCGCGCCGCCTGCTGATGCCGGTAATGGTATTCTCGCAATCGGTGCCGGTATTCGCACTCGCCCCGGTGCTCACGCTTTGGCTTGGCTATGGGATCTGGTCGAAGATCGTGATGACCATCCTGATCATCTACTTCCCGGTGACCTCGAACTTCCTCGATGGCCTGCAGCGCACCGAACCCGGCTATCTCGACCTGGCCCGCACCATGCAAGCGCGGGCGCGCGAAACCCTGTGGCGCATCCGTGTTCCAGCCGCCCTGCCCGCCTTCGGCTCCGGGCTCAAGCTGGCGGCTGTCTACGCCCCCATTGGCGCCGTCATCGGCGAATGGGTCGGTGCGTCGAACGGACTCGGCTACCTGATGCTGCTGGCCAACGGGCGCATGAAGATCGACCTGATGTTCGCCGCCCTCTTCGTATTGGCGGTCTTCACCATCGCGGTGCATGCGCTGGTATCTGTGCTGGCGGACTGGTTGACGCGGCGGGCGACCGGCGCGGCCGCCGGCTAGGCCAGGATGCGGTCGGCAAGCCAGCCCACGCCATAGGCCATGGCACAGGCCGCCGCTCCGATCATCAACGTCTCCATTCCCGACCACCACCATGACGCCAGCGCCCACCTGCTCTTGATGCTGCCGATCGCAAAGAACGCAAAGAAGGTGGTCACCAGCGAAATCTGGAAGGCGGCAGACATGCCAAGCATGTAGGGCAATAGCGGAATGAGACCGAACACCATGAAGGAGACAAAAGTGGACAGCCCAGACTTCAGCGGTGAGCGCAGGTTTGTCGACAGTCCGTATTCTTCCGCCAGCATGGTGTTGACCCACGTATCCCGGTTGGACGTAATGGCGCGGACCGCGTCTTCCAGCGCCTGTCCGGACAGCCCCTTGAATTCCAGCAACTGCCGCACTTCCTCACGTTCGCCGTCGGGTTCCTGGTCAATGTGGCGTTCCTCGATCTCGCGATAGCGGGCAAGCTCGTCGACCTCTGTCTTGGTCCCGGAATAGTTGCTGGCTGCCATGGACAACCCGTCGGCAAGCAGGTTCGCAACGCCGAGGATCAGGATGACCTTCGACGACAGCCCAGCGCCCACGACGCCGGCCACCACGGCGAATGTCGTAATGGCCCCATCTATGCCGCCATAGACCCAGTCACGCAGGTAGTTGGGATGGTTTTCTGCGTTCAGGCGAGCCCGGATTGCCTCGCGTGTATGCTCGTGTTCGAGTTGCATTGGCATGGCTTCCTGATCTCTGGCGTGCTTGCGAGCTCAGAAACTAGGCCAATTCAGGCTGCACCGGATTGCGCACGATCAACTCGCGTGCCGCCGGGCCGGAAGCAGCGTCAGAATCCGATTTCCGGTTGTGGAAATCAGTGCACGAATTTAAAAGGGAAAATGCGGCAACCGCCAATTTGCATCAAGCCGCCAAGGTCCAGCCCGCTTCCGTTCCCCCGGGGTTAGGGCTGGACCTTGACTTCATGATTTGGCGCAAGGTTTGCACCAAGTTATGAAAGAGCTTGCGGGTCGAGTTGCCTGTGTATTGCTCCCCCCGGCAGCAACGCTCATGGCAAACTGTCAGTGCACCCTCGGCTCAAGCCCATCAGTATTTTCCCTAATCGACGGCAGCAATCCGGTTTGCGAACAATGTATCCGGAATACGAACGCATACAGAAATTCTGTAGACTGGCGGTCATGACTTCCCACCTGATTGGTAAACAAGGCAATGAAAAGCGCTATCGGGCCTGACCGCAGACAATCTCTTTCCAGATACAGCTTGAAGCGGCTGACGTCGCAAGATGAAGCGCGGCATCACTGCGAGACGGTGTTCAGGGGCTTCAGGGACTTTCGATTTATCGACCCGGCTGCAGCCACATATCTGCACTCCGCCTCAGTCGGTGCGGGCACGTTCCGGCTCGTATCGGTTCACTCGTGCGGCCATGAAATAGCCCTTCGCGAGACGCAGACCTGCGGGATACTCATTCCGCTTCGCGGCAACATCAAGGTGCAAGGGGACAGCCAGGAACTTGAAGCCGGACCGGGGGAAGGCATCATCGCGATGCCAGGACAACGCACAACCCGACTCGGCCCCGGATACGTGGGCATTGCCGCCTTTGTCGATGAGCCTGCCTCACGCTTCGACCGGCAACTGACCCGGCCCAGCCCTCAGTTGCGGTCGTTCATTGGTTACTGCGTGGATGCCTGTGACACCAGCAACTATCTCGCAGCCAATCATTCCACCCTGTCCTCCATGGCTGGCCTGCTTGGCGAACTGGTTGCGCAATCCCTCGCCGGCCCGGACTCAGGCGCGCAAGAAACCCGAACCAGCGGCACGCTTGAGCGCCACGTCGTCGCAGCGGAAGCCTGGATCGAAGCCCATTCGCGCGAGATCTGTTCAGTGAGCGAACTTGCGGCCGCAGTTGGCCTGAACCTGCGCTCCCTGCAGGTGGCCTTTCGCCGCCACCGGGGCTACAGCCCGCGCCAGGCCATAGAGCGCATGCGGCTCGAGCGTGTCCGCAACGATCTTCTGGCTGGCCCCGAAGGCCGCAGCGTGACCAGTGTCGCGATGGAAAACGGCGTCCTTCATCTCGGCCGCTTTGCCGCAAACTACCGCCAGTTGTTCGGGGAAAGCCCCTCCGACACGCTCAAGCGGTCGCGGAACTAGACCAGGCCGCCGGCAGCTTTTCGACGGCAATGCGTGGTGCATCAGTCCTTGCGGATGCCAAGTGACTGCATCTTGCCGGAACCATGCATCGACTGCTTCTTCGACGACAGTACGCCGGAGTTGCCGCCAACCCAGTTCCATTCGCCCGACAGCTTGCCGTACTCGATCTTGGGGCAGCGGTTCATCACCACCTTGATTCCGGCTGCCTCGGCCTTTGCCGCGGCTTCGTCATGGCGCACCGTGAGTTGCATCCAGATCACCTTCGGCAGCGGGTGAAGCGCCAGCGCCTCGTCCACCACGCCAGCGGCGGCTTCCGAATTGCGGAAGATGTCGACCATGTCGATGGGCTCCGGCACATCCGCCAGGGACGCGTAGACGGGCCGGCCGAGAATCTCCTGCCCGGCGATGCCGGGATTGAGCGGATAGACCGTATAGCCCTTGTCGATCATGTACTTGGTGACGAAGAACGAGGGACGCACTTCATTGGCCGAAGCCCCGACGATGGCAACCGTCTTCACGCTGTCCAGAATGCCGCGAATGTAGGCCGGGTCATAACTGTCATGGTTGAAAGAACTCACTCGTCGCTCCACTTGGGCTGGCGCTTCTCGAGGAACGCGCCGATGCCCTCCTTCGCGTCCTTCATCATCATGTTGTCGACGATCGCCTTCGAGGTCAGCGCATAGGCTTCGTCGAGCGGTTTTTCGATCTGCTGATAGAACGCACGCTTGCCGAGCGCCAGCACGGCCTGTGAGCGCGCGGCCACCTTTGCAGCCAGCTTCATCGTCTCCTGGGTCAGGTCCTTGTCGAACACGATCCGGTTCAGCAGGCCCAGCGTCATGGCCTCATGGGCGTTCAGCATGGATCCGGTCGTCAGCAACTCCATCGCGCGCTTGCGGCCGATATTGCGCGACAGGGCAACCATCGGGGTCGAACAGAACAGCCCGGAGTTGATGCCATTGACGCCGAAGCTGGCATTCGTGCCGGCGATGGCCATGTCGCACGCGGCCACCAGCTGGCAGCCGGCCGCAGTGGCAACCCCGTTGACCTCTGCGATGATGACCCTGGGATGGTGCACGATCATCTGCATCATCTGTGAGCATCGGGCAAACAGCGCCTCGTAGAACGCCCGTCCGCCGTCTTCATCGGCGCGATGCGCGGTCATTTCCTTGAGGTCATGGCCGCCACAGAACCCCGGTGCTTCCGCCGCAATGATGATCGCCCGCACCTCGGGCTCTTCCGCAGCCAGCTCCAGGTCGGCGATGATGGCGTCGATCATCGCCATCGACAGCGGATTGCGCTTGGCGCCGCGGTTGAGTGTAATTCTCAGGATGCCGCCGTCATGCAGCTCGCTGATGACCAGGGGTTCAGCGGCGTCTGTTGCTGGCGCCGCGGTGGCGGGTTGGGGCGTTGCTGTCAATGTTCACTGCCTCCTGCTTCGTCGTCTGCAAGCATCTTGAGCTTGTCGGCCCAGACCTTGTCTTCATTCAACTTCTTTACCACGTCCTTGTTCTGACTGGATGGGAGCATGGATTCAAGGCTCTGCACGAGCGATCTCTTGAGCTCTTCCTCAAGTGAAGGATCGTTGCGGATGCTCTCGAGCTCCTGCAGGATCTCCTGTTCCTGCGTGGTAGCGACGGCAGCATAGGCAAAACTTACCGACATTATTGTGTTGTTCCATTCCCCCACCGACTGGAAGCCGAAGCTCTTGATGTCAGCCTCGAGCGCTGGACCTTCCTTTGCTTCGGCGACGAATTGCTCGAGCGTCTCGTATTCGGCGATGTCGGTATCCTGATAGGCGGACTTCAGCTTGATGAAGGCGTCGATAGCGCGCTTGGCGGCATCTTCGGTCAGCGGCACCTGCTCCTGCGCCGCCAGTCCCTCGGGTTCTTCTCCCGACTTTTCCTCATGTGTTGCCGGCGGCTGCTCCGAGGGTCCGGCACCGCCGGTGGCAGGCGGCGCGCCCATGCCCTCTTCCTCCTTGGGCGAAAGCGGCCCGAGCGGTGCAAGCGGCTCATTACCCAGCCCGCCATCGGGCTTGGCGGCATCCTCCAACCCCGGCAGCCGGCTCTGGTCCTTGACAGCGAACGCCTGCACGCCGGCAGCGCAGGCAATCATGCCGCCCAAAAGAGCTGCTGCAGCAGCGAATATCCCCGGAGTTGGTTTCATGGTGCAGTGCATTCTATGTCAGCGCAGTCGCCTTAGATAGTACCATTGACGCATCCGTACAGGCCATTATGAGAAGCACGACGGCACTTTGACAGGGGCAACAAGATGACATTGCAGTGGACCGCAGAAGATGTTTTCGACTTTCTTCGGCGGGAGTTCCCGAATGCGCTGGGCCGGGGCATGCGGTACGAAGTTCTCTCGCTGGAGCCTGAAGCCCTCGACATGCGTCTTGACGCCGATGAAAGCCATCTGCGCCCCGGCGGCACCATTTCCGGCCCCACCATGATGGAGCTGGTTGACTGCGCCATCTATGTCCTGCTGCTCGCCCACCACAAGGAACAGGCACGGCTGGCCGTCACCACCAATCTGGCCATTTCATTCCTGCGAAAGCCGAAACCCGGCCCGCTGGTGGCGAAGGTCCGCTTGATAAAGCACGGCCGCACCCTGTCGGTTGCCCGCACCGATATTGTGTCCGAGGCCGACGGCAGGCTGGTTGCCAGCTCGGAGGCCACCTATTTCATGGGCGGAGCGTGAGGTAAAATATTACCACAATAATTAAATAACTGTTTTCGTTACGTTTTTATAAAATCAAGGCTGCAGTTTTACCTTGACCTGCAGCCCCGCCGCAGCTAGAACCTGCCGCCAATGGACGCCGTCTGCCGGTCCTCGTGGCTCAGGCGCTATCCATCCAGATCAAATCACTCAGGACAACGGTCATGAAAACCTATTCCGCTCGGCCCGCCGAGATCGAGAAGAAGTGGGTGCTGATTGATGCCGACGGGCTGGTTGTGGGCCGTCTGGCTGCCCTCATCGCCACCCGCCTGCGCGGCAAGCACAAGCCTTCTTACACCCCCCACATGGACATGGGCGACAATGTCATCGTCATCAACGCCGAGAAGGTGGTGCTGACCGGTAACAAGCGCAATTCCAAGACCTACTACCGCCACACCGGTCACCCCGGCGGCATCAAGGAAGCCAGGGCCGACAAGATCCTTGACGGCCGTTTCCCCGAGCGCGTGCTCGAGGCAGCCGTCAAGCGCATGATGCCCGGCGGCCCGCTGACCCGCGCCCAGATGTCCAACCTGCGCATCTATGGCGGCAGCCAGCATCCGCATGAAGCCCAGCAGCCCACCGTCGTCGACGTGAAGGGCATGAACGCCAAGAACTCCCTGAGAGGTTGATGGACATGGCTGAAGAAACCACCACCCTGGAAAACCTTGGCGCCGCCATGGGCACCGTTGCCGAAGCGGCACCGGCCCCGGCAGAGCCCAAGATCGACGAGCACGGCCGCTCCTACGCGACCGGCAAGCGCAAGGACGCCGTCGCCCGCGTCTGGATCAAGCGCGGCAACGGCAAGATCACGGTCAATGGCCGCGAGATCGAAACCTATTTCGCACGCCCGACCCTGCGCATGATCATCCAGCAGCCGCTGGAAGCAGCAGAGCGCAAGGACGAGTTCGACGTTGAGTGCACCGTTGTCGGCGGCGGCCTGTCCGGCCAGGCCGGTGCCGTGCGTCACGGCATCTCCAAGGCGCTGACCTACTTCGAGCCGGGCCTGCGCCCGGTGCTGAAGCGCGGCGGCTTCCTGACCCGCGACAGCCGCGTGGTCGAGCGCAAGAAGTACGGCAAGGCCAAGGCCCGCCGCAGCTTCCAGTTCTCGAAGCGCTAATCGTCACAACGCAACACTTGTTCAGAAGGGGCTGCCCGCCGGGCGGTCCCTTTTGCATTTGCCGGATACAGGCGGAACCGTTTTCCGTTTGGTCACATTGATGACAGGCAACCGCGTCATGTTGTGAGGCTGCAATCGTGGCCACGCCCGGACATCAGCAAGGAGCCGTCCTATGACCCGCCTCACCGCGAAGGATTTCGCCCCCGAACTGCTCGAGCTTTACGACCATTACGCCCATGGCATGATCACCAAGCGCGAGTTCCTCGATCGTGCGGCGAAGTATGCCGCAGCCGGCATGACCGCGGCCATGCTTTTCGACCTGATGAAGCCAAACTATGCGCTGGCAGAGCAGGTCTCGTTCAACGATCCCGACATCAAGGCGACCTACGTCAAGTATCCCTCGCCCAATGGCCACGGCGAGGTCGAGGCCTATCTGGTTAAACCCACCAAGGCCGCGGAAAAGCTTCCCGCCGTGCTGGTGGTCCACGAGAACCGCGGCCTCAATCCCTACATCAAGGACGTCGCCCGCAGGCTGGCGAAGGCCGGTTACATGGCGCTGGCGCCGGATGGACTTTCCTCGGTCGGCGGTTACCCCGGCAACGACGACGATGGCCGGGCCCTGCAAAGAACCGTAGACCCGGAAAAACTGATGAACGACTTCTTCGCTGCCTACGAGCACCTCGCGGCACGCGAGGATTCAACCGGCAAGGTCGGCTGCGTCGGCTTTTGCTATGGCGGCGGGGTGTGCAATGCGCTGGCGGTCGCCTACCCCGAACTCAACGCCTCGGTGCCCTTCTATGGCCGCCAGGCAGCGGCGGAGGACGTTCCACGCATCAAGGCGCCGCTACAGCTCCACTATGGCGGGCTCGACGAGCGCATCAATGCCGGCTGGCCGGCCTATGAAGCCGCACTCAAGCAGCACGGAAAGACCTACGAGGCCTACATTTACGAAGGCGCCAACCACGGCTTCCACAACGACTCGACCCCGCGCTACGACAAGGCTGCCGCGGAACTGGCGTGGCAAAGAACCCTTGGCTTTTTCTCGAAATACCTGACCTGATTTGCCAAAGCCGGTTGCAATGTGGCTGCGCCCACTAGGCCCGCGACGTTGCCTTTGAGCCAGCCTCAGGGAAGACTGTCCAGCCAACCGGGGTGCCTTCAACCAACGGGAGATGGACGGCCATGACATCCACACACAAGGGAACGTGTTTCTGCGGCGAAGTCGAGGTAGAGGTTTCCGGCGCACCGGAAGCGATGGGATATTGCCATTGCAGTTCCTGCCGGTCCTGGTCTGCTGGCCCGGTCAACGCCTTCACGCTCTGGAAGCCGGAAAACGTCAAGGTCACGAAGGGCGAAGATTATCTCGCCCATTACCAGAAGTCCGAATTGAGCGACCGCCAGTTCTGCCGCAAGTGCGGCGGACACGTGCTGACCAACCATGCGCCGATCGGCCTGGTGGACGTCTATGCAGCGACCATTCCAACGTTGAAGTTCGAGCCCGTGGTGCATGTGAACTACGCCGAGACGGTGCTGCCCATGAAGGACGGCCTGCCCAAGCTCAAGGACTTCCCGGCAGAACTGGGCGGCTCAGGCGAAGCCGTTCCCGAATAACCCTCAGCCTTCCGGGATTCCAAGATCGAGAAGCTGCCTGCCAATCCTGTCCAGGACGGCAGGAGAGAACACCATGGCGTCCTTGAACCGCTTCACGGTCATCTCGGGATAGGCCTTGAGCAGCACGTCCCGCGACCTGCGGGCTTCCTCGATCCGCCCTGCGCCCAGCAGGGCCGCCGATAGGTTGCGGTGAATCCAGAAGGCGTTGGGCCGCTCATCCAGCGCACGCAGGAACATCTCCGCCGCCCCGTCGTCGTCTCCAGCAACCTGGCACGCCGAACCCAGCCCGACATAATTGTTGAAATTCATCGGATCGAGCGGGCTCAGCCGCAGCGATTTCTCGAAATTCTCGCGGGCTTCGGATGGCCGGTCTGCGTAAGTCGCCAGCCAGCCGAGCCGGCTCCACGCCCAGGCGGAATTGGGATCCAGCGCAACCGCCCGCTGCAGAAGCACGCGCGCTGCGCCATAGTTCCGCACGAAGGTATGCACCGTGCCCAGAACCGTCAGGATCAGCGGATCGTCGGCCGAAATATCCGCTGCCCGTTCTGCAAGGCGCAAGGCTTCGTTCTTGCTGGCGGCGATATCCACTACCCAGTTGTAGACCGAACATTGCGCATGGCACCACGCCGCAAGGGCCAGGGCGAGAGGGTAGTCGGGTTCGATCCGCAAGGCCTCGTCAAGCAGCCGCAGACCCTTCGCGGTCTCGTCCTTTTCCAGCGCCCAGACATGCTTGAACGCCCGCATGGTGTAGTCATAGGCGCCAAGATCCTGCGGCCGCTTGCGCCCCACCCGGTCAATCTCGGCAAGCCTGATCGATGGCTGCAACGCGCCGGCCACCTGCTCGGTAATGCTGTCCTGCAGGTCGAAGATGTCATCCAGCGAGCCATCATACTTCTCGGCCCAGATGTGCGCTCCCGTTTCCGTCTCGATCAGCTGCACGGTAATGCGCACCCGCCCACCGGCCCGCTGCACGCTGCCTTCCAGCACGTAACCAACGCCCAGTTCGCGCCCGATGTCACGCACATTGGTCGGACGCCCCTTGTAGGCAAAAGCAGAATTGCGGGCGATCACGAAGAACGACCTGATCCGGCTGAGCGCAGCCGTCAGCGCCTCGACCACGCCATCGGCAAAATATTCCTGCTCAGGATCGCCGGACATGTTGTCGAATGGCAGAACCGCAACCGAAGGCTTGTCCGGCAGGCTCAGCGGTTCGCCCTGCCGGGGCTTTTCAGGTTTGCCGGCCGTAGTATCGGTCGGCTCCGCCTGCCAGCGCCACACCCGGACGGGCTTGGCGATGTTCTTGAACTGCCGCTCTCCGAGCTCTTCGAACTGTCCCTCAACCTTGCCCGCCGAATAGCGGTGAATGTCGTCCGATATCAGGATACCTCCCGCATCGGCCATTTGCTCCAGCCGCGCAGCGACATTGACGCCATCGCCATAGAGGTCGTCTCCCTCGATCATCACGTCACCCAGGTTGATGCCGATCCTGAGGCGGATCGGGCTGGCTGACTGGGCAATGGCCGTCTGGATCGCAATGGCTGCCTGTACCGCGTTGACGACCGAGGCGAACTCCACCAGCACCCCGTCGCCCATCAGCTTCACGACGCGGCCCCCGTGCCGGGAGATCAGCGGATCGAAGACATCCGCCCTGTGCGACTTGAGTGCGGACAGCGTACCGGCCTCATCTGCAGCCATGAGGCTGGAGTAGCCGACAACGTCGGCCGCAAGGATGGCAGCAAGCTTGCGTTCCACGAAAGTCCTCCGCTGGCTGAACATTACGCGTCAATGGCCGAAAAATCCAATCCGTTGCACCTGGTGCAATTGGAAGGCGGAACCACCGGCCATCCCTTCCGTTTTGGTGCTGACTACCTATATGTCTCGGTGCCCGCAGCGCTTTTCAGCACAGGTCAAAGCAATATGTCGTTCCGCCCAGTAAAGACCACTTCGCTCGCCAAACCCACCATGGAAGGGGCCGGCGTCCACCTGCACCGCGCGTTCGGGTTTACAGACCCGACCATGTGCGACCCGTTCCTGATGCTGGATGATTTCCGCAACGACGTGCCGGCCCATTACCAGAAGGGTTTTCCCTGGCACCCGCATCGCGGCATAGAGACCATCACCTATGTGCTGGACGGCGAAGTCGAGCACGCCGACAGTCTCGGCAACCGTGGCGTGCTCGGCCCCGGCTCGGTGCAATGGATGACCGCCGGTTCCGGCATCCTTCACCAGGAGATGCCGCGCGGCAACGGCAAGGGCCAGATGCACGGCTTCCAGCTGTGGGCCAACCTGCCCTCCAGCCTGAAGATGACCGCGCCACGCTACCAGGACATCCAGGGCGCAGACATTCCCGAAATCATCGATGATGACGGTACCCGCGTGCGCGTCATCGTCGGCGAGTTCTGGGGCAAGCGCGGACCGGTCGACGGGATTGCCGCCAATCCGGTCTATCTCGATGTAACCGTACCACCGCTCAAGGCCAAGCGGCTGCCGGTTGACACCTACGCCTCGGCCTTCGCCTACGTGTTCCAGGGCGCGGGCAAGTTCGAGTACGCCTCAGCGCCCGAGGGCGTGCGGGTGGAAAAGGAGTTCCAGGGCGAGGAACTCAACATTCGCGACCTGTCCGGCAACCGCACGCTCATCCGCTTCGATACCGGCGACGAGGTATTCGTGCAGGCAGGACCGGAAGGCGTGCGCTTTCTGCTGGTGACGGGCAAGCCGATCCGCGAGCCGGTGGCATGGCATGGCCCCATCGTCATGAACACCCGCGAGGAACTGATCCAGGCGATCAACGAGCTGAACAATGGCACCTTCATCAGGCCGGCCCACTAATCCGATTCCATTCCGGCCGCTGATCGGCTAGAGGGAACATGCCCGGATTGGCCTTTCCAGCCGGGTGTGAGGACGCTGAACTGATGAGACCTTTGCGCAAACTGCTTGCCGTGCTGCTGTTGCTGCTCACGCCAGTGGTGGCGTTCGCGGCGGACGTCAGCGAGCAGAAGGCGAAGCTTGACGGGCTTGCCCAGCAGATCGCCACCATCGAGTCCTCGATTGACGACAAGGCATCGGACGACACGGCACTGGTGAAGCTGCGCATCAATCTCGATGCGTTCTCGAAATCTCTCATCGACTTCGGCGTTTCCCTGCGCCCGCGCATCAACGAGATCAATGCGCGGCTGACCGCACTGGGCGATCCGCCAAAGGAAGGCGAGCCCGCCGAAGCCCTGGCTGTGACCGAGGAACGCAAGGCGCTGCTTGAGGAAAAGGCCCAGAACAATGCCCTGCTCGGCGAAGCGGAAAGCCTGTCGATCCGCGCCAGCCGCGCGATCGACCGCATTGGCGACCTGCGCCGCGACCTGTTCACCAACACCCTGTTCAAGAGTACCGACATCGAGGGAGCCCTTGGCCGTGACGTGTTCTCCGCGTTCGGCCATGAGTTCATGCGCGCCAGCCAGCAGCTGTCCTCCAGGCTGCAGTTCATGTACTCGTTCCGCACCAGTGAATTGCTCTATGCGCTGGCATTGTCGCTGTTCGTCGGCCTGGCCACCTGGTTCGGCGTGCGCCGCATGTTCGGCGCCTTCGGCCAGACGGGCACCGCGGCTGCGGCCGAAGGTTCGTACATCAACCGCCTGTCGCTTGCCTTTTGGTCAACCACCGTCCCGTCGCTTGCCATGGCCGCGGCATTGGCCGTGGCCTACTCGCTGTTCGACTATTTCGGCGTGTTCACCCCGCAGACAGGCGACCTTACCGAAGCGCTGCTGGTCTCGGTGGCGGCCATCTTCTTCATCCAGCGCCTCGCCAATGCGCTGCTGAGCCCCGGCGATCCCGAGCGCCGCCTCATCATGGTGTCCGACCGGGCCGCCCGCGTGCTGGTCTCCTTCCTGATCGCGCTGGCTGTCATCCACGTGGTCGACTACTTCATCGGCCGCAGCAACGAGATCTTCTCCGCACCGCTCAACCTCACCGTGGCCAAGAGCCTGATCTCGTCCCTGCTGATCTCCGCCGTGCTGGTGATGATTGCGCTGGTCAAGCCGTTTCACGACCGGGAAAGCGGGCGCGCCCTTGGATGGCCGACATGGATACGCATTCCGCTGCTCCTCATCGCCATCTTCATCATCGCAGCCGCTGTGTCCGGCTATATCGGCCTCGCCCGTTTCGCCGCCGCACAGGTGGTCGTTACCGGCGCGATCCTGGCCACCATGTTCATCGGCGTGCAGGCAGGTCAGGTTATGGCGGCCGAGGGCGTGTTCCCCCACTCCACCATCGGCACACGCCTCAAGCAGAAGTTCTCACTGTCCGACACCGCGCTCGACCAGCTTGGCCTGGTGCTGAGTTTCGTCGTTTACGCCGCCGTGTTCATCATCGGCCTGCCGCTGATCCTGCTGCAGTGGGGTTTCAACCAACTCGACATCCAGACCTGGCTCTACCGGATTCTCACCGACATCCGCATTGGCAACATCTCCATCTCGCTGATCGGCATCCTGTTCGGCATGGTGGTGTTCGTGGTCGGCTTCCTGGTCACACGACGGTTCCAGCGCTGGCTGGACGGCACGGTCATGGCCAGAAGCCGCGTCGATCCGGGCGTGCGCAACTCCATCCGCACCATCGTCGGCTATACGGGCATCGCGCTGGCCGCGGTAATCGGCCTGTCGGCGGCTGGCTTCGACCTCTCTAGCCTTGCCATCATCGCCGGCGCCCTGTCCCTCGGTATCGGTTTTGGCCTGCAGAACATCGTGTCGAACTTCGTCTCCGGCCTGATCCTGCTGGCCGAGCGGCCGTTCAAGGTGGGCGACTGGATCGTGGCCGGCAACACGGCTGGCTTCGTGCGCAAGATTTCGGTGCGCGCCACCGAGATCGAGACCTTCCAGAGCCAGACGGTGATCCTGCCCAACTCGGAACTGATCAACTCGGCCGTGGGCAACTGGCATCACCGCAACCATCGCGGCCGCATCGAGATCCCGATTGGCGTGGCCTATGGCGTCAAGCCGCGCCGCGTGCATGAACTGCTGCTCGAGATCGCCAGCAGCGAGCCGCGCGTGCTGAAGACGCCGCCGCCATCCGTGGTGTTCAGGGGCTTCGGCGACAGTGCGCTCGATTTTGAGCTGCGCTGCCATGTGCCGGAAGTGCTGGATGGTGTGGAGGTCGCGACCAACCTGCGCTACGAAATCGTCGAGGCGTTCGAGCGCGAGAACATTCCGATTCCGTTCCCGCAGCGCGACGTGAACCTGAAGATCGAGGACATCGAAAAACTGGCGGACGCCATCGAAAAAGCGCGCAAGGGCAAGCGCCCTGCGGCGAAACCTGCATGAAATGCATGATCCGTTCATGCGCCGTTCAGCTTGAACATGCGAAAAACATGCACAACATGAGACAGAACCGGGCGGTCCTTTCACCGCCATATGACCGGGGAATGAAAATGAAGTCAGTACTTGCAGCAGTAGCCGCCCTCGCCCTGAGCGCAGGCCTTGCCCATGCGGCCACCATCACCAACAAGGATGGCGGCGCCATCACCGTGACCGTGACCGAAGGCGGTCAGCAGTCCGAAGTCGGCATCGGTCCTGGCGAAAGCGTCAGCGTGTGCGCCGGCGGCTGCTTCGTGACCATGCCGAACGGCGACCGCGAAGCCCTGTCGGGCGGCGAAACCGTCGAGATTTCCGGCGGCAAGGCCAGCATCAAGTAAGCCGGAACAGCTTCAGCAGCCTCAGATGTCCTTCGCCAGCTGCGTGGCCGTCGTACACTTCCAGCGCTTCACCTGCCATTGCGGGTGGCCGTTCACCCATTGGGCAATCTGGGCCTGACCACCCATCATGCATTGCATGGGGGTGACGGACTCGGCCGAGTAGGTGAGATGGACGTCCTTGCAGGTATTGGCCTCGGCCATGAGGCAGACGGACAGAACGAGCACGATCATCGTCGTAACCTTTCTACAGGTTCGCAAGGTGGTGCTCGTAACAGAAGTCTTTTTTGGCCGTCTTTTTGGTCGTCAGAGCACCTGGTTGGTGACTCTTCCTCCCGCAGAAAGTCTGCTCCCCAAGAGTTAACGATTCTGTAAATAGCGTCAATTCACAGATTGACGCACGACGCCCGGCAGCTGTTCCAGACTGTCGAGCAGCATGTCCGGCCGGCCGGGAATGTTGTCGTCAGGCAGGCCGAAGCGGTTGATCCTCGCCACCTGAAAGCCAAATGACTTGGCGGCCTGCGCATCCCACGTATTGGCCGATACGAAGCAGATTTCCGAGGCATCGGACACGCCGGTCCTGTCTACCGCCAGCTGGTAGACCTTCGGGTCTGGTTTGTAGATGCCCACGTCCTCGATTGACAGCACATGGTCAAGATGGGCGCCGAGCCCGGCCGACGAAACCGCAGCCGACAGCATGTCCGGCGAGCCATTGGACAGGATGCCGGTGGTGAAACCGGCCGCCTTCAACGCCTTCAGGCAGGCCACCGCATCCGGATAGGCGGCAAGGTGCAGGTAAAGCTGCATCAGCTCGTCGCGCAAGGAGGCATCGTCGATGCCGTGGGCAGCCAGAGCATAGTCCAGCGCCTCACCGGTCACTTGCCAGAACGGCGCATGCGCCTGCATCAGCGAGCGCAGCCACGTGTATTCCAACTGCTTGGTCCGCCAAAGCTTCGACACGGCATCTGCCTGCGGCCCGATCCGGCCGGCCATGCTGGCCACCGGGGCATGCACGTTGAACAGCGTGCCGTAGGCATCGAACACGCAGGCGCGCACCCCCTTCATTTTGCCGCTCATGTTGTAAATCCTCGTGAGATTGTGAATTGTTTGGGCAAGGGCGTAACGGCACTATGCCCACAACGCAGCACAGGAGAAACCCCGCTTCATGGGCCACGACGATCACGATCACGGCACCGGCCACCACCATCACGATCACGACCATGATCATGAGCATTCCGAACTCTCCGAAACCGCCCTCAGGGTGCGTGCGCTGGAGAGCCTGCTGGTGGAAAAGGGCTACGTGGACCCGGCCGCCCTCGATGAACTGATCGAGACCTATGAAACCCGCGTCGGCCCGAGGAACGGTGCGAAGGTCGTCGCCAAGGCGTGGGCCAACCCGGATTACCTGGACTGGTTGAGAAAAGACGCTACGGCGGCCATCGCCGACCTCGGCTTCATCGGCCGGCAGGGCGAGCACATGGTGGCGCTGGAGAACACGCCGGACACCCACAACATGGTGGTGTGCACCTTGTGCTCCTGTTACCCGTGGCCGGTGCTGGGCCTGCCGCCTGTCTGGTACAAGTCACCGCCCTACCGCTCGCGCGCCGTGTCGGACCCGCGCGGCGTGCTGGAGGAATTCGGCATCTACCTGCCCGAGACAACGTCGGTGAGGGTATGGGACTCGACCGCCGAAGTCCGCTACCTCGTCATTCCCCAGCGGCCCAAGGGCACCGATGGCTGGAGCGAGGAAGACCTTGCAAACCTCGTCACCCGCAACTCGATGATCGGAACAGGCCTTGCGCTCGACCCGGCAAAGGTGAAGACATGAACGGCGCACAGGACCTCGGCGGCCAGCACGGCTTCGGCCCCATCGAGCATGACGAGGACAAGGAGCCCGTATTCCATCACGAGTGGGAGAAGCGCGCCTTCGCGATGACGCTGGCCATGGGCTTCCTCGGCCAGTGGAACATCGACAAGTCCCGCCATGCCCGCGAAAGCATGCCACCGGCGAA
>CAZYKZ010000010.1:0-5297 GCA_964648175.1 uncultured Anderseniella sp.
TAACCGGCGGCAAGTTCGCGCTCAGGCAGGGTGTTCAGCACGGCAATGTCGGCCAGCACTGCGACGGGCTGGTGAAAGGCGCCGATCAGGTTTTTTCCATGGACCGAGTTGATGGCGGTCTTGCCGCCCACCGAGCTGTCGACCTGGGCCAGCAGCGAAGTGGGTATCTGGATGAAGTTCACACCGCGGCGCACGATTGCCGCGGCGAAGCCCACCAGGTCGCCAATGACGCCGCCGCCGAACGCGATCACCGCATCAGAGCGCTCGATGCCTGCACCCAGAATGAAGTCACACACCTGCATGAGGTGTTGCTGGCTCTTGGTGCCTTCACCGGGCGGCAGGATGAGTTCGCTGTGGGCGATGCCGGCTGCATCGAGGCTTTGAGTGAGAGTTGCCAGATGATGGCGCGCCACGTTCTCGTCGGTGATGATCGCGGTTACGGGGCGCTTGAGCAGCGGGCGGATCATCTCGCCAGCGTGGGCGAGCAGGCCTTCCCCAATCGAAATCCGGTAGCTGCGGTCGGCAAGGTCCACCGCGACCTCGGCCCTGCCGGTATCATGGGATGAGGCATTCTTGCTGGACGCGGTCATGCGCTTGCTGCTCCCGCGGCATTTTCGCCGTCCAGATAGCTGGCCAGCGCCTCGAGGCAGCTCTGGACGATCTGGTCGTGCGGCACGTCACGGCTGTCCACCACGATGTCTGCATGGGCATACACGGGGTAACGCTCGTCCATCAGCTTGCGCATCACGGCATCGGGGTCGGCCGTCTTGAGCAGCGGCCGGTTGGAGCGCCGCCGGACGCGCTTCATCAGGAGATTGAAATCGGCGCGCAGCCAAAGCGATATGCCGTTGCGCGCGATGGCTTCGCGGGTTGCCTCGTTCATGTAGGCGCCGCCGCCGGTGGCGAGCACGCGCGGCTCTTCCTGCAGCATCCTGTCGATGACGCGGCGCTCGCCGTCGCGGAAATACTGTTCGCCGTGTTCCTCGAAGATCTCGGGAATCGTCTTGCCCGCGGCCTGCTCGATCTCGTGGTCGGCATCGGCAAACGGCAGTCCAAGCCTTGCTGCCAGGCGCCGTCCAACGGTTGTCTTGCCCGCGCCCATCAACCCGACCAGCACGATGCTGCGGTTGCCGATCTGCGACAGCACGGCACTGGCAAGTTCATCATTCTGGATCTGTCTGGACACGAAAACGGGCTGTCTGTCGGCTGGGTTCGGGGACGGGTTCAGGGCAGTCTTATTACAGGTTGGCCAGATGCTCGGCAAAGTTTTTTGCAAGCACCGTTATTATGCGGCACACTGACAGATCTCCGCCCCGAGTCGATCATGCCACACCGGACACCGGACCGACGTCATGCCTGACAGCCTTCGCTTTCTGTTAATCATGCTGTGCTTGGCTGGTGCAGGATATGGCGCGACGTGGTGGCTGGCTTCGGCGCCGCCACCGCAGCAGGACGTGATCAAGCGGTTGCCGCATGCGGTCTTCGACAACTGATACCAGACATGACGATGCCAAATTGGCAGCGCCGGGCGACCGGCGGCTCATTGCCGGCTTTCTCGAGATGATGAGTGCCGAACGCGGGGCATCAGCCAACACGCTGGCTGCCTATGCGCGCGACCTGGAGCTCTATGCCGCGTTCGTTGCCGGGCGAGGCGAAAGGCTGGACGGTGCGGGAAGCGAGCACATCCGCGCGTGGCTTGAAGCCATGCATGGCGAAGGTCTGGCGAAGTCCTCGATTGCCCGGCGGCTGTCGGCGGTGCGCCAGTTGCACAAGTTTGCCTATGCCGAGGGCGTGGCGGATGATGACCCGGCAACGGCGATCCCGGCACCGCAGCGCGATGCCGGCCTGCCCAAGGTTTTGAGCGTGGGCCAGGTCGACCGGCTGCTCGCCTGTGTCCGTGAGCGGGCGGCGGCGTCGCGCGGCAAGGCACGGGTGAAGGCCGTACGCATGGCCTGCCTGATCGAGGTTCTCTATGCCACGGGGTTGCGGGTGTCGGAGCTCGTTTCGCTGACCGTTGGCCAGGTCTCAGGTGATGACCGGTTCATCAGCGTGCGCGGCAAGGGCGGGCGCGAGCGGCTCGTCCCGCTGTCGCCGGCTGCACGTGCGGCACTCGATGGCTGGCTTGGCGAGTTGAGGCGTGCAGCGCCGCCAGCGGGTTTGCCGGCCGGGCAGTACCTTTTCGCCTCGCGAGGGCGGGAAAAGCACCTGACCCGCCAGCATTTCGCGCTCATGCTGAAGGATCTCGCACGCGAGGCGGGACTGGATGCGGAGGCCGTGTCGCCGCACGTCCTGCGCCACGCCTTCGCCAGCCACCTGCTGCAGGGCGGGGCCGACCTGCGCGCGGTGCAGCAGATGCTGGGCCATGCCGACATCTCGACCACGCAGATCTATACCCATGTGCTGCCCGAGAAATTGCGCGACGTGGTTGAAAGCCATCATCCGCTTGCCCGCTGATTTCCCCGGTTGACATGCACCGGGCGTCTCGCCAGTTTGCGGGGCAATTCACCAGGTCAGCGGCACACAGCGCAAATGCAGACATTTCTCGACTTCGAAACCCGGATTGCAGAACTTCAGGGCAAGATTGCCGAACTGAAGTCGATCGGCGACAGCGACGACAAGGCCGTCTCGATCACGGACGAGGTCAAGCAGCTGGAAAGCAAGCTGGCGAAGTCGCTGGCCGATCTTTACGCCGATCTGGACCCCTGGCAGAAAACCCAGGTGGCGCGCCACCCCGACAGGCCGCACACGCGCGACTATATCGCTGAACTCATTACGGATTTTACGCCACTGGCCGGCGACCGGAAGTTCGCCGAGGACGAAGCCGTGATGGGTGGCCTCGGCCGGTTCCAGGGCGAGCCGGTGGTGGTGATCGGTCAGGAGAAGGGCTCCGACACCAAATCGAGGCTGAAGCACAATTTCGGCATGGCGCGGCCTGAAGGCTACCGCAAGGCGGTGCGGCTGATGGAACTGGCCGAGCGTTTCTCGCTTCCGGTTCTGACCTTCGTGGACACCGCGGGCGCCTATCCCGGCATTGGCGCGGAAGAGCGCGGACAGGCGGAAGCCATTGCAAGATCTACGGATTCCTGCCTCGGGCTGGGTTCGCCCATCATCGCGACGATCATCGGGGAGGGCGGCTCCGGCGGTGCGGTTGCGATCGCGACCGCCAACGCGGTGCTGATGCTGGAGCATTCGATCTACTCGGTCATCTCGCCGGAAGGCGCGGCATCGATCCTGTGGCACGATTCAGCCCGCGCCAGCGAAGCCGCCACTGCCATGCGGATCACGGCGGCGCACCTGCAAGAGCTTGGCGTGATTGACAAAATAATCCCGGAGCCGGTTGGCGGCGCTCACCGGGCGCGCAAGGTGGCGATCGAGACGGCGGGCCGGGAGATTGCCGCGGCACTGATGCCGTTCAAGCACATGAGCCCGGCCGAAATCCGCCAGCAGCGGCGCGACAAGTTTCTCGCCATTGGCCGCACGCTTGGTGCGTAGACGGACTTCTGCCCGCCGCAAACCTGCCGTTTTGTGCAGAGAATCTGTGCAGGGTTCACGGTCTTTCGCACTGAAACCGGCATGAAAAGAGCGATAAAATTTCTGTTTGTTGCAGGGCTTCTGGCTGCCAGCGCCTGGGTCTTCATGAATATTCCCGAGACGCGGCGAATTGCCGACCGGATTGCGCTGCCGCACCCGGAGCAGTTCAGGCAGGCAGCATTCAGCGAGCTGGAGGCGCGTGGTCTCAAGGCTGGCATGCCGGTGTTCATCCGCATCTTCAAGCAGACGTCTGAACTGGAATTGTGGATGAAGGACGATAGCGGCTGGCAGCTTGCCCGGCGCATCGGCATCTGCCGCTGGTCGGGCCGGCTGGGACCGAAACTGAAGCAGGGCGACAAGCAGGCGCCTGAAGGGTTCTATACGGTGACGCGCGCTCAGCTGAACCCGAACTCGCGCCATCACCTGTCGTTCAACCTCGGCTTTCCCAACCGCTATGACCGGGCCCATGGGCGCACCGGCTCGTTCCTGATGGTGCATGGCGGCTGTACCTCGGCGGGCTGCTATGCGATCCGCGATCACGAGGTGGAAGTTGTGTACCGGCTGGTCGAGGCGGCGCTGAAGGCGGGCCAGAAGCAGGTTGACGTGCATGCCTTCCCGTTCCGCATGGACGGGGCAAGGCTTGCCCGCCACAAGGGCGACAAGTGGCACTCCTTCTGGACCATGCTGCAGCCGGCCTATGATGCCTTCGAGCGCGAAAGGCGCGTGCCGAACGTCAAGGTTGCGGGCAAGACGTACGTGGTTAATTGAACGTTAGCGGATGTTGGCGCACACTCGCGCCGCATTTCAAGGGTACGGCGCACCAAACGGTAGTGCGGACATGACTTCGAACGGAAACTTCCAGGCCAGATTGAACCGGCGCAGCTTTGCCGCTGCCGGACTTGCGGGCGTATTGAGCGTGATGACCGCTTGCAGCGCCGGTCTGGACAAATCTCTCGAACCCCTGTCGCCGAAGGTGATGGCCGACCTTGCCGCCAACAACCTCAAGGTTGGCGCGCCCCTGCTGGTTCGCATCTTCAAGGAAGAAAACCAGATGGAGGTGTGGCTGCAGCAGGAGTACGGTCCGTTCGTGCACTTCCGCACCTACCAGATCTGCTCGCGATCGGGCGTGCTGGGGCCGAAGTTCAAGGAAGGCGACCGGCAGGCGCCGGAAGGCTTCTACATGGTGTCGCAGCGCCAGATGAACCCGAAGTCGAAGTATTACCTGTCATTCAACATCGGCTACCCGAATGCCTACGACAAGGCCAACGGGCGCACCGGCACGCACCTGATGGTGCACGGCGGCTGCTCGTCGAGCGGGTGCTACGCCATCAACGACGAACAGGTGCAGGAGCTGTTTTCGCTGGCCCGGGAAGCTTTCCTGTACGGCCAGAAGGAGTTTCCGGTTCACGCCTTCCCGTTCCGCATGACCGACGCCAACATGCTGCGCTATGCGGCGAGCCCCCATGCGGCCTACTGGCGTGACCTGAAGGCGGGCTACGATTATTTCGAGCAGTTCAGGCAGCCGCCGGTGGTCGGCGTGAAGGACTACCGCTACGTCTTCCTGCCGCACAATGTGTCGGTGCCGGAGGAATTCGTTCAGGTGCAGCAGGCAGGCTTCAGCGATCCGGCAGCGCCGCAGCTCATCCGTGGCTGGGGACCGGGGCAGATCCAGTAAGCCCGTACGGGCCTGCATTTCAGATGCCGGTAACGAGCATGTCCATGGCGGCAATGATCTTGTCGCGGTAGTTCGACAGGTTGCCGACAGG
>CAZYKZ010000010.1:5397-30313 GCA_964648175.1 uncultured Anderseniella sp.
GCCTCGCGGTTCTCTTCCTTCCAGCGGCGCACCTTTTCCTCGCGGACTGCTTCCGCGATGGCGCGCTCGGCGGTTTCAGACAGGTTTAGCCCGAACGCCTTTGCGTCAGCGACGAGCTGGGCGTCGAGGCTGAGGTTGGTCGATTTGCGGATCACTTGCCTGTTCATGCGCACAGAGTATGCGCATGGATAGCGCGCGTCAATCCGGAGGTCAGAGCCCCCACACCAGCAGGATCATCGGAAGGCCGACGGCAAGGATGATGATTTCCAGCGGCAGGCCCATGGGCCAGTAATCGCCGAACCTGTAGCCGCCCGGCCCCATGATGATGGTGTTGTTCTTGTGGCCGATCGGGGTGAGGAAGGCGCAACTGGCTGCCACGGCCACGCCCATCAGCATGGCATCGGGATTGACGTCGAGCTTTTCGGCGATGCTGATGGCCACAGGCGCTGCGACCAGCACGGTGGCGACATTGTTCAGAACGTCAGACAGGGTCATGGTGACGATCATCAGCAACAACAGCACGCCCCAGGCTGGCCAGCCTTCGGTCAGCGTGACGATGCCGTTGGCAATAAGGTGGGTGCCGCCGGACGATTCGATAGCAGCGCCAATTGGGATGAGCGAGGCCAGCAGCACGATGACCGGCCATTCTACCGCATCGTAGATCTGGTTGAGGGTGATCACGCGCAAAAGCGCGTAGGCAGCCACGCAAGCCGCCAGCGCCACCGGCAGATAGACGTAACCGAGACTGGACGCCAAGATGGCCGCAGCGAAGATGGCGATGGAGAAGCCGGCCTTGTCGCGCTGGATGACGGCGTGATCGCGACCGGCCAGCGGCATGCATCCAAGCCAGTTGATGACGTCGGGCAAGGCATCGCGAGGGCCCATCAGCAGCAGAACGTCGCCGGCCCGCAGCGGCATCCGCCGGATACGTTCACGGGTGGGTTTGCCCTGGCGGGCGATGCCCAGCAACATGGTCTGCTGGCGATAGAGCAGGCGCACGTCGTGGGCCGAGCGGCCTTCCATGCGGGAGTCCTTGGGCACCACGCATTCTGTCATGGCCAGTGCGCCGATCAGCGGGCCGGAATGCTTGGACGAACTGGAATAGGACAGCTTCACGGCGTTGGCGAACCCCTCCAGTGCTGCAGGCGTGGCCTCAAGAACCAGCATGTCGCCCTTCCTGATCTCGACGTCGCTGGCGGTGCCGGGCAACCGTTCGCCTCGGCGGATGAGCCCGAGAACGTAAACGTCGTTCTCGTCGGCGACCTGGTAGAGATCGCGCACCTTCTTGCCGATGGCTTCGGAGCCCTCGGGAACCTGCACCTCCATGACGTACCCCTCGAGGTCCTCGAGGTCCTTGGCCGATGAGCTGCGCTGGGTGTCGACCGGCGTGAAGCGCCAGCCGATCAGCGCGATGAACAACAACCCGGCAAGGGCGCAGGCGACCCCTACGGGAGCAAAATCGAACATGCCGTAGGCCGCACCCATGTCTTCACCCTTGTAGGTGGCGTGACTGCGGAACTGGGCTACGACGATGTTGGTGGGCGTGCCGATCAATGTGATCATGCCGCCCAGGATGGTGGCAAAGGACAAGGGCATCAGCGTCTGGGCGCGCGGCCGTTTTGCCTTGTCGGCTGCCTGCATGTCGACCGGCATCAGCAGCGCCAGGGCCGCGACATTGTTCATGAAGGCCGACAGGGCGCCGCCAACGAAACCCATGACCGAGATGTGGGCGGTGATGCCGCGGCTGGCGGAAATGATGCGCCTGGTCAGCAGATCGACGGCGCCGGATTGCGACAGGGCCCGGGAGACGACCAGCACCAGTGCGATGATCACCACTGCCGGGTGGCCGAAACCTTCGAATGCGGCGTCCTTGTCGACGACGCCCAGTATGACCGCGATGGCGAGCGCCGAGAAGGCAACAAGGTCGTAGCGGATGCGGCCCCACACAAGCAGCGCAAGCACGCTGCCCATGATGGCGAAGAGGATGATCTGGTCAGTTGTCATGAACCGCGAGGTTAACGCGGCAGACAGATTTGCCAAGCGGCCAAACGCGCCAGCCGGTATTCCTACCAGTCGCGCGTTATGACGATGAAGTCCGTGCCCTTGCCGGTTTCAGTGCCGAGGCCAGCATCCGAGATTGCAAGAGAGGAATGCGGGGTCAGCATGGTTTCGATCCGCTTGCGCGCGGCGTCCGGAATGGTGAAGCGGTTCAGTGCGGCCAGTGCGTCGCCGGTGCCGCCAAGAGCGTTGCCTTCCAGTGTCAGTGAGACCCATTCGGCCATGCGGGCGGGATCGCCGGTTTCGCCAATGGAAAACAGGTGAGTGCCGAGTGGCACATGGGCCTGGTCGATCTGCACCGGCATGTCGAACACCGGCTCCTGACCCTGGCGGACATAGAGATGGCCGGCGGGGGTTTCTTCGATCCCGAACGCAGCCTCAAGCACGGGGAGGGTAGCGCCCTTTATCACGCCCGTGGGCTTGAGGCCGGCGGAAAGCTGAAAGTCGACCAGTGCGCGCCAGGTCTTGCGGCCCATCTGGCCATCCTCCGGCCCGTCGTAATGACCAAGCCGAGACAGCATGTGCTGGACCCGCTCCAACCGGTGCTTTCCGGTGTGGCGGGTGAGGTAGATGCGCAAGGGCATCGTGCTGCCGGAAGCTTCGGCGGTGCCTGATGCAGGATCGAGGCTGGCGGTTTCCTGAAGCCGGGGCTGGAACAGCCGGTCACTGGAGACGGCGTGAACCTGGGGCATGTCGCCGGCAATGATGACGTGGCGGTTGCGGGTGGTCATCGAGAACAGGTCGGCGGCAAACTCGCGCGGCAGCCGGACGCAGCCATGGGAAGCGGGATGGTCGGGCACATGGCCCTCATGCAAAGCAATGCCCGACCAGGTGAGCCGCTGCATGTAGGGCATCGGCGCGTTGGAGTAGATGTTGGACCGGTGATGGCGGCGCTTTTCCATCACGGTGAAGATGCCCTGCGGCGTATCGTGACCCGGCTTGCCGGAGGATATGCGCGATGAACCGATCAACTCGGTACCGGCGTAGACGTGGGCTTTCTGCTCGTTGATCGAGACAACCACATGCAGCGGCTGGCCATTCTCGAGCAGGGTGCGCGGCATCGGAGCATAGTTGCTGCGCGCTGCGGCAGCCGTGCGCTTCTTTTTCTTCTTCGCCGTAGCGGCGTGCGCCTCAATCGGCACAAGCGTGGTGGACAGGCCCGCGGCTACGAAGCCGGAAAGCATCAGTCGGCGGTTCAGGGCGCTGGTCATGCGTCTTTCTCCGGGTCATCTAGATCAGGTGAACGGGGAGCGAGCAAAACCTATGCCACAAATGACTTAACGGCAAACAAATAGCGGTAGCAGACCGGCGCAAAGTGCGCGCGGTGCGGTACGTCATTCAATCAGGCGGCGGAAACGGTCAGACGTAGGCGCCGTGGCAGTGCTTGAACTTCTTGCCGGAGCCGCACGGGCACAGCTGGTTGCGCCCCACGTCACCCCAGGTGGCCGGGTTGTCGGGATCGAAGTCTTCGGACGGCAGTTCGTGGCCTTGCGCGTCGAAGTGCTCCACGTGCATCGGTGGCAGCTCATCCTCTTCGCCGAAGATCTCCTGCGGGTTCTGGCTGATTTCGACGCGCATGAGCTGACCAGTGACCAGTTCGCGCAGGCGTCCGACCATCTGTTCGAACAGGGCAAAGCCTTCCGACTTGTATTCGTTGAGCGGGTCGCGCTGGCCGTACCCGCGCAGCGCCACGGCCTGACGCAGGTGTTCGAGCGTGACGATGTGCTCGCGCCAGAGCTGGTCGAGGGTGCGCAGAAGGATTTCCTTCTCGACGTACCCCATGATCTCGGCGCCGTACTTCTCGCGCTTCTGGCCGTAGAGATTGTTGGCGGCCTCGGTGATGCGTTCGCGGATTTCCTCATCGGCGATGCCTTCTTCGGCGGCCCAGTCCTCGACGGGGAAGTCGATGGCCACCACCTCGCGCAGCTTCTCGCGCAATTCGGCGGAGCGCCACTGCTCGGGGTAGGCGTTGGGCGGAATGTGGGCTTCGACGGTGGTGTCGATGACCTCGTGGCGCATGTCCTCGATGGTTTCGGCCACCTCTTCGCCCTTCATGATGCCGATGCGCTGTTCGAAGATGACCTTGCGCTGGTCGTTCATCACGTCGTCGAACTTGAGGATGTTCTTGCGTGCGTCGAAGTTGCGGGCCTCGACCTTCTGCTGGGCCTTCTCGAGCGCCTTGTTGATCCACGGGTGGACGATGGCCTCGCCTTCTTCGAGGCCCAGCTTCTGCAGCATGGAGTCCATGCGCTCTGAGCCGAAAATTCGCATCAGGTCGTCTTCCAGCGACAGGTAGAAGCGGGACCGGCCCGGGTCGCCCTGGCGGCCGGAGCGGCCGCGCAGCTGGTTGTCGATACGCCGGCTTTCATGGCGTTCGGTGGCGATGACGAACAGGCCGCCCGCATCGAGCGCCTTCTGCTTGGCTTCGGCGATCTCGGCGCGGATCTTCGCTTCGGCGTCTTCGCGCTTCTTGCCCTCGGGCATGTCTGCCAGTTCGTTGGCGATGCGCATGTCGGCATTGCCGCCGAGCTGGATGTCGGTGCCACGGCCTGCCATGTTGGTGGCGATGGTGACCGCACCCGGCACGCCGGCCTGGGCGATGATCTGGGCTTCCTGCTCGTGGTAGCGGGCGTTCAGCACGTTGTGGGGTATGCCAAGCTCCTTGAGGTGAGCGGACAGCAATTCGGATTTTTCGATCGAGGTGGTGCCGACCAGCACCGGCTGGCCGCGTCCTTGCGCATCCTTGATGGCTTCGACGATGGCCGCGAACTTCTCGCGCACGGTGCGGTAGACCTCATCGTCCTCGTCGATGCGCTTGACCGGCACGTTGGTCGGAATCTCGACCACGTCCAGCTTGTAGATGTCCATGAACTCTTCGGCCTCGGTCGCGGCGGTGCCGGTCATGCCGGCCAGCTTTTCGTAGAGGCGGAAGTAGTTCTGGAAGGTGATCGATGCGAGCGTCTGGTTCTCGGGCTGGATGCGGACGTGTTCCTTGGCCTCAAGCGCCTGGTGCTGGCCTTCGGAGTAACGCCGGCCCGGCATCATGCGGCCGGTGAACTCGTCGATGATGACGACGTCGCCATCCTTGACGATGTAGTCGCGGTCTCGCTGGAACAGCTTGTGGGCGCGCAGGGCCTGGTTCACATGGTGGACCAGCGTGACGTTCTCGACGTCGTAAAGCGAGCCTTCCTTCATCAGCCCGCTCTGGGCCAGCAACTGTTCGATCTTCTCGTTGCCAGCCTCGGTGAGGACCACCGACCGGTTCTTTTCGTCCAGTTCGTAGTCTTCCTCGCCCAGCTGCGGGATCAGGGCATTGATCTGGTTGTACAGCTCGGACCGGTCCTCGATCGCACCGGAAATGATAAGGGGCGTGCGGGCCTCGTCGATCAGGATCGAGTCGACCTCGTCGACGATGGCGAAGTGGTGGCCGCGCTGCACCATCTCCTCGAGATGGAACTTCATGTTGTCGCGCAGGTAGTCGAAGCCAAGTTCGTTGTTGGTGGCATAGGTCACGTCGCAGGCATATTGCGCCCGCCGCTGGTTGTCATCGAGACCGTGCACGATCACGCCGGTGGTCAATCCGAGGAAACCGTAGACCTTGCCCATCCACTCCGCGTCTCGGCGGGCGAGGTAGTCGTTCACGGTGACCACGTGCACGGACTTGCCGGACAGCGCATTGAGATAGACCGGCAGGGTGGCGACAAGGGTCTTGCCTTCGCCGGTTCGCATCTCGGCGATGGCGTTGTCGTTGAGCACCATGCCGCCGATGAGCTGCACGTCGAAGTGGCGCAAGCCCAGGGCGCGCTTCGATGCCTCGCGGACGGTGGCGAAAGCCGGCACGAGCAGGTCGTCGATGGTGGCGCCTTCGGCGTACTGCTTGCGGAATTCATCGGTGCGTGCGCGCAGTGCCTCGTCGCTGAGCGCCGAGATCTCCGGCTCAAGAGCGTTGATGGCGTCCACCCGGGCGCGATACTTCTTGACCTTCCGGTCGTTTGACGAGCCAAAAACCTTGGCGGCGATGGAGCCCAGTCCGAACATCTGACGTCCTTGAATACCTGGAGTTCTTGCAATGTATGCCGGCTGGAAACCGGCGTTGAGGTCTGCTTGGCGCCGGGAAGGGGCAAACCCGCTGGACCCGGCAGTTGGCGTACTGTTTAGTCAAGTTGCGCATCAGCCGCAATAACTGTGGCAAAACAGCAACGCATTCGAAAAAAATGTACCGGCTTGGTGGATGCGACAACGCCGCCGTACCGGCTCCGACAGCAGGTAATGGCCTCAAAACGGCGTTTCAAGCTGGCTTAAGGCTCATATTGTCCGTCCAAAGTCCGGACTCGACATGGTTCTCGCCCTTGAACGAAACCTGCAAATATGAGCAATGTGCGCCCTCGGTTGGCGGCCTCAACCGATGAGGTCGCGCCAAAGCGTCCGGATTTGGCTTATTGTCGCCTGATTTTCCGGGCATTAGCCCGTTCCGGAAGACCGGCCGTGCTGCAGCTGCCAGCAGCCGCCGGCGCTTCAACAGGCAGCATTCGAGGTTGGTGTGCCAGGAATGACGACGAACAGATTGAAATACGCAGTTGCGGCCGTGGCGCTTGCGCTGATCAGCACCTCGGCGATTGCCCAGGAAGGTGCTGACAAGGTCATCGCCAAGGTGAACGGCTACAACATCACGGTGAAGGAGGTCGAACTGGCTTCCGATGACCTGCGTCCGCAGCTTGAACAGATCCCGGCCAACCTGCGCTTCGCGTTTGTGGTGGAATACCTCATCGAGCGGCACCTGCTGGCGCAGGAAGCGCTCAAGGAGAACATCACCGAAAGCGACGAGTACAAGTACCGGCTGAAGTTCTACCAGGCAAAGTCACTGCGCGACGCCTACTTCACCAACAAGCTTTCCCCGTCGGTAACCGAGGAGCAGGTCAGGGAGGCTTATGAGAAGGAAGCCTCCAAGGTCACGACCGAGAAGCGCGCCCGCGCGCGGCACATCCTGGTGAATTCCGAGGAAGACGCCAAGGCGGTCGTCGAGCGGCTGAACAATGGCGAGAAGTTCGAGGACGTCGCCAAGCAGGTTTCGCTCGACGGTTCGCGTGATTATGGCGGCGATCTCGGTTTCTTCACGGAAGCTGAAATGGTGCCGGAATTTTCCAAGGCCGTGTTCTCGCTGAAGAAGGGCGAGGTTTCCGGCCCGGTGAAGACCGACTTCGGCTGGCACATCATCAAGCTGGAGGACATCCAGGAAGGCGGCGCACAGCCGTTCGAGCGTGTGAAGGATCCGATCCGGCTGGTGCTGCTGCGCAAGGCCGTGCAGGACAAGGTCATCGAACTGCGCCTGGCCGGCAAGATCGAGGTGCTGGACGAAGACCTGAAGAAACTTCAGGAAGAAGCCGCGAAGAAGCGCGAGGCACTGCAGGCACAGAGCAAGGGCGCGGTTGCGCCGGCCACGCCGCAGACCACTGGCGGCAAGTCTGACAAGGGCAGCGCCCAGTAGACCGACATTGCCCGTTCATGAGATTGATCCGGCCCCGCGAGCCTTGCTCCGGGGCCGGTTTCGTTTCGGCGCGCGGTGGTCAAAATGCCTCTTGCCGGGCGCCTGCCATTGGCGGCAAGGTGCGGCCCACGGCATGGCCGGTGCGTTTGCGCCGGCAGACTTTCACCCGCCAATTGCAGGGGACACCAGCATGGCCAAGGCACTTCCTGTTTCTCCGCTTGCCCCCGCAAGCTTTGCTGACTTGCCGGAAATTGCGGGGGTCAGGCTGGCGACCGCAGAAACCGGTACGCGCTACAAGGGCCGTGACGACCTGCTGCTGTGCGTGCTCGACAAGGGCAGCACGATTGCTGGCGTTTTGACGCGGTCCAAGACGTGCTCTGCACCGGTCGACCTGTGCCGCGAAAACCTGAAAGGCGGCAAGGCGCGCGCGATCGTGGTCAATGCGGGCAACGCCAACGCGTTTACCGGCAAGGCTGGCGAGAAGGCTGTCGCGGAGACGGTGAAAGCGGCAGCCAGGGCCACCGGCGCAACGGCGCAGGAGGTTTTCGTGGCATCGACAGGCGTGATCGGCATGAACCTTGATCCGGCACCGATCGCTTCGCGGATGGACGCAATGACAGCCGCCGCGACGGCCGGCAACTGGATGGCTGCGGCCAGGGCAATCATGACCACGGACACGTTTCCGAAGCTGGCCACGGCCACGGCAAAGCTGGGCGGCAAGACGGTTACCATCAACGGCATTGCGAAGGGCTCGGGCATGATTGCGCCCGACATGGCGACCACGCTGGGCTTCGTGTTCACCGATGCGGCACTTCCCAAGGGCATCCTGCAGAAGCTGCTTTCAGACAGCTGCGACCGCAGCTTCAATTCGATCACCGTCGACGGCGATACCTCAACCTCCGACACGCTGCTGCTGTGCGCGACGGGCAAGGCGGGCAACGAGGCGAAGGGGCTGCGCTCGATTGACGATGCCAAGCTGAAGGGCTTCCGCAAGGCGCTGGATGAGGTGCTCCAGGACCTGGCGCACCAGATCGTCAAGGATGGCGAGGGCGCCAGCAAGTTCATCTCCATCACCGTGACTGGCGCCGAGGATGATGGCGCTGCCCGGCGCATCGGCCTGGCCATTGCCAACTCACCGCTGGTCAAGACGGCCATTGCGGGCGAGGATGCCAACTGGGGGCGCATCGTGATGGCGGTGGGCAAGTCCGGCGAGAAGGCCGAGCGCGACAAGCTCAAGGTCAAGATTGGCGGGGTGCTGATTACCTCGAAGGGCGGCATTCACCCCGGCTACGACGAATCCCAGGTCATCGGCCACATGAAGGGCCAGAACATCGACATCGAGACCGATGTCGGCGTGGGCAAGGGCCGCGCGACCGTGTGGACCTGCGACCTGACGCATGCCTACATCGATATTAACGGGTCGTATCGAAGCTGATGCCCGGTTGGGGTTTTGGTAACCCTGAATGTACAAAACGCTCAGGGTACGACTGGAACCCCTAGAACTTTACCCGCCCTGTTAACTTTCTGGCCCCATGGTGGTTCGCGGACATGAACGGAAAGAAACTCGTTCTCGTCGTTGCCTGCGCGCTGGTCGATGCGGATGGAAGAATCCTGATCGCCCAGCGGCCCGAGGGCAAAAATCTTGCCGGACTGTGGGAGTTTCCCGGTGGCAAGGTTGAGCCCGGGGAGCAGCCTGAAGCCGCGCTCATTCGCGAGCTGAAGGAGGAACTGGGCATCGATGTGACCGAGGCTTGCCTGGCGCCGCTGACGTTCGCCAGTCATGCCTATGACGACTTCCACCTGCTGATGCCGCTTTATGTGTGCAGGCGCTGGAAGGGAGAAGTCAGGGGTCATGAGCACAGCGGACTGCGCTGGGTGAAGCCCAACCGGTTGCGCGAGTTTCCCATGCCGCCTGCCGATGAGCCGCTGATCGCGCACCTCATCGACCTGGTCTGAAAGACCGCACGGCCCCGTACACGTCCCAACATGACGATCTGCCGCGTTAACGGCAGGCGCATAGCAAAACGGGTCAGTTGAGTAACGGGGACGTTGAACGATGAAGTCTTCAAGGATCGAAACCAGGGCGCAGGCAGATGTCCGCCGCCCGGTGATGCGGGACTACACCATGCTTGCGGTGGGCATGCTGGCGGCCATCATGACCACGCTGGTGGTGATCGGCGGTACGCTCACCGGCATGTAGTCCGGGCGGATCAGTCCCGGCGCAATTTCGTTTCAGTGACCTTCAGGGCGTCAGCGAGGCTCATCTTCGCAGAGCCCGGGCGCAGTGGCTGCTGCTGGCTTTCGTGCGGCGCCCAGCCGGTCAGGTAGAGCATCTGGAAGGTGGCGCGCACCCGGCCATCGGCATCGGCATTTGCCGCTTCATAGGCCGCACTGGCGGCCGCCATCAGGGCAGGCGGGGTGAAGCCGCGGCGGCGGTCCACGAGGGCATTGGCGAGGCCTGCCGACTTCAGCTCGCGCATCAGCGCCAATGCGCTTGCATAGCGTACGGTGAGCCGGTCCGTATCGACGACCGGCAGGGCCAGACCGGCGCGCTGCAAGAGGCCTCCTGCATCACGTACATCCACGAACGGGGCGACCCGGGGCGATGCGCCGCTGCTCAAGGCGGACTCGGCCTGAAGCCAGGCGTGGCGCAGTTCGTGCAAGGTCTCTCCACCGAGCATTGCCGCAAGCAGCACGCCATCAGGCTTGAGGGCCATGCGCAGCCGGGCGAGGGTGCCGGGCAGGTCGTTGACCCACTCAAGCGTCGAGGCAACCAGCAGGCAGTCGAAGCTTTCCGGGTCAAGCTGGGGATCTTCGAGGAACAGCTGGCCGGGCGCAAGCACCGGCAGGCGGGTGATGCTTGCTCCAGTTGCAAGGGATGGACGGATTGCGGATTCCAGTTGCCCGGCGGCGAATGAGATGATGCCGACGTGCGCAAAGGAGCGCTTGATGAGGCGCAGCCGGTCGGCCAGTTCATCGCAGGCGAGCTCCTCCCAGAAGGCAGGCAGATGGCCGTGCTGTTGCGCCTTGAGCAGATTGCGGACGAGGCTTTGCTGATCGAACAGGGCTGGTGCGGAGGTGGTCATCGCGCTGACTTAGGCCCTCAATGCAGCATCTTGCAAGTGGGCGCTGGCGGCGCGATGCTGCAGACGTATTCCCCAAGGTCAGATTTCATGCCGTCTCACTTGCAACAGATTTTCGCAGCGGGCCGGTGGATCGGCAGCGGACTGGCCGACCTGCTGGTGCCGCTGACCTGTCATGCCTGCGGTACGCGGGTTGCAGCACCTGGCGGACTGTGCCCTCAATGCTGGGCCGGACTGGAGCTTGTCGCCGGTCCGGTGTGCGATGTCTACGGCACGCCGATGGCGCACGATGCCGGGCCGGGGGCGGTATCGGCAAGGGCGGTCGAGCATCCGCCGGGCTGGAACCGGGCACGGGGCGCGGCGGTGTTCAACGAGGCTTCGCAACGGCTGGTGCATGCGCTCAAGTATCGCGACCGGCACGAGGTTGCGCCCGCCATGGCGCGGATGATGGTGCATGCCGGCCGCGGGCTTCTGGAAGAGGCCGACATTGTTGCGCCAGTGCCGCTGCACCGCTGGCGGCTGTGGTCAAGACGGTACAACCAGTCAGCGCTGCTGGCGGCGCAAGTGGCGAAGCTCTCAGGCCGCCGGCTCGTGCCAGACCTGGCGGTGCGTGTGCGCCGGACGCGCGCCCAGGTGGGGCTCGGACAGTCCGAGCGGAACCGGAATGTGAAGGGCGCGTTTTCAGTATCGCGGCATCGCACGGCGGAGGTGATGGGGCGCAAGGTGGTGCTGGTCGATGACGTGCTGACCTCTGGCGCGACCGCCAGCGAATGTGCGCGAGCACTGCTGAAGGCGGGGGCGGCGGAGGTTGACGTTCTCGTGTTCGCGCTTGTCAGCGGCGGGGCTTGAGATCATATATCGGGCTCGCGTTCGAGCTATTTCCCGGAGTGCAAGGCATCATGAAGCCTGTGACCATCTATACGACCGGCCTGTGTCCCTACTGCCATGCGGCCAAGGCACTGCTGTCCAAGAAGGGCGTCCAGTACGACGAGATCGACGTGACCTATGCGCCGGGCAAGCGGGCCGAGATGACGGCGCGCGCCGGCGGGCGGCGCACCGTTCCGCAGATCTTCATCGGCGAGACCCATGTGGGCGGGTGCGACGACCTGCACGCGCTGGACCGCGCCGGAAAGCTGGACCCGCTGTTGGCGGACGCTTAACCGCAATGGTGTTAGACTGGAGCCTGTCATGAGCGAACATTCCGTCTTCAAGGCCGCCTGCATCCAGATGAGCGCGCGCAAGGACCCCGCCGTCAACGCGGACCGGGTGGAAGCGCTGGTGCGCGAGGCGGCAGCCAACGGTGCCGACCTGATCATGACGCCGGAGATGACCAACATCATCAACCGCCCGCGCGAAGCCGTGGCGGCTGCGGTGCAGGCGGAGGAGGACTGCATCAACGCGGCGCGGTTTGCCGCGCTGGCGAAGGAAACCGGCAAGCACCTGCTGGCAGGCTCATTGGGCGTGCAGGCGGGCGGCGGCAAGCTGGCCAACCGGTCGATCCTGTTCGGGCCGGACGGCAAGGTGATGGCGCGCTACAACAAGATCCACATGTTCGACGTGAACCTGCCGAACGGTGAAACCTATCGCGAAAGCAGCACGTTCGAGGCGGGACGCGAGGCGGTGACTGCTGATCTGCCGTGGGGACGTCTCGGGATGACGATCTGCTACGACATGCGCTTTGCCTACCTCTACCGGATGCTCGCCAAGGCAGGCTGCAGCTTCATCTCGGTACCGGCGGCATTCACCGTGCCGACGGGGCGGGCGCACTGGCACGTGCTGCTGCGCGCGCGCGCCATCGAAACGGGGTGTTTCGTGTTTGCGCCGGCGCAGTGCGGCACCCATGATGACGGGCGCAAGACCTATGGCCATTCGCTGATCGTGGCGCCGTGGGGCGATGTGCTGGCCGATGCCGGCGAGGAACCGGAAGCCATCGTCATGGCCGAGATCGACACAAGGCGCGTGGCCGAAGCGCGCGGGCAGGTACCGTCACTGACGCATGACCGTGACGTTGTGCTGGCGGGTAGTGCGGCTGCAAGGGACGCCGCCGAATGATCCGCTACTCGCTCATATGCGACAAGGAGCACGAGTTCGACGGCTGGTTCGCCAGTTCGGACGCGTTTGACAAGCAGGTCAGGCGCGGGTTGGTCGATTGCCCGGTGTGCGGGTCGGCAAAGGTGCAGAAAGCGCTGATGACGCCGGGCGTGCCGGTGAAGTCGAACCGCAAGGCTGACGCCGAGCCGGTCAAGGCGCTGCATGCGCCCGCCGATCCGAAGGTCCGTGAGATGATGGAGATGGTGCGCAAGCTGCGCGAGCATGTCGAGACCAATGCCGACTATGTGGGCGACCGATTTGCCGAGGAAGCGCGGCGCATTCACTACGGCGAGAAAGACCCGCGCGGCATCTATGGCGAGGCAACGCTTGAGGATGCGGTGGAACTGCACGAGGAAGGCATCGACATTCTGCCGCTGCCGAAGCTGCCGGACGAGGCGAACTAGGCGATGGCTGCAACCTGGCAATTGTGGGCGCTGCTCGCTGCCGTGTTTGCCGCGCTGACCGCCATATTCGCAAAGGTCGGTGTCGAGCAGGTCAATTCCGATTTCGCTACCCTGATCCGCGTCGCCATCATCCTGCCGCTGCTCGGCTTGATCGTGCTGGCGACGGGGGCATGGCAAAGCCCTTTCACCGTGCCCGCCCGGACGTGGATATTCCTCGGCCTGTCGGCGCTGGCGACGGGAGCGTCATGGTTGTGCTATTTCCGCGCCCTGAAGCTTGGCGATGCCGCCCGCGTCGCGCCAGTCGACAAGCTGTCGGTCGTGATGGTGGCGGTGTTCGGCGTGCTGTTCCTGGGGGAGCGGTTGAGCATGGCCAACTGGCTCGGCGTTGTGCTGGTCATGGCCGGGGTGATGCTGATCGCGCTGCGATAATACGCTGACGCTTCACTTCGCCTTCTGGCAAACCACCATGTAGTTCACGTCAGTATCCGCCGCCTTGCGCCAGGTGTTGGACAGGGGCGAGTAGGTGACGCCGGAGGTTTCAACCACCGGGCAGTCCGCCGCCGCCAGCCATGACTTCAGTTCGTCCGGCGTGATGAACTTTTCCCACTGGTGGGTGCCCTTGGGCAGCCAGCCAAGCACGTATTCCGCGCCGATGATGGCGAGGCCGAAGGCCTTGAGCGTGCGGTTGAGCGTGGCGACGAACATCAGCCCGCCGGGCTTGAGCATGCCGGCACAAGTGGCGGCGAATTGCGCCGGGTCCGCGACGTGCTCGATCACCTCCATGTTGAGGATCACGTCGAACTGTTCGCCGGCCGCTGCCAGATCCTCGGCCGTGGAGGCGCGGTAGTCGATCGCGAGGCCCTGCTCGGCTGCGTGCACCGAGGCTGTCTTGATGTTCTTTTCCGACGGGTCGACGGCGACAACGTCCGCCCCAAGCCGCGCCATCGGCTCGGACAAGAGGCCGCCGCCGCAGCCGATGTCGAGGAAGCGCAGGCCCTTGAACGGTTCGCGCTGGTTGGGATCGATGCGCAGGCGCGCAGTCACCTGTTCACGGATATAGTCGAGCCGGACCGGGTTGAACTTGTGCAGCACGGCGAACTTGCCGTTCGGGTTCCACCACTCTGCGGCAAGCGCAGAAAAGCGCTCGACCTCTGCAGGGTCCACCGAGGTGCGCCGGGCGATGTCTTGTGCGGTCTGGTTCATGGGTTCTGGGCTATCCGAGGTGCGAACGCGTGTAAATAGCAGCAAGGTCAATATTGCGTTTTTGCCGCATTTGCCTGTATGAGGTGCCCGACAACGTTCTCCGATCAGATTTGTTTCGGCAGATGAACTAAACAGCGTCGCGCGAACCGGCCACGTGCAGGGCTCGCGCGCTGTTGCTTTGGAAGGCAGGGATAGCAGTGGGCCGTCTGGTCATGAAATTCGGCGGCACTTCGGTGGCCGACGTGGAGCGCATCCGCAACGTTGCGCGTCACGTGGCGCGTGAGGTGGATGCAGGCCACCAGGTGGCGGTCGTGGTGTCGGCGATGTCGGGCACGACGGACCGGCTGGTCGGCTGGGTGAACGAGGCAGCCGCAACGGGCGGCAACAACCTCGCCAGGCTGGACTGGCGCGAATACGACTCGGTGGTGGCGTCGGGCGAGCAGATCACGTCGGGTTTGCTGGCCATCGTGCTGCAGGCCATGGGCTACAAGGCGCGCTCTTGGGCCGGCTGGCAGGTGCCGATGAAGACCAGCGATGCGCACGGCTCCGCCCGCATTCTCGAGGTCGAATGCGACCAGATGATCGCCAACTTCGAGCAGGGCGAAGTGGCCGTGATGGCGGGCTTCCAGGGCATTTCGGAAGACGGCCGCATTACCACGCTTGGCCGTGGCGGGTCCGACACCAGCGCGGTCGCGCTGGCGGCCGCACTCAATGCGCGTTGCGACATTTATACGGATGTGGACGGCGTCTACACGACCGACCCGCGCATCGAGCCGAAGGCGCGCAAGACCAGCCGAATTTCCTATGAAGAGATGCTGGAGCTTGCCTCGCTGGGCGCCAAGGTGCTGCAGACGCGCTCGGTTGAACTGGCCATGGTATACAAGGTGCCGTTGCAGGTGCGCTCGAGCTTTGAAAGCCCGGATTCGCCGAACCAGAACGGCGAGGACGGGTCCGGCCCCGGAACCCTTGTTTGTGACGAGGAGAACATCGTGGAACAACAGGTTGTCAGCGGCATCGCCTATTCGCGCGACGAAGCCAAGATTTCGGTGCGCCGGGTGAAGGACAAGCCGGGCGTATCGGCAGCGATCTTCGGTCCGCTGGCCGCAGCAAACGTCAGCGTCGACATGATCGTGCAGAACGTGTCCGCCGATGGCGAGACGGCCAACATCACCTTCACCGTGGCGAACAAGGACATCGACCGGGCGATTGCAGTGCTGGAAGAAGCCAAGAAGGACATCGGCTTTGCCGAGATCGAGGCATCGCCGGGCGTGGCGAAGATTTCCGTGATCGGCATCGGCATGCGCAGCCATGCGGGCGTGGCCTCGCGGATGTTCAAGACGCTTGCCGACAAGGGCATCAACATCCAGGCGATCACCACCTCGGAAATCAAGATCTCGGTCCTGATCGACGAGGCCTATACCGAACTGGCAGTGCGGGCGCTGCATTCCGCCTATGACCTGGACAAGGCCTGAGACCGGCAGAAGGTGGACGCCAGCATGAAGCCGCAGTTTCGAAAACACTCAGGGTAAGGCAGCGAGCTGATGGTTTTGACCGGCCAGGGCCCGCGAGTTTTGCTCAGACGCATGCGCGAGGTCATGGCCCGGCCAGAGGCGGCGCAAGCAAGACTCGACAGGATCGTATCGCTCATCGCGGCCAACATGGTGGCCGAGGTGTGCTCGATCTATGTCATGCGCCCGACCGGCAATGTGCTGGAGCTGTTCGCCTCTGAAGGCCTCAAGCCTGAAGCCGTTCACAAGTCGACGCTGAAGGTGGGTGAAGGCCTGGTGGGCGTGATCGCGCACGAGGCCGAGCCGTTGTCGCTGTCCGACGCCCAGTCACACCCGGCGTTCAAGTATCTGCCGGAGACCGGCGAAGAGATCTACTCCTCGTTCCTTGGCGTGCCGATCCTGCGTCATGGCGTGGTGGCGGGCGTGCTTGTGGTGCAGAACCGGGTTCAGCGCAGCTACACGGAAGAAGAGGAAGAGGCGCTACTGACCGTCGCCATGGTGCTGGCCGAGGTGATCGCCACGCCGGACGTGCAGGAGGTATTGTCACCGGCAGGCTCGGGTGCGGCCTTGACCGGCTCGCTGCACCTGACCGGCGAAGCGCTGGTCGACGGCATTGCGCTTGGCCATGTGGTGCTGCACGAGCCGCGCGTCATCGTCACCAGTTTCATTGCCGAGGACGTGGACGCCGAGCGCGAGCGGCTGGATGCCGGCATTGACCGGCTCCAGGCACAGGTCGATGAACTGGCGCAGCGCTCGCCAAGCGTTGGTGGCGGAGACTTCGAAGACATTATCGAAACGGTGCGGATGTTCGCCCGCGACCGGGGCTGGTTGCGCCGTCTGCGCGAGGCGGTCGCGACGGGCCTGACGGCGGAGGCCGCCGTGGAGCGCGTCCAGTCGGACACGCGCGCCCGGCTTGCCCGCCAGCCCGATCCCTACCTGCGCGAGCGGCTGCACGACCTGGACGATCTCGCCAACCGGCTCTTGCGCATCCTGACCGGGGCGGAGGAACGCGCCTCGCGCACCGCGCTGCCGAAGGACGCGATCCTGGTCGCGCGCACCATGGGGCCGGCGGAGCTTCTGGACTATCCGCAAGGCTCGCTGAGGGGGCTGGTTCTGGAAAGTGCCGGGTCGACCAGCCACGTCGCCATCGTGGCCCGCGCCATGGGCCTCGCCTCGGTCGGTTCGGTCGATAGCGTTTCCGACCTGGTCGAGGATGGCCAGGAGATCATCATCGACGGCAGCTCCGGCGACGTGCATTTGCGCCCGTCTCCGGAGGTGCAGGCCGTCTATTCCGAAAAGGTGCGGCTCTATGCCAAGCGGCAGGAGCAGTATGCCAGGCTGAAGGACAAGCCGGCGGTGACGCTGGACGGGGTGGCGGTCAGCCTGAACATCAATGCGGGGCTGCAGGTCGACGTGCCGCACCTGGAAGAAGCTGGCGCGGAGGGCATCGGCCTGTTCCGGACCGAGCTGCAGTTCATGCTTGCCCGCCGCTTTCCGCGCTTTGGCGAGCAGCAGCGCTTCTACAAGGCGATCATGGACGAAGCAGGCGACAGGCCGGTCGTCTTCCGCACGCTCGACATCGGCTCGGACAAGGTGCTGCCCTATCTCAACGCCATCAAGGAGGCCAACCCGGCCATCGGCTGGCGGGCCATCCGCATGGCGCTCGACCGGCCGGCCTTGTTGCGCCTGCAGATCAGGGCGTTGATTTCGGCGGCGGGTGGCAAGCAGCTCAGCATCATGTTCCCGATGATCACGCAGACGGCGGAAATGGTGAAGGCCCGGGAGATGGTGGCGCGCGAACGCGATTTCCTGGCGGCGCGCGGGCAGGAGTTGCCGGTCAGCATCCGGATGGGCGCGATGATGGAAGTGCCGGCGCTGATCTGGGAACTGGACCAGTTGCTGCCCCACACGGATTTCATTTCGGTCGGGTCAAACGACCTCTTGCAGTTCATGTTCGCCGCCGACCGGCTGCATCCGCGCCTGGCGGGGCGGTATGATGCGTTGTCGCCCTCGGCGCTGAAGGCGCTGGACATGATCCGGGAGCGCTGCGATGCGCACGGGACGCAGCTTACCCTGTGCGGCGAGATGGCGGGCCGGCCGCTGGAAGCCATGGTGCTGATCGCGCTGGGTTACCGCTCCATCTCGATGGCGCCCACCTCGGTTGGCCCGGTCAAGCAGATGCTGCTGCACCTGGACGCGGGCAAGGCGGGTCAGTTCATCCGCGATCATCTCAGCGATGATGTTCCGAGCCTGCGCGAGGCTCTGGTCGGCTTTGCCCGGCAGAACCGGATTCCATTGTAGCGGAGCTTTTTGTTTTCGCGCAGCCGGACGGAAAACCGGTGCCCATCCCCGTTCAAGCCGGGGACCTGCTTTTCCTGGCTGCGTTTTCTTGTCTTCGCGCAGCCGGACGGAAAACCGGTGCCCACTTTTCCTGGCTGCGCTTTACCATTCACCAAATGCTAACCCTGTTGGCCCATGATGCCGGGTCATGAGTGATTTGATCGGGCCGTGGAAACAAGCGGCACGGTCAAACGAGGTCCGGTTGTCAGTTTGAGTTGCAACGGGGCAGGGCGGCATGCGCTCCGCACCCCAGAGGCAAGCCTTGAGCGGCGCCGGTTTCGCGAGCAGGAGTACGCGGGCGATGAACCAGCACACGCACGGCGGATTTGATCACAGTTTCCACAATTACCGTCCCAAGCCGGACGGCAAGCAGGATCCGGCAGGTGAAGCCGGATGGTTCCTGCAGCGCGAGCGCGAACGGCGCAAGATCAGCCTGCGCGACGTGGCGCAGGCCATCCGGGTGCACCCGATCCATCTCGATGCCATCGAGCGTGGCGACCTGACACGGATGCCGCACCGGTCGGAAGCCATCGGCATGGCCGGCGCCTATGCCGAGTATCTGGGCTTCGATCCGCAGCCGATGATGATGCACTACGCGCAGCTCCTGCCGCGCAGCTCCGCACCGAAGCAGCCGGGCAACAAGACCCCGCGCCCGCTGGGCAGTGCGCGCATCATCGAGTTTCCGATGGCGCGGCGGTTGAAGGAAATGGCGTCTGGCCCCGGTGGCGTGGTTGCGTCGGTTGCCGTTGCCGTGATGCTGTTCGGCGGCGTGGCATGGTCGCTGCTTCCGGATGGAAACACGGCCTCCCCGCAGATCGCCAACAACGTTCAGCAGAATGAACAGCAGCAGCAAGTCGCGCAGTCCGGCGCCAATACGGCCGTAGAAGCGATCGAGAAGATCGATGAATCCATCTTGCCGGATGCCGAACCGATCGAGACTGCCCAGGCTCCCGATCCGGCGGCTGATCCGATCGGCGCGCTGCTGGCCCAGCAGGCGGATGAGTCTGCAAATGGCTTGAGCGGGCTGGACAAGCTGATCGCCAGCAATGGCGAGATCGAAGGCGCCATCGACAAGATGACCACGGCGACCACCGGCGAGCCGGTGCAGCAGGCTGCCAAGAAGGTGGCCAGCGACGGCCAGGGCCGGATCTTCGGCGCTGACAATGACGACGCGCGCCTGGTGCTGCAGGCGACGGCGCCGGTATGGGTGCGCATCGAGGATGGCAAGGGCAAGGCGATCCTGACCGAGACCCTGATGGCCGGCGACCGGTTCAAGGTGCCGAACCAGGAAGGCCTGGTCGTCATCGCGCGTGACGGTGGCTTGCTGACCTACGAAATCGATGGCGAGAAGCTGGGCAGCCTCGGCTCGCCGGGCGAGATCATCGTCAACCGCAAGCTCGACATCTCCGAACTGATGAACCGCGGCGGCTGATTACAGTCCGCCAACAACAGAAGTGTTCAGCGGCCTGTCAGCCCGTGTTGACGGGCCGTTCGCATGTTCCGGCTGGACGTTTGGGCGCTGCCAGCCTACATAGCCGCCATGCTGCTTGACCAGAATCCACAGATTGACCGCATCCTGCACAAGTTCGACGCCGTCGAGGCCGAACTTGGCTCCGGCGTTGCCGGAGATGCCTTCGTGCGGCTGTCGAAGGAGTATGCCGAGCTCGAACCGGCGGTGAAGGCCATACGCGCACTCAGGGCAGCGCGGGCGGAGATGGATGGCGTCGAGGAGATGCTGCAATCCGGCGATGCCGAGATGGCCGCGCTTGCCAGGGCCGAACGCGATGAACTGGAAGAGCGGATCGAGACCCTCGAACATGAGCTGAAACTGCAGCTGCTGCCCAAGGATGCCGCCGACGAGCGCAGCGTGATCGTCGAAATCCGCGCGGGCACAGGCGGAGACGAGGCGGCGCTGTTTGCCGGCGACCTGTTCCGCATGTATCAGCGCTACGCCCAGCTTCACGGCTGGAAGGTGGAAGTGCAGTCGGCCAGCGAGGCGGAACTTGGCGGCTACAAGGAAATCATCGCGTCGATCTCGGGCGCCGGCGTGTACGCCAAGCTGAAGTTCGAATCCGGCGTGCACCGGGTGCAGCGGGTGCCGGAGACGGAAGCGCAGGGCCGGATCCACACGTCGGCCGCCACGGTTGCCGTGCTGCCGGAAGCGGAGGAAATCGACGTCGAGGTGAAGAACGAGGACATTCGCATCGACACCATGCGGTCATCCGGTGCAGGCGGCCAGCACGTCAACACGACCGACTCCGCGGTGCGGATCACCCACATTCCCACCGGACTGGTGGTGGTGCGTTCCGAAAAGTCGCAGCACCAGAACAGGGCAAGCGCCATGAAGGAGCTGCTGGCGCGGCTTTACGACATGGAGCGCCAGAAGGCCGACCGGGAGCGGGCGGACGCGCGCAAGGGGCAGGTTGGCTCAGGCGACCGGTCGGAGCGCATCCGCACCTACAACTTCCCGCAAGGCCGGGTGAGCGACCACCGCATCAACCTGACGCTCTACAAGCTCGACCAGATCATGGCTGGTGAAGGGCTTGATGAGCTGATCGATGCCTTGGTGGCCGATCACCAGGCCAAGCTGCTGGCTGCCCAGGGCGAGGCCGATGCCGCCTGATACAGTGGCCTCGATGTTGCGCGCCACTGCCATGCGGCTTGAAGCTGCCGGATGTGAAACGGCGAAGCTGGACGCGAGGCTGATGCTGGAGCACGCGACCGGGTTGTCGCACGCCGGCATGATCGCGCATCCGGAGACTGCCTTGACGCAGCAGCATCTGGAGTTGCTGGAGGCGATGGTGGCGCGCCGTGAGGCGGGCGAGCCGGTGTCGCGCATACTCGGACGGCGCGAGTTCTATGGGCGAGCCTTCGAGGTGACGCCTGCCGTTCTCGACCCCCGGCCCGATACGGAAACGCTGGTGGATGCTGCGCTGCCGTTGCTTGTGGGCGTTGAGGCGCCGCGCATCCTGGACATCGGCACCGGCTCGGGCGCGATCATCGTGACGTTGCTGGCGGAGCTTCCTTCCGCTACAGGCGTGGCGACAGATCGCAGCCCACAGGCCCTTGCGGTTGCCGCCCGCAATGCCCACCTCAATGGCGTGGCGAACAGGCTGGAGCTTGTCGAGGCTGACTGGGCAACAGGTGTTCAAGGGCCGTTTGACCTTGTGGTGTCGAACCCGCCCTACATTGCGCAAGCAGACATTGCGGGGCTGTCACGAGAGGTGCGCGAGCACGATCCGCACCTTGCCCTGTCAGGTGGTCCGGACGGGCTCGATGCCTATCGCGCGCTGCTGCCACAGGCGGCGGGCCTGCTTGCGAAAGGTGGCCATGTCATCGTGGAGTTCGGCGCAGGCCAGCATGACGAGGTTGCCGCCATCGCTGAAGGCTGCGGCCTCGTGCTTGCTGCAGACGGTTTCGTCCGGGATCTCGGCGGCCACATCAGGTGTGCGATTTTTGCGCGTTCATAATGTTTGTGGCAAAGCAAGAAATTGCTTGGAATACCGGCCGGGTAGGGTTATTTTTCAGGCAGCAGAGCCAGTCAGACATCGAGTGCGGCGTGTCCGCATGGTTCACTGGCCGAAGGGGCGAAGAATCGCAGGCGCTTGAGAAGAGATGCGCCGTTCCAGCTAGACAACATCAGATCCGGACTGTCTTCCAGACTAACTGGGCTCGTGAAGTTGTTTCGATGGAAGGGGCATGCGCAACGGCGCTTTCGGGGCTGACCATTGCAGTGACATGCAAGCCGGTGCATCGCATCCCCAGCGATGGACCGTGTCAGATACCAGTGGCCGCGAGGGCTGCTGGTCGATGGGGATCTAGGATGAACGTACAGGTGATTTTTCGGGATGAGACAAGGACAGCATAACAAGAACAGGTCCAGGGGCCGCGGCGGCAGCAACCGGGGCGGCGGTGGAGGCGGCGGAGGTGGCCGTCAGTCCAACCCGCTCAACCGCGTCTACGAGAGCAACGGCCCGGACGTGAAGGTCCGCGGCAATGCCCAGACGATTGCCGACAAGTATTTGCAGCTCGCCCGCGATGCCATCTCGTCCGGCGACAATGTGAACGCCGAGAACTATTTCCAGCACGCGGAGCACTATCTGCGCATCGTGGCTGCGGCACAGGCGTTCAACCAGCAGCACAACCAGCAGCAGCAACAGCAGTCCCAGCAGCGCCGGCACGACCTCGACGACGAGGACGATGACGCCGGTGATCAGCCGCAAGCTTCCGGCGCCAGCGATGGCGGCAATGGCGGCGAACAGTCCGAGCAGCGTGATGGCGGCGATGGCCGCGACCGCAACCGGCAGCAGCGCGGCGGCGGCCGGAACGATCGCCAGCGGACATCCGAAGATGGCGACGCGGATGGCGAGGATGGAGACGCCGGCTGGCAGTCCCAGGCGCCTGATTTCTTGCGCCGCGAATCGGCTTCGGCAGCTTCATCTTCTGATGAGGATGCCAGTGATGATGCCGGCGGCGAAGCAGACGCCGAGGCTGAAGCTCCGCGCCGCAGCAGGCGTGGCCGCGGCCGCAAGCCGAAGGCAGACGCCGGTGCGGCCGATGGCGGCGGCAGCGACGATGCAGCCGCAGCGGAAGATGCCAGCGCCGCCTGATACAGGCAGCTGGTACGGATTTATGGAAACGGGTCAGGCGATGGTGATTGCCTGGCCCGTTTTCAATTCGACGCCGGCGATTGCCGAGATGTAGACGCCGCAGTCTTCGTGCATGAAGGCGGATGCCAGCAGGCGCGGCATGTTCATGTCGCGCGTGGCTGTTGCAGGATCGACGCTGGTCGCTGCGCAGCGGGTGATCCGCTCCGCGACGCGAAAGGCGGGTTGGCCATCAATACACAGCTTCTTGCCCAGCCACTTGAACTCTTCCCATGGTTCGGCGCCGTCGATGTGAATGTTGGCGCGGAAACGGGCCGGGTCTACCGGCCGGCCTGCAACGCGTTCGATGTCGCGCACCGTAGCGAGGTTCAGCAGCGATATGAACCGCGCCGGGGTATCTGCGAAGTGGTGGTCCTGGGCGTGCACGATGCGCGGTGATCCGCGCAACTCGGCCGCCATGAAGCCCGCGATGAACTGTTCGATCAGCTGGCGGCCGATGGGCGTGGCAAGATCGCCGCGCGCCACCTGCTTGCCAGCACGCCGGATGGTCAGCACAGCGCCGCCGGCAGAGGTGTCAAAGCCTGTTTCAAGCTCGGCGAGCTTTTCGTGAGACATCAGCTGCGCAAAGGCGGCCTTGGGCAGCCATGCCGGGTCTGCCGGATCGAACTTGCGCGCGCCCATCTCGATAGCCCAGGCACGATCAAGCGGAAACATCCCGCCGTTTTCCACGCTGACCTGCTGTTGCGGGCAGGCGGAAAGCCCCTTCACGGGAAAGGTGTTGAGGGCGGCAATGGTGATCGGGCTCGTCATCGGCAGGCGCTGTTTGATGCAGGTCAGTGACCTTGTTCCGCAAGGAAGCGACACTATATCTGGAACAAATGGTCTTGTCCGTTCGCCTTCCGGAGGGTGCCTGCTTCATGAAAGGGGTACTGCGGCGGGCAGGGGACGGACCCTGTCAAACAGATGAATCCAGGACCGGATGTTCCACACGCAGTGCTGCCCAGGCGGGCTGCGGCAAGGGACAGGCCAAGAGGAGGTAACCTGATGGATTTCGAAAAGTATACCGAACGGGCCAAGGGCTTCGTTCAATCTGCCCAGAACCTTGCGCTTCGCGAGGGTCACCAGCAATTCTCTCCCGAGCACATTCTGAAAGTTCTGCTCGATGACGATCAGGGCCTTGCGGCTGGCCTGATCAAGTCTGCCGGCGGCGACATCAAGGCAGCCATGGCGGACAACTCCGCCCGGCTGGCGAAGTTTCCGAAGGTCGAAGGCGGCGGCGCGGGCAAGCTGTATCTGGCCCCCGAAACCGCGCGCGTGTTCGAAACCGCCCAGCAGATTTCCAGCAAGGCCGGCGACAGCTTCGTAACCGCCGAACGGCTGCTGCAGGCGCTGTCGGTCGAGAAGTCGGGCGCCCAGGAAGCGCTCAAGGCTGGCAACGTCACGCCGACCGGTCTCAACAAGGCCATCGACGAACTGCGCAAGGGCCGCACGGCTGACACGGCGTCTGCCGAGGAAGGCTATGACGCGCTGAAGCGCTTTGCCCGCGACCTGACCGAGGCTGCGCGCGACGGCAAGCTTGACCCGGTTATCGGCCGGGACGAGGAAATCCGCCGCACGGTGCAGGTGCTGTCGCGGCGCACCAAGAACAATCCCGTGCTGATCGGCGAGCCGGGCGTCGGCAAGACTGCCATCGCCGAGGGGCTTGCGCTGCGCATCGTCAATGGCGACGTGCCGGAGTCGTTGCGCAACAAGCAGCTGATGGCGCTCGACATGGGCGCGCTCATTGCTGGTGCGAAGTATCGCGGCGAATTCGAGGAGCGGCTCAAGTCGGTGCTGTCGGAGATCCAGTCGGCGGCCGGCGGTGTCATCCTGTTCATCGACGAGATGCACACGCTGGTGGGTGCAGGCAAGGCCGATGGCGCAATGGATGCGTCCAACCTGCTGAAACCGGCGCTCGCACGCGGCGAACTGCATTGCATCGGCGCGACCACGCTGGATGAATACCGCAAGCACGTGGAGAAGGATGCAGCCCTTGCCCGCCGGTTCCAGCCGGTGTTCGTGTCGGAGCCGACGGTGGAAGACACCGTGTCGATCCTGCGCGGCCTGAAGGAAAAGTACGAGATGCACCACGGCGTGC
>CAZYKZ010000011.1:0-29588 GCA_964648175.1 uncultured Anderseniella sp.
CGTTGAAGCCGGACCTGGTTCTGGCGTTCTCAGACCTGCAGGCGGACATCGTGGCCGACCTGATCCGGCACGGCATCGCTGTGCACTGCTTCAACCAACGCGACGTGGCCGGCATTTTCGACATGGTGCTCACGCTGGGCGCGCTGGTGGATGCGCGCGAGGAAGCGGCGGCGCTGGTCAATGGATGGCGCGGCAGGATCGGGGCGCTGAAGGCTTCGGCGCCGGAGGTGCGGCCACGGGTCTACTTCGAGGAGTGGGACGAGCCGATGATCACCGGCATCGGCTGGGTGTCGGAACTGATCGAGGTAGCGGGCGGCGAGGACTGCTTTGCGCACCTGCGCACGCAACAGGCGGCGAAGGACAGGATCATCTCGCCAGACGAGGTGATCGCGGCGGCGCCGGACATCATCATCGGATCGTGGTGCGGCAAGAAGTTCGTGGCCGAAAAGGTGGCGTCGCGGCCGGGCTGGGACGCCATACCGGCAGTGCGCGACGGGCAGTTGCACGAGATCAAGTCGCCCCTGATCCTGCAGCCCGGACCAGCGGCACTGACCGACGGGCTGGATGGGCTGGTGAAGATCATCACTGCCTGGACTTCCATCCGGGCATGATGCTTTCGCTTGCGTTCATGTGACGTTCAGGCAGAGTTCACGACACTGCCCGCAACAACGACAACACAGGCAACAAGGGAGACGCCCCCATGACCAAGACTTTTCTTTCAGCCATCGCCGCCGCTGCCGTGCTGGCCGGGATTGCAGCATTCAACGCCGCGCCGGCTCAGGCGAGTGACGGCATTGCCGGCGACTACTTCGCCATCGGTGGATGCTTCCAGTCGCGCTCTGCAGCGAACAAGCGAGCCCGCCAGCTGGGCGCGGAAGTGGTGCGCACAGACGACTATCCGAACTTCAATCCGGGCTGGTGGTGCGCGGTGCAAGGGCCATTCATTCGTGACGAGGCCAACTACTGGCGCAGTGAATTCCGCCGCCGCGGCGTCGGGGATGCCTACGTGAAGAGCGGTTGGTAAAGTTGAATCATTTCACGTGCTTGAGGCGGCTGTCTGACTGGTTGAGTCAGGTGCTGCCAGCACGCAGCCGGACAGCTGAAGCATGCTGGCGGTGTCGAAGAACTCGATCAGCTTCGACACCTTGCCGTCCTTGAACGTCCAGAAATGCCCGAGCTCGGTGACGCCGGTCTTGCCAGTTCGCCGGCTAGTGACTTCAAGTGCCACGCGCGAGGCGGCTCTGTCACCGTCGCCGAAGGCATCGACGAGCTCGTACCGGTCAAACTGCCAGTCCGCCGCCAGCTGTTGCAGCCGTTCCACGAAGGCTGGCTTGCCATGACACACGGAACCGTCAGGCAGCGCGGGGCTATCGATATTCCAGACGAAACACACATCGTCGTGGAAGTGGTCGAGGCCAGCTTCAATTTCTCGGCGAGCGTAGGCGGAATAGATCCGGGTGATTATCTGGACTGGAGTTTCCATCGAACAGGCTTTCCTGATGACAACAGAAGCCGCCAATCCAAATCCCAAAATGACCTAATGTCAACGTGCCCGGTCCAAACCCGGACAGTTCTACTCTGCCGGAACGGGCCGCGGCGTTCCCCGTTCGTCGACGGCGACCATGACGAAATCGGCGTCGGTCACCTTGACCTTGTCGTGGGTCAGGTAGCGCTGGGCCCAGGCCTCGACCTCGATGGTCATGGAGGTGCGACCGACCTTCGAGACGTGGGTGTAGAGCTCGAGCGTGTCGCCGATCTTCACGGGCAGCTTGAACGACAGCGCGTTGATGGCGGCAGTAACGACGCGGCCCCTGGCGCGCTCGCTGGCGCGGATGCCGGCGGCAAGGTCCATCTGGGCGATGACCCAGCCCCCGAACACGTCGCCGGCGGCATTGGCGTCTGCCGGCATGGCGATGACGCGGATTGTGAGGGCGCCATTCGGGGCTGGTGTCGAATCTTTGCTCATGGCGAGGAGCCTAAGCTGCCACAGGCTGCTGCATCAAGCTGGAAAGACAATGGCTTGATCCCTGTCAAGGCAGGCGGGGCGGCGATGCTTCAGGCTGTGAGGATCAAAGCCACGCAGCACTGGAGGCGCCAACACCATGAACCGCAAGACAGCCCTATTCATTGCAGGCGCCGTACTGGCCGCGATTGCGCCGGTGGCATCGGCGCAGACGCCGGTGTGGAAGCAACTGGTGGAGCAGCAGCTTCTCAAGGAGCAGTTCTGCAAGGTTGAGTACTACGTGGCCGAGGAGATTACGGGCGAAGGCGACGACCAGGTGATCAAGGCGCGGGTGCACTGTACCGACGGGCGCGACTTCGACATCGAACGGCGCGGGGACACCATGAAGTTCCGCTTCGAGCCGTGCGACAAGACCTATTGCTGAAGCTGCCGGCGGCGGGCGGGGTGGCTGACGAGCGCCAGGATGGCGAAGCACGCCATCGCCCAGAAGCCGGTATGGTGCCAGGTGCCCTGCGCATATCCCACCGACTGTGACGCAAGCGCACCGATCGTCATCTGGATGAAACCTGCAAGACCGGCGCCGGAGCCGATGTTCCTCGGGTCCACCGAAATGGCGGCGGTGAGCGCGTTGGGGATGGTGAGCCCATTGCCGAACGCACACACGGCCATCGGCAGGAACAGGAATGCCGGGTGGAGGAAGCCGGCGACGGCGAGGCCCAGCATGGCGACGGCGCCTGCCAGTGTCAGCCAGTTGCCATAACCGATCATCCGGTCATTGCCGATGTTTTCCGAAAAGCGGCCCGAGGCGAAGTTGCCGGCCATGTAGCCGAGTGCGGCGACGATGGTCCACATGCCGTATTCGACCGGCGAGTGGCCGCGCACCGTGATGATGATGAACGGGGCGACGGCAAGATACAGGAAGAACACGGCAGCGCCGAAGGTCATGGTGGCGGCATAACCGCGGAAGCCGCGGTTGCGCAGCAGTTCGCCGTAGACGCGGGTGCGGACCAGCGAGGCATCGGGCTGCAGGTTGCGGTTGGTCTCGGGCAGGCTGGCGATTGCTCCCAGCAGCACCATGGACCCGATGATGGCGAGCAGCCAGAAGCTTGCCCGGAACGAGAAGTGCTGGTCGAGGATGCCGCCGATGAGGGGCGCGACCATGGGGGCGACCACCCAGGCCATTGTGATGTAGCCCAGCACGGAAGCCGACTTTTCACGCGAGAACATGTCGCGCACGATGGCGCGCGACAGGATCATGCCGGACGCACCGCCCACGGCCTGCACGCCGCGGGACAGGATCAGCATCTCGATGGAGGTTGACAGCGCGCAGGCCACGCTGGCGACGACGAACAGCACCATGCCGGCGATGAGCATGGGACGGCGGCCATAGCGGTCGGAGAGGGGGCCGTAGAGCAGCTGGCACAGGGCGAGGCCGGCGAGGTACACGGTCAGGGTGAGCTGCACGACGCCGGGCGAGCTGGCGAAGGTTGCCTGCAAGCCGGGCATTGAGGGAATGAAGATGTTGAGCGCGAGCGGCCCGATCGCCGCCATGGCGATCAGCATGGCGTAGGGCGCGCGCTGCGCGGCTCTTTCGGAACTGTGCGGGAGGGCCTGCTCGGTCATGGGGCGCGACTAAAACACAAATGGGCCGATGATGGGAGGACGGCTTCGCGGCACGGCCATGCCCGCAGCGCATGGCAGGCGGTGAGCGATTGGCGCGTGACCGGAGCTCGCTTCACAGGCTACAAGCGAAAGCCATGAGCGGTGAAACCAACATTACGAGCCGGGACGCGGGTTCCGTAGCGCAGGGCCTTGGGGCCATGTGGGTCGCGGTTGCGTCCTTCTCGATTGCCGACGCCATCGGCAAGTGGGGCGGCGGCGAGGGTTTCGCGGCGGTGCAGATCGTGTTCTTCCGCTACCTGTTCGGCCTCGTTCCGCTGGCGCTGGTGCTGTGGTGGAACGGCTTCGAGGCAGTGCGTACGGCGCGGCCGTGGGCGCACGCCCTGCGCGGATTGCTGCTGTCGGCGGCGCTGGCGCTGTTCTTCTGGGGCTTGAAGTACGTGCCGCTGGCCGACGGCATTGCGGTGGCGTTCACCGCGCCGCTGTTCATCACCGCCCTGTCGGTGCCGGTGCTGGGCGAGCGTGTGGGTCCGGCGCGATGGCTGGCGGTGCTGGTGGGCTTTGGCGGCATGCTGGTGATCGTGCAGCCGGGCTCGGACACGTTCAAGCCGGAGATGGGGATCATCGTGGCGTCGGCGTTCGTCTTCGCGCTTGGCATCACCTATACGCGGCGGCTGTCGCGCACGGAGACTGTGGCGGGGATGTTTACCTGGACGACCGTGGTGTCGCTGGCGGTGTTCGGGCCGCTGGCGCTGCTCTCGTGGAAGACGCCGGAGCCGGTGCATCTGGGGGCGTTTGCTGCCCTGGGCCTGATCGGCGGGGCGGCGCATTATCTCGTCGGCATCGCCTATCGCAATGCGCCGGCCGCGGTGGTGGCGCCGCAGGAATACGTGGCGCTGGTGTGGGGCGCGCTGATCGGGTGGTTCATGTGGGGCGACGTGCCATCGGCAGCGACGTGGGCCGGTGCGGCGATCGTGGCGGCGGCAGGCGGATTCATCGCCGTGCGCGAGTCGCGAGCCGAGCGCCGCCGCAAGGCATCTGCCGTTGAGGCTGCCGCATGAGCACGAGACGGCTGGCGATCTCGCACATGGGTGCGCGCGGCGAGGGCGTGGCCGACGACGGGCGCGGCGGCACGATCTATGTGCCGTATGCGCTGCCGGGCGAGACCGCAGAGGTGGAGGTGCATGGCCAGCGCGGGCAGATGCGCAAGCTGGTCGCTGCATCGACGGACCGGGTGGAGCCGGCGTGCCGGCACTTCGGGCGCTGCGGCGGGTGCATGACGCAGCACTGGGCACACGCTCCCTATGCAGCCTGGAAGCGGCAGCTGGTTGTGGACGCGCTGGCGCGGCGCGGGCTTGGAGAGGTCGATGTGGCGGCGCTGGTGGATGCGCACGGGGCGGGCCGCAGGCGCGTGACGCTGACCGTCGACAAGGGCAGGGCCGGGTTCATGGCACACCGTAGTCATGACCTGGTGCAGGTGGAGGAATGCCCGGTGCTGGTTCCGGCCTTGCAGGCTGCACCCGCCGTTGCGGCGGCGCTGGCGAAAGCGGTGGGTGCGCGCAAGGCGCTCAAGGTGCACGTGCTGGCGTCGGACAGCGGGCTCGACTGCGAGTTGATCGGCGTCGATGACCCGGAGCTCGAGGCGCGCGTGAAGGTGGCCGAAGTGGCGGAGGCGTTTGACCTCGCGCGGGTGACCGCCTCTGGCGACCTGCTGATCGAGCGCCGCCGTCCGCTGCTTGACGTTGACGGGGTGACAGTGACGCCGCCGCCGGGTGGTTTCGCTCAGGCGACTGCGGCAGGCGAGGCGGCATTGGCGGCGCTGGTGGTGCCGGCGCTGGCGGGCCATGCAATTGTGGCGGATCTGTTTTGCGGCTGGGGTACGTTTGCGCTCAGGCTGGCAAGGCAGTCGAAGGTGCTGGCGCTGGATTCCGACAAGGCGTCCGTGACGGCCCTCGATGCGGCGGTGCGCGGTGCGCCGGGGATGAAGCCGGTGGTGGCCCGCGCGCGCGACCTGATGGGCGATCCGCTGACGGCGGCAGAACTGAAGGGCGTCACGGGGGTGGTGTTCGACCCGCCGCGGGCTGGCGCTGCAGCACAGGCGGCGGAGCTGGTCAGCGCGCCGGGCGTGACGACTGTTGTGGGCGTGTCGTGCGATGCGGGCACATTCGCGCGTGACGCTGGCGTGCTGGTTGAAGGCGGGTTCCGGCTGGAGCGGGTGGTGCCGGTGGACCAGTTCCTTCATTCGGCACATGTGGAGATGGTGGGGGTATTCACACGGTGAGCGACGCGCCTCAACGCAAGGACAGGATCGACCTGGCAGGCGGCTTCTGGCTGGTGCTGTTTGCCGGGCTGATGGGCATCAACCAGGTGCTGGTGAAGCTGGTGAACGCCGGGCTGGCGCCGATTGCGCAAGCGGGCCTGCGCTCGATCTGCGCGCTTGGGCCGGTGCTGCTGTATGCATGGTGGACGCGAAAGCGGTTGTCGGTGAGCGACGGCAGCCTGCTGCCGGGCATCCTGTGCGGCAGCCTGTTCTCCATCGAGTTCATGCTGATGTTCACCGCGTTCGACTATACCTCGGTGTCGCGGGCCACGATGCTGTTTTACACCATGCCGTTCTGGCTGGCGCTTGTGGCGCATTTCGCCATTCCGGGCGAGCGGCTGACGCTGATGCGCGCGGCCGGGCTGGGGCTGGCGTTCGCCGGGGTGGGCTGGGCGCTGGCGCACAACGAGCATCCGGCGACGGAGTGGGCCTTCATCGGCGACCTGATGTGCATCGGCGGGGCAATGTGCTGGGCGGGCATCGCGCTGACTGCGCGGCTGACGAAGCTGTCCAAGTCATCGCCGGAAATGCAGCTCGTTTACCAGCTTGCAGTGTCGAGCGCGATCCTGCTGCCGGTGGCGGCGCTGTCGGGTCCGATGGTGCGCGAGTTCACGCCGGCCATCGGCGCGATGTTCGCGTTCCAGGTGCTGGTGGTGGTGGCGTTTGGCTTCCTGATGTGGTTCCGGGTGCTCGCGATCTACCCGGCCTCCGACATGGCCTCGTTCGGCTTCCTGACGCCGCTGTTCGGGGTGGCGTTCGGCTGGCTGATCCTGGGCGAGACCATCACGTGGGAGTTCGTCGGCGCGCTCGCGATGGTATGCGTCGGCATCGTGCTGGTGAACCGGAAGCCGAAGAAGAGGCCGGTAGTCGTGTAGAAGTTCGTATCCCGGCCTTGTCCCCGGATCCAGTCTGGGCCCCGGAATGAATCCGGGGCACGGAGCATCAGACGTCAGGTGCCGTGGTTGAGCACGACGACGCGGGCGCCGACGAGGACCCGGCGGTAGAGCTCGTCAATGTCCTGGTTTAGCATGCGGATGCAGCCCGACGACATGGCCTTGCCGATGGAGGACGGGTCGTTGGTGCCGTGGATGCGGTAGAGCGTATCCTTGCCGGTCATGTCGAACAGGTAGAGTGCGCGTGCGCCCAGCGGGTTGTCCGGGCCGCCCGGCATGCCGTTGGCCCAGGGGGCTGCGTGCGGGTCGCGGGCGACCATTTCGGCCGGTGGAGTCCAGCGCGGCCAGCGGGCCTTGCGTCCCACATATGCCTCGCCCTGCCAGCGGAAACCGTCGCGCCCGACGCCGACGCCGAAGCGCAGGGCCTGGCCGCCGCCGCGCACCAGATAGAGGTGGCGGCTTTTGGTGTCGACCACGATGGTGCCGGGCCATTCCGGGCCGTTGTACTGGACCAGCTGACGGCGGAACTGCGGCTTGATCTTGCTGTCGGGCACGCGTTCGATCGGGAAGTCGATGGGGCTTTCCAGCGGCGGGCGCGGGGCGACGGCCTGCTCTTGCTGCTGCGGCTCGTAGGCCTGCGAGGGCGGCATGGGCTGCTGGCCACTGCGGTTTCCATATGGGTCTGCATTGGCCGGCGAAACCGAGCCGGTGGCGTCTTCGCGGCGGATTGGATTCAGCGAATAGCCCCCGTTGCGGCGCAGCCAGTTGTCGATGGCGTCGATGCTGAATTCCTGGGCGCGCGCGGCGCCGGTGGTCGCGGCAAGCAATGTGGCTGCGCTGCCGCCGCCAAGGAACATGCGTCTGCTGATCGTGTTCTTCATCGCCGTATTTCCATTCAATCCAGGTCCGGCAGGACGTATGCCGGGAGTTCAGGACAGTCTACGCTGAACGTGGTTAAGACTCTGTTAGGATTAAGAGATCTTTTCGGCCTGAAGTTGGAGGCATTGCGTCAATCGTTTGACGGAACGGGCAGGGCGGCGAGCCAGGCCTCGATGCGACGGCGGTTGACACCTAGATCGGACTCGCCGACCTGGCTGCGCGAGTAGACGGCGAGTGTGGAGCTGTTGGCGTTCAACGGGTAGGTTTGGACCGATATGGTGTCGGGGAAGCCGAGCCACTTCGAATACTGGACGAGGCGGATTTCGCCGGACGCCGCCTCGGCTGTTCCGGCAACGAGTGTGGTGCGCTCCATGTCCGTCCATGAACCGATGATGGCGGCGCGCAAGTCCTGCTCGCTCACGGCAAAGACTGGCGATGGCGCGTGGGGCGATGCGGCGCAACGGCCGGGCGGGCACATCAGGAACTGGTTGGGCGTTTCCTTGAGGGCGAGGGTGGAGAAGTCGACCGGGCCCAGATCAGCCGGGCCAAAGGCGAGCAACCAGATGCGCTCGCGCCCCGCCAGAACGATGACCGCCGCGACCAGGAAGATCGCGGCGGCTGCAAAAACAAGCTTCATCGGAAGATGGTTCAGTAGATCGGCTTGCCGGTGTCGATGGCCTGGGCCAGCAGCAGGTATTCCTCGCACGCGGTGCCGCAGCGGTTGCCGATTTCGGCAAGCTGCTCACGGGCGAGGTCCATGCGGCCCATCTTCACGTAGCCTTCGCCAAGGTATTCGCGGGCGAGCACGTAGTCCGGATTGATCTCGAGCGCCCGGGCGTAATAGCCGATGCCCTGCTCGACCTTGCCCAGCTTGCGGTGCGAGAAGCCGAGGCCGTTGAGGGCTTCGGGGTCGGACTTGTCGGCGACCAGCCGGAACAGTTCGATGGCGGCTTCATACTGGCCGGCGCGGGCGAGCGCCCAGCCTTGCGCCTTGAGCGAGCGGTCAGGCACGATTTCGGAGGTCTGCTTCACGCACTTCTTCTTGGATGACGAATAGACATAGCCCTTCTTGCAGGTGGGCGTCGAAGAGGACGTGTCGGACCCTGCCGCATGGGCGACGGAGACGGCGGAGGCAGTGGCAATCACGGCGGTCAGTGCAATGGCAGCGAACTTCATTGGTAGAACTCCATGTGGCGAACGATTGTGTGATCGAGCTTCAAGTTGGTCAGGCAACGCATGAGTTGGTCATCTGGTTGCTGGCTGCTGTTGTCCGGTCGCACCACCATAGCGCGCTTCGCCGGCGTTGCTCCATAATCACTGTGCAGAGATCACAGTAATGTGTTTTCACCACGGCAACTGCGCCGTGCGGACGATTGACAGGTTGAGCCTGCTGATGATGCGCGGTATCATTCCGGTTCGAGATGGTTCGGACGCACGCCGGGCCATGCTTGCGATCAGGAACTGACGGCTTGAGCATGAAACTGGCAGCGAGGGCAGCGGTTGGACTGGCGATGTGCCTGGGCCTTTCGGCCTGCGGCCACTACAGCCTGCTCGACGAGGCCGGCAACAAGCCGCCGTTGCTGGGCATGGACCGGTCGCAAGACATGACCATCCGTCCGGCGGCCAGCACGGACATGGACCGGCAGCAGCGCATCGGCGATGAACTCGCCCAGCGTGCACTCGGCATGATGACCCGCTCCAGCGATACCGAACTGGAGAATTATCTCAATGCCATCGTGTACCGGTTGCAGGCCAACAAGGAACATGGCGTCAGCAACCTGTTCTATCGCGTCTACCTGATCGACAGCCCGCATGCCAACGCGTTCACCCCGGGTGGCGGCCATATCTTCGTGACCACCGGGATCATTCAGCGGCTTCGCACCGAGGCGCAGATCGCCATGGTGCTGGCGCACGAAATGGCACACAACCGGTCGCTGCACGTGGTGAAAGGTCAGGACGGCCAGTCGCTGAGCCGCCGCGTGACGGCATTCGGCAAGCGGGTGTTCGACGACGGTCTTGGCGTGTCGTGGCTGAGTTCCGGCGTGAAGGCGCTGGCCGACACCAGTCTCAACAGCTACACCCGCGCCCAGGAAGAAGAGGCCGACCGCATCGGCTTCCGCTATTTCGTGGGTGCCGGCTACGACCCGTTCGAAGCGCCGCGCAGCTTTGCCGCCCTTATCGAGACGGAAGCCCAGAAGAAGAGCATCTTCGACGTATTCAACGGCTATCCGGAAGGGCTGAAGCGGGCCGAGTCTATCAACGCCATGGTGCATTCGCGGTACCAGGGCGTGAATACGTCGGGGCTGACGCGCAATACCCCCGAGTACGTGCGCCTGGCCAAGGCCTACTGGCAGTAGCCGGTCTTCAGTTGATCAGCGCGGCGAGGCCATGCGCGGCAATTGCGGGATCCGCCGGCAGGGCGGTGACGATGACCATCACCAGCGCGATGCACAGCGCGGCCGCGACAAGCGACAACAGTCCGGCAGTGCGGCGGCGAATGCAATTCGAGGCCCCGTGCGCAGTGGCGCCGAAGCCATATAGCTCACCGGTATCCTTGTGGCGGCAGTCCATCATGTCGTCGTCCCGGTTCCAGAGAACCCCTCATGCGACGGATGTGTGCCATTGAAAAGGGGCGCAATGTTTGCCGAAACGCGCCGCCCGGACGGTCATTGTGTGACAATCCGGTGGCGATATGGTTAATGAAAGGTTAACGCTTTCAGTGGCTTGGCTCAGAAATTGGCGGATTTCTCCAGTTCCTGGCGGCACCGGGTGGCGGCGTTGTCGGGTAGGGCGCTGACGTCGTCATAGGTGATGACGGAACCGTGCGCGACCGGGCGGATCACGTCGACGCCGTGGGCCAGGCCGATGGGCAGCGCCCGGCGGGCATGAGAGCTGGCGGCGGGCATCAGCCGGCCCCACGCGCAGTAGCCACCTTCGCCGTCAAGGCGATCGCCGGGCTTCAGGTCCTTCTTGGCGACGGCTACGACGTCGCCGCGCCATTCGGCGGTGGTGCCGGTGGGCTCACCGCGGATGACAGCATTGCTGGCCGACACGCCAAGCTCAAGGCCGATCAGGTGGTAGGGCCGGTAGAGTGCGGCGTACCAGCCGGACTGGTCCGTCACGAGGCCGTACTGGGCAAAGCAGGCGCGGGCGTATTCGTTGGGCGCCTTGAACACGGCATAGACGCCCCAGCGCAGGTGGTTCGGCATTTCGCGGGACTCGCCGCGGCGTTCCGAGGCAATCACCTCGACGGTGCCGGAAGTGTCTAGAATGCCGCCGGAAGCTTCCGGCACGAGTACGTTCTGCAGGTTGTACACATCGACGGCGGGAAAGCGCAGGCCGTTCTCGGGGGCGCTCAAGCCGGTGGCGTTGGCGATGGCCGCCATCTCGATGGCCGACTTGGTGCCGTCGAGGAAGGAGTTGAACATCTGCGAGTTCATGCCGGCGGCGGCGGCCTGTTCGGCGGTGAGGCCGTAATGGTCCCACACGCCATCAGGCGTCACGTCGTGGAAGCCGGGCTGATAGCGGGTGCCCTTGCCGGCGCATACCACCTCGAGGCCGCAAGTACGCGCCCAGTCGACGATTTCGCAAACAAGTGCTGGCTGGTCGCCTGACGCCATGGAATAGACGGTGCCGGCGGAACGGTGGGCGGCGGCCAGCACGGAGCCTGCCAGAACGTCTGCCTCGACGTTGACCATGACGATGTGCTTGCCGTGCTGGGCGGCGGCCAGTGCGTGGGCGCAGCCGGCCGCGGGCGAGCCGGTGATTTCCATGACGACTTCGACGGCGGGGTCCGAGATCACCGACATGCCGTCATCGGTAAACCGGGTGGCGGCGATCAGGTCTTCGCTCCAGCCCACGTTGCGGCAGGCCTTGCGGGCGCGCTCGACATCGAGGTCGGCGATGGCGATGACCTGCAGGTGCGGCGAGAACGGCACCTGGTTGAGGAACATGGAACTGAACTTGCCGGCGCCAATGACACCGACCCGGACAGGGCCTGATTCAGCGATGCGGCGTTCGAGGATGGCAGGCAGGCGGGTCATGGGCGGCGGCTTCCAGTTGGCGTGATTTCAGGAAGCCGCACACTGAGCAACCAGCCGCATGCAAGTCAATCAGGTTGCGGCCTGCTTTCCGTTTCTTGCCGTCTAGCGAGACAGGCGAACGGCAGCCACCTTGGCGCCAATGGCGTTGAAGGCGGCGCTCAACTGGGCCGGGTCATCGGCATCGTAATAGTTGTCCGCGGACGTGGCGCAATTGCGCAGCATGTTGCGCGTTTTGGTGCTGGAAACCTTGAATGCGATAGAGAAAATTGTGATCTGCTCGGCTTTTATCTGGTCGCACAGCTCGAGGGTCAGCTTGTCAGCAGCCTGCGTGACATTTCCGCCGCCGCTGGTGTGCTCGGGACTACCCGGCAGCTTGCGCACCGTGTTGTCGCCATCGGTCATCAGCACGACGTACTTGCGGATATGCTTCTGGTCAGCCTCGGTGGCGCTGGCGCCTTCGGAAAATGGGGGAACGGCGGACAGGGTTCGCCAGCCCCAGGCAAGCCCGCCGGGTATGTAGGTCATACCGTTTCCGGTCAGACCGCCGATGCGATTCAGGAGTTTGGCTGAATCGGCAGTGAGTGGTTCAACGGGCTGGGCGCAGGTTTCGTTCATGATGGGCGGGATGCCGTCGCTATAGCTGCCGTCGATCGTGTTGTTCGGATACTCGCGAGACCCGACGCAGCCGCGCCATACGTTACCGCCCGATTCATTGACCGGATCCATCCAGCTCGCGCCCTTGTTGGCCGTGCCGACATTGACATACCTGGCGTACGGCACCAGCGAGACGCGGATCATGCCCTCGGCACTGTTGGCGTTGGTGTTGTCGATGATCTTCACGAAGTCGGAGGCTGCGTCGCGCAGCGCCTGGATCTTGCCCCCGCTGTTCATCGATCCAGTTGTGTCCAGCACCAGGGCTACTTCGGCACCGCTGCGGCCTGCCATGACCTCGGTTTCGGCAGAGATGTTCAGTTTCGAAATGCCGAGCACATTGCCCAGCGTCGTGTTCACGGCGCCATCTGCGCGCACATGGATTGCGCCACTGGAGCGGAAGGTAATCTTCAACCCTTTGTCGATGTCGATCACCTCGTCCATGCCGTTGGCCAGGGCAAATTCCTTGATGACCTGCCTGATGCTTTCTTCGGATGCATTGACAGTTGCAGCGCCGGCCAGCGCGCCTGCATCCAGCGCCGCCTGAAGGCGCGCCTGGGCCTGCATGTGCCTGTAGGTGTCCAGGGCGATGCCGGCAGCGCCAAACAGCGGTACGGCTGCCAGCGCAACCATGAGGGTAACGTTTCCTGCCCGGTTTCGAAGAAATCCACGAATTGACGCCGTCGACATAAGGGAACTCCTTGCCGGACGCCGCCCGGCGGTTCGAAATCCAAAATGCTTCAGTGCAATTCTGCCGGGCCCCCGCCCGTCCCCCGTATCTTCGCTGCCGCACGTTCCTTTCGTATCGCTATGGCCTTCCGGCGATCCGGAAAGCCGATGGCCTTGCTCCGACTGCTGATGAAAATACGTCTAGAATCTTGCGAAACCGGCAACAGGTTCACTTAACAGACCGTATCCATGACACGGATCCGCACCGGCCAAAACAGAGGCAACCAACGTGCGCCAGGCACGGTGGCTGCGGGCTTCGCTTCGGAAGCGGAAGTTACTTGCTGAGCGCGATCTGGTTGATCTTGCCGGCGATGGCATCGAAGGCGCTGGCAAGCGCTGTGGAGTCGCCAGCGTCGTAGTAGTTGGTGCCAGAGGCGCAAGCCTGCAGCATCGACTTGGTATTGGCATCGGTCACGTCGAAGGCGATGGCGTGAATGATGATGCCCGCATCCTTGATGTTGGTGCACAGTTCGGCGGTGGTTGAGTCGCCGGCGGCAGGGTCCCAGCCGTCGTGGTAGCCCGAACCGGCAGACTTCGACGTGACGTTCTCGCCATCCGTCATCAGGACAAGGTGCTTCGTGACGCCCTTGGCGTCGGCGTCCGCATAGCTGAGACCTTCGGTGTAGGGTACGTCCGACGACAATGTGCGCCAGCCCCAGATAAGGCCCGCGGGGATGTAGGTGTTGCCGCTTGCGTTCAGGGCGCCGATGTTGCCTTTCAGCTGCGCAGCGTCGCTGGTGAGCGGGGTGATCTCGTTCGGACACCAGGTGTTCAGCAGGCCCGGGATATCCAGGTTGGGACGGCCATCGCGGACGTTCCAGGGATACTCGCGGGAGCCTGCGCAGCCGTACCACTTATGCTCCTCCGTCCATGTACGTGTCTCGTTCACGTTATCGACGTCGTAGTCGCATACTTCCCGAGTGCCAAACTGCTGAACGCCATCGTTCCACCACGAGGTGGATTCGGTCCGGCAGTTATGGGGGTTTGAATAGGTCGGCCAATCCTTGGTTTCGGACTTGGTTTCAGTATAGTCGGCGGGCACGTCGATCCAGCTTGCATTGCGGTTGGCCATGCCGACATTGACGTACTGGTTGTACGGCACGATCGACAGCCTGACGGCATCTGGCTTGTTGGCGTTTGGCTTTGTGGTTTCGGTGACGAAGTCGGCTGCGGCCACCTTGAGGGCGTCGATCTTTGCGCCCTGCATGGAGCCGGTCACGTCGAGTACGAGGGATATCTCGGCGCCTGCTTCGGCACGCTTGCTCTCCGCGAAGGCCTTGAGGGGCAGGGAGTTGAAGCCGACGATGCGCATCAGGGACGTGGGGTAGTCGCCTGATGCCGTGACCTGGATGGATCCGTCATCGAGGAACTTGACCTTCACCTTGTCGTCGTTGTTCAGGTACTTGTCAGACCCGTTGGCCTTGGCGAACCGGCGCACGGCCTGTCTCACCTTGCCCTGATTGGCCTCGGTGCTGGCCGCGCCAGCCAGGGTGCCGGCATCGATGGCGGCCTGAAGCTTGGCTTCTGCCTGCGAGCGGCCCGCGTAGTCGACCGCGGCGCCTGCCGCGCCAAACAGCGGCAGAGCGGCCAAAGCCAGCACTATGGCCACGTTGCCGCGCGCATCGCGCCCAAAGCGTTCAAGGAAATTGCCTGCAACTTTCCGCATGGGTGGTCCCCCGTAATTCCTACGTTTGCGGAAAACTTACCCAGTGGCGCTTATCAAAACTCAAAGGAGTGCGATGAATTTTTTACTACCATTGCGGGCAGTTTGCGCTGTGCTGATGGGCTATTTTGCGAGCCGTATTACTGCGATCTTGTCGGCGATTGCCTTGAATGACGTGAGCAAGAGCGAGTTGTTGTCTGCATCATAATAATTGCCGGGGTTCGACGCACAGTCGCGGAGCATGTTCTCGGTGGTTGCGTCGTTCACCTGGAATGCAACGGTGAAGACGGTGATGCCGGCGCTCTTGATGTTTTCGCACAAGGCAGAGGTGACTGTGTTTGCTTCCGACGTGTTGCCCGGTATGTGATCGGGCACTCCATCCGGTTTGTGCAGCGTGTTCTGACCATCGGTCATAAGCACCAGATGCTTGCTGATTGCCTTGTTGGAGGTGGGGTCGGAGACCGCACCTTCCGTGAACGGGGCTTGAGGCGACAGCACCCGCCAGCCCCAGATCAAACCTGCCGGAATGTAAGTCATGCCGCTTGCGGACAGGGCAGAGAATTCTGCGTTCAACCGGCTCTGGTCACTCGTCAACGGTGTGATCGCACGCGGGCAACTGCCAACCCTGTCGTCTGGCAGACCCGGGATATCATTGGACAGGTTGCCGTCGGTCAGATTCCAGGGAGCCTCGCGCGAACCGACGCAGCCGCTCCAGGGTGGGTTGCCACCTCCATGTTCACTGCCTCCGCCACTCGAACTGGGCTGCATGTCGAGCCAGCTTGCGTTGCGATTGGACGTGCCGACATTGACGTATTGCGAGTAGGGCACGATGGCGGCCTTGACCGAGTCGGCACGCAGGCTGTTCGGCTGGAAGGCGGTGTCGACAAACTGACGGGCAGCCTCTTGCAACGTGGCAATCTTGCTGCCTGCCATCGAGCCCGTGGTGTCGAGAACCAGTGCAATCTCGGCGCCGGCCTGGCCCATGCGGGCTTCGGCTATTGCCTTTGCTGCCAAGCCATTGATGCCTACTACCCGGGTCAAGGTAGTCTTGTAGGTGGTGCTGGCGCTGACCTGAATGACGCCGTCGGAACTGATGTTGACCTTTATATCGAGGTTTTTGGTATCGACCTTGCCGGCAAGCTTGGATTGATTGGTCTCAAGCGTCTGCATGACGATCTTGCGAATTTTCTGTTCGCGATCATCCTCGAAGGCTGCCCCGGCGAGAGTGGCAGCATCTACCGCCTTCTGCAGGCTGGCCTCGAGGCTGTTGCGTCCGGCCATGTCTACGGCGCCACCGGCGACAGCAAAAAGCGGGATGGCTGCAAGAGCCGTAATTATGGCAATGTTGCCGCGTGCGTCATTGATAAACCGGCCAAGCATGGCAGTCTCATCTCCCCCCAGAGCCCGGTTCAATGCCTGAACCGGTGTCAGTGCATGGTCAGCCCGGTGCGCAGCGTCTCCCTGCTGCTGGCCCTGACCATTTCCCCGGACAAATAATTACCATGGGAAAGCTTTAAAGGCTGAAAACGGACATGGTGAACTGCCGGTTAACAGTCCACCCCGCAGACATGGCAGCAGCGAACTGCAGCTTGCGGTTCAGCCTTCGTAGATCCAGGCAAGCCGCTCGAGCTGCCGGGCGGGCGGCATGAGCTTCATGGCGAGGTTGCGGGCGAGGGCGGCCGCGCCGGACATCTTGTAAATCTTGCCCTGGCTGCGCGAGCCCAGCACGACGCGGCTGGTACGCGGCTTTCGCGATGTCTCGAAGCGGGCCAGCGCAGCGGGTATGCCGTCGCCGTCACCCACCTGTGCGGCGAGTTCCACCGCGTCCTCGAGCGCCATTGCCGCGCCCTGGGCCAGATGGGGCAGGGTGGCATGGGCGGCGTCGCCTACAAGAATGGCATGGCCCTTCGACCAGCCGTTGAAGGGCTCCAGGTCTGCGGCTGCCCAGGCAAGCCAGCTGGTTGGCGCCGAAAGCAGCTCATGCAGAGCCTTGCATGCGCCGGGGAAGGCGGCGAGCACTTGCTCGCGGCTGGCGAGCGCATTCCAGCCCTCGACCGGGGCGGCGCCGGCAACGGAAGCCACGATGTTGAGCCGCTTGCCGCCTGAAACGAGATAGGCGACCGCGTGGGCGCCTGCGCCGAGGAACATGTGCACGGCATCCGGGTCGAGGCCTGCCGGCAAGGCGGAGGCGGGCGACAGGGCGCGATAGAGCACGTCTGCGGTCTGGCGCGGGCTGACATCGGGTGCAATCGACTTGCGCATCACCGAGCGCACGCCGTCTGCGCCGATGGCGAGTTCGCAGGGGTCTGCCTCGCCATTGAATTTCAGACGCGGTTCGGCAGGGTTGGACAGGTCGAGCCCGGTCAACCGCTGGCCAGTGACGATGCGCACATTGTCCAGCCTGGCGGCTGCTTCAGCCAGCGCCTTGAGCAGGTCGGCCCGGTGGGCAACGCGGTAGGGTGCGCCGAAGCGGGCCTCGAACCGGCTGCCCAGCGGCAGTGATGAGCGGGTCGCGCCAGTCCTTGCATCATGCACGTGGATGGCTTGGGGCGCACAGGCCTGTGGCGCCATCGCGTCCCAGGCGCCAAGCGCCTTGAGGGCGCGCACGGCGTTTGGCCCCAGCTGCAGACCGGCGCCGACCGCTTCGATGCGGCCGGCCTGCTCGTACACGCTCACGTCGTGGCCGTTGCGGGCCAGCGCAATTGCACATGCCAGCCCGGCAATACCCGCTCCTGCGATGCTGATCCGCAAAACCTGTTCCCCACTCAAACAAAACGCCCTTTAGCCCTTGCAGTAGAAAAGTGGCGGGTTTAGAGCAAGGCCCGCAAAAGCAATGCCTGACCGGCATGTCAAGGAGGCAGTTCCCATGGGTTTCATCGCAGACGCACTCAACCGCATTCAGCCATCGGCCACGATCGCGATTTCGACCAAGGCGATGGAACTGAAAGCGGAAGGCCGCGACGTGATCGGCCTGTCGGCGGGCGAGCCCGATTTCGACACGCCGGAGAACATCAAGGAAGCCGCGATCAAGGCGATCCGCGACGGCAAGACCAAGTACACGCCGGTTGACGGTATTCCGGAGCTGAAGAAGGCGATTTGCGCCAAGTTCGCCCGCGACAATGGCCTGAAGTACGAGCCGGCGCAGGTTTCGGTCGGCACCGGCGGCAAGCAGGTGCTGTTCAACGCGCTGATGGCGACGATCAATCCCGGCGACGAGGTGATCGTGCCCGCGCCCTACTGGGTGAGCTATCCGGACATCGTGCTGCTGTGCGGCGGCACGCCGGTGTTCGTCGAGACGAAGCTGGAAGACGGCTTCAAGCTGCGTGCGGACAAGCTGGAAGCGGCGATCACGCCGAAGACCAAGTGGCTGGTGTTCAACTCGCCATCGAACCCGTCAGGCGCTGCCTATACCCATGACGAGCTGAAGGCGCTGACCGACGTGCTGATGCGCCATCCGCACGTGTGGGTACTGACCGACGACATGTACGAACATCTGGTCTATGACGACTTCACCTTTGCCACCCCGGCGCAGGTGGAGCCTGGGCTGTACGAGCGCACGCTGACCATGAACGGCGTGTCGAAGGCCTATGCGATGACCGGCTGGCGCATCGGCTATGCGGCAGGTCCGGTGCAGTTGATCAAGGCAATGGGCAAGCTGCAGTCGCAGTCTACGTCCAACCCGTCGTCGATCTCGCAGTGGGCGGCGGTCGAAGCACTCAATGGCCCGCAGGACTTCATTGCCGAGAACAACAAGAAGTTCAAGGAACGCCGCGACCTGGTGGTGTCGATGCTGAACCAGGCCAAGGGCCTGTCGTGCCCGACGCCGGAAGGCGCGTTTTACGTGTACCCGTCGTGCGAGGGCGTGATCGGCAAGACCGCGCCGTCGGGCAAGGTGATCGGCAATGACGAGGACTTTGTCACCGAGCTTCTGGCGCAGGAAGGCGTGGCGGCGGTGCATGGTGCGGCGTTCGGTCTGGAGCCGTTCTTCCGGGTGTCCTACGCCACGTCGAACGCGGCACTGGAAGACGCCTGTGAACGTATCCAGCGGTTCTGCGGCAGCCTCAGATAACGGCATTCCCTAACCCTGTGACATTAATGCAACAGTCACGGGAAATTTGCGGACGAGCATCACGCAATGATTGACGACGGACGTTCCGTGCCCGTAATTTCTCGCCCAACGTAAACAAGATTCTTGCAGGGGTCGTCATGAAGAAGTCACTGGCCGCAGCCGTCAGCCTGGCTGCGTTGTTCGCTTTCACGGGTCAGGCGCAGGCCGCCGACCTGGATACCGGGTGCGTGCAGGCCGTCTCCGGGTTCAACGGCAAGCTTGAAGGGGCAGCCGGGTTCATCGATCAGGACGTTCAGATCGCGAATGCCAATCCGGTGATCGACATCGATGGTTCGCGCTTCCATGGCGCCGGTTCGCTGTCGCTGCCGCTGGGCTGCATGCTGGGCCTGCAGGTCGATGGCGCCGCGGGCAGCCTGGACGACAACACATTTGCCGGTGGCGCAGCGCACCTGTTCATGCGCGATCCGTCCAGCTATCTGTTCGGCGTGCACGCCATGTACACCAGCATCGAGAACCCGACCCTCAGCAGCAATGACATCTGGCGCGTCGGTCCGGAAGCCGAGTTTTACCTGAACAACTTCTCGGTCGAGGCCTGGGCAGGCCTCGAAGACTCCGACAGCAACGGCAGCGAGTTCTTTGCCTCGGTGAACCTTGCCATGTACGCGACGGAAGACTTCCGGGTGCACGTCGGCTTCCGCCGCTTCCTCGACATGAACGCCTTTGCGGCGGGTGGCGAATGGCAGGTGTCGGAATCGCTGCCGATGTCGCTGTTCGTTGAAGCCCAGTTCGGCGAGAACGACTATGCGACCGTGTTCGGCGGCGTGAAGTTCTACTTCGGCAGCGACAACAAGAGCCTGATGCGCCGTCACCGCGAAGACGATCCGCGCAACCAGATTCCGGAACTGGTTGGCTTCGGACCGACGCCAGACCCAATGCCCCGCAAGGAACCGTGTGTTGAGTGCGAAGGCTCGACGCAGTAGCGTCGCAAAGTAAGAAACGCAATCGAATTGCACGCCGCGTAGCCGGAATGGTTGCGCGGCGTTTTTGTTGCTGCGGCCAGCGATCACACGCGCCGGTCGCTTGAAAGCATTGCAGAAATGTCATTGGTAAGAGGTGCGCCGGCGCGCTATCGGAAGGTGCGATAGCCCGGGACGGCGATTCGAGCCGGGTTCCGGCGGGGGCTTCATGGAGGCTTCCGCCGGAACCCCGCACAAACAACAGCGTTGACCTGCCATGACCAATAAACTCGCAAGCCTTTTATTCGCCGTGGCCGCGCTTGTGGCCGCACCAATGTCCGTTGCCCAGGCGCAAAGCGCCGGTGTCAACATCGGTACGCTGGAGTGCAAGGTGCAGGGCGGCATCGGGCTGATCATCACCTCGTCGCGCGACATGGAGTGCATCTATCTCTCCACTGCGGGCCGGGAGGAATACTATACCGGCGTCATCCGCAAGTATGGCCTTGATGTCGGCATCACCGGAGACGCCTACATGATCTGGGGCGTGTTCGCCCCCGGCGTGGTGGAAGACGGTGCGCTGGCCGGTCAGTATGGCGGGGCTTCAGCCGAGCTCAGTGCGGTGGTGGGCGCGGGCGCAAATGCGCTCGTGGGCGGCAGCAACATCACCCTGCAGCCATTGAGCGTGCAGGTACAGACCGGCGTGAACGCCGCCCTTGGCGTGTCCTCGATGACGCTGGAACCGGCGCACTGATCGCGAAGGTTTGACGAAGGCGTGATTTGGAATTTGCGCCTGCCGCCTCTAGCTTGACTGCACATACATCGGGCCGGGGGGCCTGGCGGCTCTGGCCGCCGATCGTGCAGAAACAGGAGCGCAAGGCATGCTCATCAAGACCATCCACGGCTGGCAGATCCCGGAAAACCGGGCAACGCCGGAACACGTATTCTTCAATCGCCGCAAGTTCATAGCCGCGGCAGGTTTTGCCGGGATCGGGCTTGCAGCGGGCATTCGCCCGGGACGCGCCGCGGAAGACCCGTCCGCGGGGCTTTACCCTGTGCCGGTCAACGAGATGTACAAGGATGCCGGCCGGCCCGTCACCCCGGAAGAGGTGAACACGACCTACAACAATTTCTATGAGTTCGGCACGTCGAAGCGGATTTCGCAGGCGGCTGAAGCGCTGAAGATCCGCCCGTGGGAAATTGCCTTCGATGGCGAGGTGGAGAAGCCGTTCAAGATTGGCTTCGACGAGATGCTCAAGAAGATGCAGCTTGAAGAGCGCGTCTACAGGCACCGCTGCGTGGAAGCCTGGTCGATGACCGTGCCGTGGAGCGGCTTTCCGCTGAAGGATCTGGTGGCGCTTGCCAAGCCCAACTCCAACGCAAAGTTCGTGAAGTTCGAGACGTTCTTTGATCCTGACATCGCACCGGAGCAGAAACCGCCGCTGTTTGGCGCGGGGTATCCGTGGCCCTATGCGGAAGGGCTGACCATGGACGAGGCGATGAACGACCTCGCGTTCATGGTGACGGGCGCCTATGGAAAGCCGGTGGCGAAGTCGATGGGCGCACCGATCAGGCTGCACCTGCCGTGGAAGTACGGCTTCAAGTCGATCAAGTCGATCAACAAGATCACGTTCATGTCCGAGCGGCCGAAGAGCTTCTGGGAGACGCTGGGGCCGAGCGAGTATGGCTTCTGGGCCAATGTGAACCCGGCCGTGGCGCACCCGCGCTGGAGCCAGGCAGAAGAGCGCGTGCTCGAAACCGGCGAGAAGATCCCGACGGTGATCTACAATGGTTATGGCGAGCAGGTGGCCAGTCTTTATGCAGGAATGGAAAGCCTGGGCGACAAGCTGTTCCGGTAACGTCAATTCTTACGTTAACGTCAGAGTCTGGCCCAATGAAATGGGCCGGACGCCCGGGTGGAGAATGCGTCCGGCCCTTCAGGATCGTCAGGCGCCCGGAAAACTGCGGTTTTTCGCCTTGTTGCCTCTGCGAGAACCTCAATTTCCCAGGCCAACGGCCAGGAAGTAACTGAGGGAGTAACAGCCGCTGACAAAGCTATCGTTCCACAAACCGGACAGTTTGAGCAACACGGGAATTCGGTATGCGGGTTATGCAATGACTGCATAACGTTCAAGTGGCGCGAATTGAGGCAGCCGGTCGACAGGTTGGTTGACGTGCGAGTCAGGTTTGTGGTTTCAGAACTTCCACTGGCGGGCCTTCGACACCACGAAATCGCGGAAGACGGCAATGCGCTTGGAGTTCCGCATCTCTTCCGGATAGACGAAGTAGGTGTCGATTGCCGGGCCTTCCTCGGCGAGTTGCAAGCGGATGAGCTTGGAGTCGTCGCCGACTATGTAGTCCGGCAGTACCCCGATGCCGAGGCCCGCCTCGACGGCGCGGCGCAGGCCGTAGATCGAATTGATGCGGAAGGCGCTTTCGCGTGGCGGGTCGCCGGGTGCGCGGCCAAACCTTTCCAGCCAGCTCAGGTCGTCGAGGAAGCTGGGCACCGGACCGAAGGCCAGGATCTTGTGGTTGTCGAGTTCGTCCGCCGACTGGGGCAGCCCGTGATTGTGGACATAGTCTGCCGAGGCATAGGCGTGGTTGTGCACGGTGAACAGCTTGCGCTGGACGAGGTCGGGTTGCGTCGGGCGGCGCAGGCGAATGGCCACGTCAGCCTCGCGCATGCCGAGGTCAAGTTCCTCGTCGGTGAGCAGCAGCTCGACGCGGATTTGCGGGTAGAGCTCGGTAAATTCGCGCAGGCGCGGGGTGAGCCAGATGGTGCCGAGGCCGACAGTGGTAGACACGCGCAGGTCTCCCGACGGTTTGTCCCGGCTGTCGGTCAGGCGCGCGCGCGCGGCGGCGAGCTTGGTGAACACGTCGTGGGCGGTGCGGTACAGCATCTCGCCCTGCTCGGTGAGGATCAGGCCGCGGGCATGACGGTGGAACAGGGTGACGGCGAGTTCCGACTCAAGCGCCGAGATCTGGCGGCTGACGGCGGACTGGGACAGGCCCAGTTCGTGGCCGGCATGGGTGAACGATCCGGCCTCGGCCACCGCATGGAAAATGCGCAGCTTGTCCCAGTCGAAATTGCTGTCACGGTTGGAGAAGGGCATGAGCCGTCACATATGCCTTCTCATTCGGCCGCTTCGGCATGGCTGCCGGCTTCTGCCAGCCAGCGCTCTGCCTCAAGGGCGGCCATGCAGCCCATGCCGGCGGCGGTGACGGCCTGGCGGTAAATGTCATCGGTGACGTCGCCTGCCGCATAGACTCCGGGAATGGCGGTGGCCGTGGAGTCCGGTGCGGTAACCAGGTAGCCGCCGCGCTTCATCTCCAGCTTGCCCTCGAACAGCTCGGTCGAGGGTTTGTGGCCGATGGCGATGAAGATGCCGTCGCAGGCGAGGTCCTGGACTTCGCCGGTCTTGACGTTCTTCAGCCGCGCCGCGGTGACTCCGAGCGGGTTCTCATCGCCGATCACTTCCTCAAGCGTGGTGTCCCACATGACCTTGACCTTGGGGTTGGCCATCAGCCGGTTCTGCAGGATGCGCTCGGCGCGGAATTCGTCGCGGCGATGCACGACCACTACCTCGGATGCGAAGTTGGTCAGGAACAGGGCTTCCTCGACGGCCGTGTTGCCGCCGCCAACGACAACGACCTTCTTGCCGCGGTAGAAGAAGCCGTCGCAGGTGGCGCAGGCCGACACGCCGAAGCCCTTGAACTTGTCCTCGCTCGGCAGGCCGAGCCAGCGGGCCTGGGCGCCGGTGCAGATGATCAGGCTGTCGCAGGTGTATTCGTGGCCGGAGTCGCCCTTCAGGCGGAACGGGCGGCTGTCGAGGTTCACGTCAACGATATGGTCGGAGATGATCTTCGTGCCGACGTGCTCGGCCTGGGCCTTCATCTGCTCCATCAGCCACGGACCCTGGATGGGATCGGCAAAGCCCGGATAGTTCTCGACATCGGTGGTGATGGTGAGCTGGCCGCCCGGCTGGATGCCGCTGACAAGCACCGGCTCCAGCATGGCGCGGGCGGCATAGATGGCAGCCGTATAACCCGCCGGGCCGGAACCGAGAATGAGCACACGGGAATGCTGCGCGTTCATGCAAAATCTCCAGAAAACCCGATCACCTGCATTTCGTGCGGGGTGACCGGGCGACAATGTCTACTAGCTATGACGTATGAGCATAGCTTGCAAGGGGGCTTGCTGTTAAGCCGCGCCTGGCAGCTTTTCCACGGAAGTTGCAACCGGCCGGCGTCATGACCGGGCCGGATACGTCAAGGATGGCCGTTACCGGAACTCGATCTTCAGGATTTCGTAGCTCTTGCCACCGCCGGGCGTCATGACTTCCACCGAATCGCCGGCAGACTTGCCGATCAGGGCGCGGGCGATGGGCGAGGAGATCGACAGCTTGCCGGACTTCACGTCAGCCTCGAAGTCGCCGACGATGCGGTAGACCGCTTCCTTGTCGGTGTCTTCATCGACCACGGTGACGGTTGCGCCGAACTTCACGGTATCGCCGCCAAGCTTGGACACATCGATGACTTCGGCGCGCGAGATCATGTCCTCCAGTTCGGCAACGCGGGCCTCGTTCCAGCCCTGTGCTTCCTTGGCGGCGTGATATTCGGCGTTCTCGGACAGGTCGCCGTGGGCGCGTGCCTCCTCGATTGCCTTGATGATGCGCGGACGCTCCACCGACTTGAGGTGCTTGACCTCGTCGATCAATGCCTGATGGCCTGCGGCCGTCATCGGAACCTTTTCAACCATGTCTTCAAATCCAGATATGCGTCGGAACCCGTCCATATCAGGGATCGCGATGGCTCAAGCGGTGAAGCCAGCCATTCCCAAATGCCTCAGATATGTGCGGAAATGTTTTGGTCAACCGCAACTATGCGCAAAAGGCAGACTTCCCGCAAGAGAAGTTTCGCCGCGCCCTCGCGCCCGTTTGCAGTGCTGTTGCGGGCAAAATGCAACCATTCATGAGTGGGCAACGTTGCGTTTCCGTGATGCGGAATGATTCGACATGGACCGGAAAGCGTGAGAAGCTGTTTTTCCCGGTTTCAAGAGGACCGAGAAAATGGCCCGGATCCTGATCAGCGAGAGCTCGGCAGAACTCGGCCGCAAGTGGCGTGATGCGCTGAAGCGGCAGGGGCACGATGTCGTGCTTGCGTTCGACGGACGCGCAGCGGTGTCGGCGTGCAAGGCGGGTCCGTTCGAGGTCGTCATCACCGACATGTCTCTGCCTGACGTGAACGGCATCCTTCTCTCGGGCCAGATTTCCACCCTGTTGCCGGACGTGCAGATCATCGGCGTCAGCAGCGTGCTCACGCAGGAGATGGTGGACGAGGAACTGGGCGGCGAGGTGCCGTACTGTTCGCGCTTCTTCAGCAAACCGGTCTCGTCAACACAGCTGGCCAGCGCCGTCAACGAACTCGCGCTGGCCTGAACGCGCTGCCAAGCCATGCGCCCGCGGCATTGGTTGGCGCCCGCGGGGCGGCTACCTTGTCAGCAGACGTTGGACGAACCGCGAAGAGCGACATGCCATGACAAGCCTGACAGGGGCTGATGGTGCGCCGGGACCGGACCGGGCCGCAGGCAATCTGTACACCCCCAAACTGGTAACCGTGCTGCGCGAAGGCTATGGCGCTGCCAACCTGCGCGCCGACATGGTGGCGGGCCTGACGGTCGCCATCGTGGCGCTGCCCTTGTCGATGGCAATCGCCATTGCCTCCGGCGTCGGTCCCGAGCGCGGCCTTTACACGGCCATCGTGGGCGGCTTTCTCGTATCGCTGCTGGGCGGCAGCCGCTTCCAGATCGGCGGACCCGCTGGCGCGTTCATCGTGCTGGTGGCGGCAACCGTGTCGCGGCATGGCGTTGACGGGCTCGTCCTGGCGACGATGATGTCGGGCGTGCTGATGATGCTGGCGGGCTGGCTGCGGCTTGGCACCTACATCAAGTTCATTCCGTATCCGGTCACGGTCGGCTTCACGGCGGGCATCGGCGTCATCATCTTCGCCAGCCAGCTGAGACACCTGTTCGGGCTGACACTGCCCGGCGGCGAACCGGGGCCATTTGTCGAAAAGCTGCAGGCGCTGCTTGCAGCTTCGGACACGCTGAACCCGGCGGCACTGGCCATCGCGGCGCTGACCGTGGCGCTGATCTGGGCGGTCAAGCGGTTCAGGCCGAACTGGCCGAGCCTGCTGGTGGCGGTTGTTGCCGGCACCGTTGCGGCGTGGGCGCTGGGTCTGGACGTGCAGACCATCGGCACCATGTTCGGCGGCATTCCACGCACGCTGCCCGCGCCGAGCCTGCCGGATGTGAGCTGGAACAAGGTGGTGGCCGTGGCGCCGGACGCGCTGTCCTTCGCGCTGCTGGGGGCCATCGAGTCGCTTCTCTCGGCGGTAGTGGCCGACGGCATGACGGGCCGCAGGCACCGGTCCAACTGCGAGCTGGTGGCGCAAGGGGTGGCCAATATCGGCTCGGGCCTGTTCGGTGGCTTTTGCGTGACCGGCACCATCGCGCGCACAGCCACCAACGTACGCGCCGGGGCGCACGGACCGGTCTCGGGCATGCTGCATGCGGTGTTCCTGGCGCTGTTCATGGCAGTTGCCGCGCCGCTCGCCAGCTACATACCGCTGGCGGCGCTGGCGGGCGTGCTGGCCGTGGTGGCGTGGAACATGATCGAAAAGCACGCCATGGCCGCGCTGGTGCGCTCCTCGCGCGGGGATGCTGCGGTACTTGCCGTCACGCTGTTGCTGACGGTGTTCCGAGACCTGACCGAGGCGATCATCGTGGGCTTTGCGCTGGGCGCCATCCTGTTCATCGACCGCATGGGACGGGCGGTGTCGGTGGAGACGCACAAGCCGTTCTCGACCGAAGACGTGCCGGACGAACTGCACCCCGAACGGGAGGATCGCGGCGCCGATCCGGACACGGTGATCTACCAGATTTCGGGAGCATTCTTCTTCGGCGCGGCATCGACGGTGGGGTCCGTTCTCGACCGGATTGCCGACCAGCGGCAGAACTTCGTCCTGGATTGCTCGAAGGTGGCATTCTTCGATTCCACCGCGGCGAACGTGATCGAGGCGGCTGCTCGCAAGGCCAGCCGTTCGGGCGTCCGCTTCATCCTGTCAGGCGTGCCGGGCGATGCGCGCAAGCTGCTCGAGACGCACGGCGTGACGCCGCCGCTGGTGGAATATGCGGCGACGCTGGAAGAGGCGCGGGCAGCGTTGAAGCAGGATCAGAAATAATCCTGCAGCGGGCGCACGGTGAGATTGCCGTGGCTGTAGGCGGCGATGCCCTGGGCGGCTGAAATGGCGCCGGCGAGCGTGGTGTAGTAGGGGATCTTGCCCATCAGCGCGGCCCGGCGGATCGACTTTGAGTCGGCCAGTGCCGCCTGTCCTTCCGTCGTGTTGAACACCAGTTGCACCTCGCCATTGGTCATCGCATCGACGATGTGCGGGCGGCCTTCCAGCACCTTGTTGACGCGCTGGGCGGGAACCCCCTTGGACGCAAGGTAGCGCTGGGTGCCGCCGGTGGCGATGATCCTGAAGCCCAGTTCGGACAGTTGTCTTGCAGCCGGCAGAATTCGCGCCTTGTCGTGATCGCGCACAGAGATGAAGGCGGTGCCGTCGACCGGCACCTTGGTGCCGCCGCCAAGCTGAGACTTGGCAAAGGCCATGGCGAAGCCCGTGTCGAGGCCCATGACCTCGCCGGTGGAGCGCATTTCCGGGCCGAGCACGGTGTCCACGCCGGGGAACCGGGCGAACGGGAACACGGCCTCCTTGACGCCGATGTGCTTCAGCTTTGCCTTCTTCAGCTTGAAGGACTTGAGCTTCTCGCCTGCCATGACGCGCGCGGCGATCTTGGCGATCGGCTGGCCGATGACCTTGGCCACGAAGGGTACCGTGCGCGAGGCGCGCGGGTTGACCTCGAGCACGTAGATGTCGCCGTCCTTGATGGCGAACTGCACGTTCATCAGGCCGACCACGTTGAGCGCCCTGGCGAGCTTGGCGGCCTGCGCCTCGAGCTCTTCGATGACGGACTTCTTGAGCGAATGGGGCGGCAGCGAGCAGGCCGAGTCGCCCGAATGGATGCCGGCTTCCTCGATGTGCTCCATGATGCCGGCGATGTATACGTCGGTGCCGTCGCACAGGGCGTCAACGTCCACCTCGGTGGCGTCGGACAGGTAGCTGTCGATCAGCACCGGCGACTTGCCGGAGACGACGACGGCCTCGTTGATGTAGCGCTCCAGCCCCTCGCGATCGCGTACGATCTCCATGGCGCGGCCACCCAGCACGTAGGACGGGCGGATGACGACCGGATAGCCGATCTTCTCGGCGATGCGCACAGCCTCTGCGCCGGACTTGGCGATGCCGTTATTGGGCTGGGCCACCTTGACCTTCTTGAGCAGCTTGGCGAAGCGGTCGCGGTCTTCGGCGAGGTCGATGGCGTCGGGCGAGGTGCCGAGTATCGGAATGCCGTCCTTTTCCAACGCCTCGGCGAGCTTCAGCGGCGTCTGGCCGCCGAACTGGACGATGACGCCCTTGAGCGTGCCGTTGGTCTTCTCGGTGTGGAGGATTTCCAGCACGTCTTCAGCGGTGAGCGGCTCGAAATAGAGGCGGTCGGAGGTGTCGTAGTCGGTGGACACGGTCTCGGGGTTGCAGTTGACCATGATCGACTCGTAGCCGGCGTCGGCCAGCGCGAAGGCGGCATGGCAGCAGCAATAGTCGAACTCGATGCCCTGGCCGATACGGTTCGGGCCGCCGCCGAGGATCACGACCTTCTCGCGGTCCGAGGGTCTCGCCTCGTTGCCGTCCGAGCCGGGCAGACCCACTTCATAGGTGGAGTACATGTAGGCGGTGGGCGAGGCGAACTCGGCGGCGCAGGTGTCGATGCGCTTGAACACCGGCGTCACCTTGAGCTTGCGCCGCGCCTTCCTCACCTTGTCCTCGGTGGTGCCTGCCAGGGTGGCGAGGCGGGCGTCGGAAAAGCCCATAGACTTGAGCTTGCGCAGGTTGGCGGCGTCTGCCGGCAGGCCGTGCTCGCGCACGCGGGCCTCCATCTCGATGATGCCGGCGAGCTGGTCGATGAACCACGGGTCGTACTTCGCGCTCTCGTGAACCTGTGCCGGCGTTGCGCCAAGGCGCATGCACTGGGCGACCTTGAGCAGCCGGTCGGGCGTGGGCCGCGACATGGCGCGGCGGAAGACGTTCTTGTCCTCGTCCTTGCCGTAGCCTTCAAGCTCGATCTCGTCGAGACCGGTGAGCCCGGTTTCAAGACCGCGCAGGGCCTTCTGGAGCGATTCCTGGAAGGTGCGGCCGATGGCCATGACCTCGCCGACCGACTTCATGGCAGTGGTCAGGTTGGGTTCAGCGCCCGGAAACTTCTCGAAGGCAAAGCGCGGGATCTTGGTGACCACGTAGTCAATGGACGGCTCGAACGAGGCCGGCGTTGCGCCGCCGGTGATGTCGTTGTCGAGTTCGTCCAGCGTGTATCCCACGGCGAGGCGGGCTGCGACCTTGGCGATCGGGAAGCCGGTGGCCTTGGAGGCCAGGGCAGACGAGCGCGACACGCGCGGGTTCATCTCGATGACGATGAGGCGGCCGTCCTTCGGATTGACGGCGAACTGCACGTTGGAGCCGCCGGTCTCGACGCCGATCTCGCGCAGCACCGCGATGGAGGCGTTGCGCATGATCTGGTATTCCTTGTCGGTCAGCGTCAGCGCCGGTGCGACAGTGATGGAGTCGCCGGTGTGCACGCCCATCGGGTCGAGGTTCTCGATGGAGCAGACGATGATGCAGTTGTCGTCGC
>CAZYKZ010000012.1:0-26993 GCA_964648175.1 uncultured Anderseniella sp.
GCAGCCGGTCCTTGTTGCCCAGGACGATCTCTGCATTGGTGCCCACGTCCACCACCAGCATGATTTCGTTGGACAAATGCGGAGACTCGGACAGCACCACGCCGGCGGTGTCGGCGCCCACGTGTCCGGCAATGCAAGGCAGCACGTAAACGTATGCGCCGTTGTTGAGCTCAAGATCGAACTCGCGGGCAGGGCGGGTGACGGCAAGGCCCGTCGCCAGCGCAAACGGCGCGCCGCCAAGCTCTGTCGGATCGATGCCCAGCATCAGGTGGTGCATGACCGGGTTGCCGACCAGCACCACCTCGAGGATCTCGTTAATCTCTACGCCTGCTTCCTTTGCGACTTCGCGGGCAAGCTGGTTCAGCGCCTCGCGCACGGCGGCGGTCATTTCCTTGTCGCCGCCGGGGTTCATCATCACGTAGGAGACCCGGCTCATCAGGTCTTCGCCGAAGCGGATCTGCGGGTTCATCAGGCCAGCTGAGGCCTTGATCTCGCCAGTGGCGAGGTCGCACAGGTGTGCTGCAATGGTGGTGGAGCCCACGTCCACCGCCATGCCGAACGCCCGGTCGTGGAAGCCTGGCCACAGGGCCACGATGCGCGGCACCTTGCCGGCCATGCGGTGATGGATGGCCACCGTGATGCGCCACTCGCCCTTGCGCAGGGCCGTCTGCAGGGCGCGCATGATATCCAGGTCGCAGGTGACCTGCTCGATGCCCCACTGGCTTCTCAGCGCGTCGTACACCCGTTCCAGGTCGGACGAGGGCTGATGCATGTCCGGCTCTTCCACCACGATGTAGTAGAGCCGCGTGACGGGATCGAGCTTGATGTCGCGCACCTCGGCGCGCTTGCGCACAACCTGCTTGTGCACCTGGCTTTCCGGCGGCACGTCGATAACGCAGTCGCCCTGGATCAGCGTCTGGCACGACAGTCTGCGCCCGGCCTTCAGGCCGCGTTTTTCATCATAGCGGACCTCGACCTGGGTTACCGGACCCAGGTGCTCGGCCTTGGAGGTAATGCCGTGCTTGGCGAAGTCGCCGATGGAGGGAACCACCTGGCAGCGCCCGCAGATGGCGCGGCCGCCGCACACGCTGTCGATGTCCACGCCCAGCGCGCGTGCGGCCTGCAAGACAGGTGTGCCGAGCGGAAACCGCCCGCGTTTGCCCGATGGCGTGAATACGATGAGGGCGTCGTCGCGGTGGTTTTCTGCCATGATGGTTCCTGTATGCCTGTTCGGATTATCCGCGGCGGCGGCGGCGTCCTTCGCGATCGCCACGGGCGCCGCGCTCGCCCTCGCCACCGGCCGGCTTGTTGAAGCGGATCCAGTTAGCGCCGGACGGGTCATTGTTCAACAGGAAGTCTGCTGCCTTGATGGCCTCGATTTCCTTCGACGGCGTGCCGGTCATGTGGCCAACGCCCAGCAGCGGAGCCAGAACGGCGGGGTCGATGTCGTCGGGGATGACGATGCCCATCTCTGCCAGCTTGGCGATGTGCTCGTCGTACTTCTTGCGCGTGGTGGCAAGCTGCACCGGGTTCATGATGGCGCTCGTCATGCCGGCCGCTGCCGCCATCGGCAGGAAGGCGTTGTTGATGCCGTGCCGGTTGGGCAGGCCGAACGAGATGTTGGAGGCGCCGCAGGTGGTGTTGACGCCCAGCTCCTCGCGCAGGCGCCGCACCAGCGAGAACACCTGCAGGCCGGCGGTGCCCATGGCGCCGATCGGCATCACCAGCGGGTCGACCACGATGTCGTGCGGCTTGATGCCGTGATCTGCGGCGCGCTCGACGATCTTCTTGGCCACCGCAAAGCGCACGTCCGGGTCTTCGGAAATGCCGGTGTCGTCGTTGGAAATGGCAACCACTGGCACATCATACTTCTTGACCAGCGGCAGCACGATTTCCAGCCGCTCTTCCTCGCCGGTCACCGAGTTCAGCAGCGGGCGGCCCTTGGCGGCCATGAGGCCGTTCTCCAGTGCGCCCGGCACGGAACTGTCGATGCACAGCGGCACGTCGACCAGCGCCTGCACGCGCTCGACCAGTTCCTTCATCAGCGGCGGTTCGACAAAGTTGTTGTCGGCATAGCGCGGGTCTTCCGCCATCTTGTTGGAGAACACGGCGCCGGAGTTGATGTCGAGCACGGTTGCCCCGCACGCCACCTGCTCAAGCGCGTCCTTCTCCACCGTTGTGAAGTCGCCCATTTCCAGTTCGGCGGCCAGTTTCTTGCGGCCCGTGGGGTTGATGCGCTCTCCGATGACGCAGAACGGCTGGTCGAAGCCGATCACGACTTCCCTTGTGGCTGAGGCAATGACGGTTCTGGTCATTTGGCTTTGCGTCCTTTCGCGGCGCGAGCAGAAATGGTTTGAATTGGTTGCCGGGAAGCGTTGGGCGTCAGGCCCGGCCCCCGTTGTTGATCAGTTGCTTGAGGCGGTCCTTGTCGTAGTCTGCCTCGAGCTTTTGTGCCGCCGCTTCGGCTTCAGCTTCGAGGTCGTCGCCGCATTCAACCGGTTCGGCCCGGCGCCATTCGGCAAGATAGTCATCCGTATCGGCAGCGCCCGAGCGCATGGCGGCCATGTCGATGGCCTCCTGGAACCGGTCGGACAGCATCTTCTTCTCTGCCTTGCGGCCGGCCTTGACGGTGACCTGTGAGGGGATGTCGCGCCAGTATGTAATGACGAGCTGGGCCATGACGGTGTCTTCGTGCTCCGGAGGGCGTTCGTTGATGGGGTGAGGTATAGGCGATAACGCCACTTGCCAACTGCCGGTATTGCGACAGCCGGATGCAGAAAACCGACTGCTGCCGGTTGTGCAAACCTCAGGCGCTGGCCATCACGCCAGCAGATTGCTCGATTCCGGCCAGCCGGCAGGTACGCTCGACCAGGTCAGGCCGGTTCATGGTGTAGATGTGCACGTGGTCTACGCCTTGCGCTGCCAGCCGCACGATCTGGTCAGCCGCAAGCTCGCACGCTTGCTCCTTGTGCTCGGCCGAGTGGGCGGGCAGGCGGTCGAACATGTCGAAATATTCCTCGGGGATGCGCGCACTGCACTTCTTGGCAAACGAGGCGACCTTGTTGAAATCGTGGATCAGCAGGATGCCCGGAATGATCGGCTGGTAGATGCCCGCGGCGCGCACCCGCTCCATGAAGTCGAAATAGTCGCGGTTGTCGAAGAAGAACTGGGTGATGGCCGCGTTCGCGCCAGCGGTCAGCTTGCGCTTCAGGTTGGCAAGGCAGGCTCCAGCCGACGGGGAGGCCGGGTGAACTTCCGGATAGGCCGCCACATAGACATCGAACCCGCCACGCCGCGCCAGGGAACGGGTGAGGTCAGCGGCATTCTCGTAACCGCCGGGGAATGGTTCGTATGGACCAGTCACGCCCGGCATGTCGCCGCGCAATGCAAGGATGCCCTTGACCCCCTGGGCTGCGTACCGCTCGACCACTGCGTCCGTCTGCTCGCGCGTCTGGCCGGCGCAGGTCAGATGGCCCACCACGTCGAGGCCGCCATGGTCGATCAGCTGCCCGATGGTGCCGAACGTCGCCTCCCGCGAACTGCCGCCTGCACCGTAGGTGACCGATACGAACTCTGGTTCATACCGCGCCATCACGTCCGCAAGCTCGCTGATGCCGTCTGCCTGCATGGTCGAGCGGGCCGGAAACACTTCAAATGAAACTCGCGGTGCGTCGCCAAGCTGGAACCGGCCGGAAGGAGCGTGGAATATCGACATGAGCGCAGTCTCCATATAAAGATATCTTTATATATTTCTTCAAATGGGTCGCTGTCAAACGGTTTCGAGGCTCGTGCAATGAAAAAGGGGCCGGCCACCCGGCCAGCCCCTGTCAATTCATTGGCCATTGCTGGCCGGGCGTTTACCGCATGACCAGCACCGGGCACTGGGCATGGCGCACCACACGTGCGGCTGTCGAACCGAGGAAATAGTCCGCCAGTCCAGGCTTGTGCGATCCGATCACGATCAGGTCTGCGCCAAGTTGATCGGCTGCATCGAGGATGCCGCTGCCTGCCGTGCCGTGACGCAGGTCGGGCTTGGTCTTCAGGTCATTGGCCTTTGCCAGGTCATTGAGCTCCTGCTCGACGGCCTTGTGTGTTTTTGCCAGCAGTTCCGGCGAGATTTCCACCGCGGCATAGGCAGGAATGTCATGCACGACGTGGGTAATGTGGATCTCTGCATCCTTGCCGCCCACCTGCCTGGCGACGTTGATCATCTGGCCGGCCAGCGCGCCGTGCGACAGATCCACCGGAACGAGGATTTTCTTGAACATTTAGGCAGCCCTCCTGCTTTCAAGGGCCAGTGCGGCCCGCTTGCTTGATGGCAAAGCCTCCCATGTGCGTACCGAGACGGCATTGATCCGTATCAAGGGAGGCTGAGCGGTGGTTGCGCCGCGCACTGGTCGCAATTGCTCCATGACAGGACGTATCGCCGGAAGAAGCCTTTGCCGAGCAGGCCTATCTAGGAGTGAGTTTTCTTCAACAGATGGACAAAACCAATGTCTGCCGAGCCCGAACTCTCTGCTGAACCTTCTGCCGAACGCCGTGGCCGCCGCAGTGGCGGCGGTGCGGAAAGCCGCCGTGCGGCCCGCCGTGGCGGCGGGGTCAAGGCGTTCCGTTACATCAAGCGCGAGATCCCGCTCTATGAAGTCCTCGGGGAGGAGGGCCTGACCCTCATCGAGAACAACTGCGAGAAGGTGTTGCAGGAAATCGGCATCGACTTCCGAGATGACGCCGAAGCGCTGCAGATGTGGAAAGACGCCGGCGCCGACGTGAAGGGCGAGCGCGTGCGCTTTCCCAAGGGGCTGGTGCGCGGCCTGATCAAGACGGCGCCCTCCCAGTTCACCCAATATGCCCGCAATCCCGAGCGCAACGTGGTGATCGGCGGCGACCATACGGTGTTCGCCCCGGTCTACGGTCCGCCCTTCGTGCGCGATCTCAATGGCGGACGCCGCTACGCCACCATCGAGGACTTCCGCAACTTCGTGAAACTGGCCTACATGGCGCCTGCCATGCACCATTCGGGCGGCACGGTTTGCGAACCGGTCGACATTCCCGTCGCCAAGCGCCACCTCGACATGGTCTACAGCCACATCCGTTACTCGGACAAGCCGTTCATGGGCTCGGTCACCGCGCCTGAACGGGCCGAGGACAGCGTCAAGATGGCCAAGATGGTGTTCGGCGACGAGTTCGTCGACAACAACTGCGTCCTCATCAACCTTATCAACGCCAACTCGCCGATGGTGTTCGACGATACCATGGTGGGTGCGCTCAAGGTTTATGCCCGCGCCGGTCAGGCCACCGTCATCTCCCCGTTCATTCTGGCCGGCGCAATGTCGCCCGTCACGGTGATCGGCACCCTGACGCAGATCCTTGCAGAGGCGTCCGTCGGCATGGCATTCGCACAGCTCTGCCGCCCCGGCGCGCCGGTGGTGTTCGGCACCTTCGCCTCGTCCATGTCGATGCAGTCTGGCGCGCCCACTTTCGGTACGCCCGAACCGGCTCACGTGCTGTTCGGCGCAGCCCAGCTTGCCCGCCGTCTCGGCGTGCCGTTCCGCTCCGGCGGCAGCTTGTGCGCCTCCAAGGTGCCGGATGCCCAGGCTGCGCACGAAAGCTCAAACACCCTGTTCCCGGGCGTGCTGGCCGGCGTCAATTTCATGTTGCACGCAGCAGGCTGGCTGGAAGGCGGCCTCGTCTCCAGCTACGAGAAGTTCATCATCGACTGCGACCAGCTTTCCATGATGCAGCGCTTTGCCGGTGGGGTGGACCTGAGCGAAAACGGTCAGGCGTTGGACGCCATCGAGGAAGTGGGGCCTGGCAATCACTACCTTGGCTGCGCGCATACGCAGCGCAACTTTGAGGATGCCTTCTGGCGCTCATCGATCGCCGACAACAACTCCTTCGAGCAGTGGCTGGCGGAAGGTTCGCTCGACGCGGCCCAGCGGGCAAATGCAACCTGGCAGCGCCAGCTTGCCGAGTATGTCGCGCCCGACCTCGATCAGGGCATCGACGAGCAGCTTCAGGCGTTCATGACGACCCGCAAGCTCTCGCTGCCTGACAGCGTGTCCTGACTCTTCGCAGTTCCGCAGCATTTGAACGGCGCATCTGCCCCGCGGCAGGTGCGCCGTTTTTGTCTCAATTGCACGCTTAGATGTCGCATTTTGATGTGGGAGTCCGGCGAGTGTGCTGCCATGCTCCCTACGGTTCGGCGTGCCGCACAGTGGCAGCCGTTTCCAACCTTGGGGCCTTGCACAGTTCGACACGGCTGCTAGGGTTATGGTCAGTGCTGTCCAGTCATCCCCGTCGGATGGCGGCACTGGTGATTGTCGATACGGGAGGAGAAAGACCGAATGTCTGACAAGGAACACATCTGGATTCCGAAACTGAAGCAGTATCTCGCTGATGGGCTGCTCGATCGCCGTGAGTTTGTGCGGTACTGCTCGTTGCTGGGCATGTCGGCAGGTGCTGCCTACATGTGGGCAGGCAAGATCACCGGCCAGCCGTTCGCGCCGCCGGCCCGCGCCGCTGAAATGCCCAAGGGTGGCATTCTCAAGATCTCGATGCGCGTGCCGAAGATCGAGACGCCGCACACCTTCTCGTGGATCTATGACTCCAACATCACCCGCCAGCAGGTGCGTTATGCGACCCGCACCGGTGTGGACAACGTGACCCGCCCCGATCTGTGCTCGTGGTCAGCCTCCGATGACCTCAAGACCTGGACCCTGACCGTCAACGATGTTGACTGGTACAAGGGCGGCAAGCTGACCGCCGAGCAGGTGGCCTGGAACATCAAGCAGTGCCTTGATCCGGCAGTCGGTTCCTCGGTCGTCGGCCTGATGAAGGGCTACATGCTCAAGGAAGTCGACAGCGGCACCAAGGACGACAAGGGCAACCCGGTGATGACCACCGAGCTGTGGGATGCCAACGCCATTGAGGTCAAGGACGACAAGACGCTCGTGCTGAACCTCAAGGAAGCCCAGGTCGCCGTACCGGAGCACATGTTCCACTACCCGTTCGCGATCATGGACCCGGCTGAAGGCGGCAAGTTCGGCGTTGGCTCCAACGGTAACGGCTTCTTCGAACTCGTCGAGTTCGAGGTTGGCCGCAAGGCAGTCATGAAGCGCCGCGAAGGTGCGCCGGGTTACATCGATGAAGTGCACTTCATCGACCTTGGCGACAACACCGCTGCCGAAGCTGCCGCGCTGCAGTCGAAGCAGGTCGACGGCTCTTACGAAGGCAACGTCGAGCAGTACGACCTCTACACCAAGATGGACCACGTGGAGCTCTACGCTGCACTGACTGCCAACACCGGTGTGGCGCGTCTGCGTCTCGACCAGAAGCCGGGTGATGACGCTCGCGTCCGCAAGGCCTTCCGCCTTGCAACCGACGTGGCCAAGGCGACGGAAATCGCTGTCGGCCCGCACGGCGACGTGGCTGAACACCACCATGTTTGCCCGGTACACCCGGACTACAAGAAGCTGCCTGCCATGGAGCGCAATGTCGAGGAAGCCAAGAAGCTGCTGGCCGAAGCCGGTTATGCCGATGGCCTCGAGGTTGAACTCACCTGTAAGCCCGACCCGGCATGGGAACTGGCTACGGTGGAAGCCATGGTCGAACAGTGGAAGGAAGCCGGCATCAACTGCAAGATCAACGTGCTGCCGTCCGCCAAGTTCTGGGACGTGTGGGACAAGGTGCCGTTCGGCTTCACCTCGTGGGCGCACCGCCCGCTCGGCTTCATGGTGCTGGGCCTTGCCTACCGCACCGGCGTGCCGTGGAACGAGTCGGCCTACTCGAACGCCGAGTTCGACGAGACCCTGACCAAGGCAGAAGGTACGCTTGACCTTGAAGCCCGCAAGGAGCTGATCGGCAAGCTCGAGCAGATCATGCAGGAAGACGGGCCGATCATCCAGCCGCTGTGGCGCAAGATCTTCATCCCGATGGACAAGAAGGTTAAGGGCTTCCAGCTCCACCCGACCCGCTACTTCTTCTGCGAAGAGTACGCCGTCGAAGCCTGATCTGCGGATCGGCAGCAAAAAATCCCGCCCTTCCGGCCACTTGCCGGGAGGGCGTTTTCATTTTGGCATTTGACGCCCGGCCTCCGGATGGTCCTAAATCGTATGCAGGCAAACGAGGGCATCTAAGATGAATTCCAGACAGACGACCGCCGGCTTCATGGCCATGAAGGGGGCGGGCTACTACTCCAAGGCCACCATTGGCGCAAAGCATGTGATGGACAACGCCGCCGGCCTCGTGATCGACGCCATCGAGCGCATGAAGCTCGTCGATGACGGTACCATTTTCCGCGCAACCGACATGGGCGCCGCCGACGGCGGCACATCGGTTGACCTGTGGCGGCGCGTGCTTAAGGACGTGCGCGCTCGCGTGCCGTCGCGGCCCATCGAGATGGTCTACACCGACCTGCCGCGCAACGACTTCGCCCAGGTCTTCCGCATGATCCACGGTCAGACGGACATCAAGAGCTACTATCCCGAGATTGACGACCTGTATGTGTTCGCCTCGGGAACGTCGTTCCACCAGAACATCTTTCCCGCGGGGACGCTTGACCTCGGCTTTTCAGCCACCGCATCGCACTACATCTCATCGACGCCGTGCAACATCACCAACCATGTCCATATGGTTGGCGCGACCGGGGCAGAGCGCGAAGCTTTCGTGAAGCAGGGCGCCAGGGACTGGGAGACCATGCTGCTCCAGCGCACCCGCGAACTGAAGCCCGGTGGACGGCTGTGTCTGTTCAATTTCGGCATCGATGAGGAGGGCCGCTATCTCGGCCACACCGGTGGCGTCAGCATGTTCGACGAGTTCAATCGCCATTGGCGCGCCATGGCTGACGACGGCGTGATCACTGAGGACGAGTACCTGAACACCAACTTCCCGCAGCACTACCGCACGGTGCCGGAGTTCATCGCCCCGCTGGAGGACTCGTCCAGCCCGGTCTACAAGGCTGGCCTGAGGCTCGAGCATGTCGAGACCCGCGTGGTCCGCTGTCCGTTCGAGCAGGATTTCACCGAAAATCACAAGGACGCTGCCCGTTTTGCGGTCGAGTATCTGCCGACGCTACGCTCTTGGTCCGAAGCCACTTTCCTCGGCGGCCTCGATGACAGTCGCGGGCCGGAGGAGCGCCAGGCGCTGATGGACGAGTTCTACGGCCGTTACCAGAAGGCGGTGGCGGAAGCCCCCAAGGGCCACGCCATGGACTATGTCCACGCTTACCTGATCTGCCGCAAGGAAGGCTGAGCCACCAGATGACGAAGAAGACGACGACGACGCTCGACATCGAGAAGGCCCGCCGGCTTGCCATGCGCGCCCTGACGACGAACGGGGCCACCCGGGCGAACGTGCGCTATCTGGTGGACCAGATCATCGACAGTGAAATGGTCGGCATGGCCAGCCACGGCTTCTTCTGGCTGCCGGTCTATGTCTCGCATTTGAAATGCGGCAAGGTCGACGGCAAGGCAAAGCCGACCGTCACTCGCCTGTCTCCGGTGGCGTTCCGCGCCGACGCGTATTCGGGTTTTGCGCATCCTGCCATCGAAGCCGGGTTCAAGAAGCTGATACCTGCCGCGAAGAAGTACGGAATTGCAGCTCTTTCCGTCACCAACTCCTATAATTGCGGGCGCCTTGCAGGCCACACTGAAAAGCTTGCCCGCGAAGGCCTGCTCGCATTCGGCTTTACCAATGCCCCGGCCTCCATCGCCCCTCCCGGCGGCAGGAAGGCCGTCATCGGCACCAACCCCATCTCCATGGCAGCACCTGACGGCAAGGGTGGCGTGGGCTTTGTGGTGGATCAGTCTTCATCGGTTGTCGCCAAGTCCGAGGTTATGCGACATGCGGCGCGCGGCGAGCCGATCCCGGCCGGCTGGGCGCTCGATGCGGACGGCAACGTGACCACCGATCCCAAGCAGGCCGCCACCATGGCGCCGGCCGGCGGCTACAAGGGCTTCAACCAGGGCCTCATGGTCGAAACCATGTCGGCGCTGATGTCCGGGGCTACGCTGGGCTCGGCCATGTCGCCGTTTGCCACGGATGCGGGCGGGCCATGTAATTCCGGCCAGTTCTTCATCGCCATAGACCCGGAAGGCTTCTCCGGTGCGCTGTTCGCCGACCGTTTTGCTCAGCTTGCCGCCAGCATTGGCGCGCAGGACGATGCGCGCCTGCCGGGCACCCGGCGGCTTGAATTGCGCGAAAACAGTGCCGCAGCTGGCACTATTGAGGTGGACCGCGAACTGGTAAAGCGGGTGAGAGACCTGACCCGCTGACCTGTTACGGGAGCACCTGACGGCATGGCCGTGGACTACGAGATCGATTGTGTTGTGGCTGGTGCGGGCGTCATCGGCCTGGCCATTGCCCGTGAACTCGCGCAAGCCGGCCGTGAAGTCCTGATCCTTGAATCGCAGGAAGCCTTTGGCCGCGGAGTGTCATCACGCTCGAGCGAGGTCATCCACGCCGGCATGTACTACACGCCGGGCTCGCTGCGCGCGAAGCTGTGCGTCGAGGGCAAGTGGCTGCTCTACGATTTCATGAAGAAGCACAATGTCGCCCACACCAACTGCGGCAAGCTGATCGTGGCGACGTCGGACGAGGAAGTGCCGATCCTCGAGACCATCATGCAGAAAGGCGCCACGAATGGCGTCGATGACCTGACGCTGCTGGATCAGGCCCAGGCCCTGGCACTGGAGCCAGCGCTGTCTTGCAAGGCAGCCATCCTGTCGCCCTCCACCGGCATGATGGATTCTGCCGGCATCATGCTGGCGCTGCTGGGCGAGGCCGAGAACGCGGGCGCTTCGCTGGCAGTGCATGCACCCGTGACCGGTGGGCGCGTCGGCGGCTCGATGATCGAGATCGACACCGGTGGCGACGAGCCGATGACGATCGGTTGCAACCTCTTCGTCAACTCGACCGGCCTGTACGCCCCGCACGTGGCCGCAAGCCTCGAGGGGCTGGACAAGGCGCACGTACCAACCGCCTATTACGGCAAGGGCAGCTATTTCTCCATCGCGGGCAAGGCGCCGTTCACCCGGCTGATCTACCCATGCCCCATCGTCGGCGGCCTCGGCGTTCATCTCACCATCGACGTTGGCGGACAGGCCCGCTTCGGCCCGGACGTGGAGTGGGTGGACGAACCGAACTACGAGGTCGACCCGCGCCGCGCTGACGAGTTCTACGCGCTGGTGCGCAAGTACTGGCCCGGCCTGCCGGACGGTGCGCTGCAGCCATCCTATGCCGGCGTGCGGCCCAAGATCGTGCCGCCGGGCGTGCAGACCCAGGACTTCCGCATCGACGGCCCGCAGGTGCACGGCGTACCCGGTCTGATCAACCTGTTCGGCATGGAAAGTCCTGGTCTGACATCTTCCCTCGCCATCGGCCGGTACGTCATGGATATCGTGCGTTCCATGTGATTTGCCCGATCTTTGGGCATGGCACCAGCCACGTTTAATTATGGGGCCAGCACCCCTGTGCCATTGCGCCGCAGGTTTTTCGTGTTTCATACTGAAAAACGCGCGCGAATTGCGCCAATTGCGATCTGCCTGTTGCAGGTGAGCAGGATCAACACAGGGAGTGTTAGGAATGAAGAAATTCTTCAAGGCGGCAGTTCTGGCTGGCGCCAGCGTCGCTGCAATCGCCATGTCATCGGCTGCCAACGCGGCTGACAAGGTCAACGTTGCCTTCTTCCTCGAGTGGGCAACGCCGAACCAGATCGCCAAGGTCGACAAGGTGTACGACCAGGCGATGGGCGTCGACGTCAACTGGACCGACTTTTCCACCGGCGTCGCCATGACAGAGGCCATGCTGGCCGGCGACATCGACATTGCCTACTCGCAGGGCCTGGCTCCTTTCGTGACCGCCATCCAGCAGGGCGCACCGCTGAAGATGGTCGCGATCGCCGTCGTCTATGAAGCCAACAACTGCTTCATCAGGAACGGCCTCGGCATCGACTCCTCGAATGCCTCCGAACTGGAAGGCAAGACCGTGGCCGTGCCGCTGAACACCATGGCCGACTACTCCTTCCGCCGTTACATGGCCGCGTTGAACGTTGACGTGTCCAAGATCAAGATCGTCGACCAGGCTCCGGCTGACGGCGCAAAGTCTCTGGCTGACGGCGCTGTCGACATGGCCTGCATCTTCGGCGGCGACTCCGCCAAGGCCGCCGGCGAAGTCGGCACGCCGATCATGACCAAGCAACAGAAGATCGACGCCGGCATCGGTTCGTTCGACGTGGTCTCGGTCACCGAGAAGTTCGCAACCGAGAACCCGGAACTGCTGAAGTCGTTCCTGCAGGTCACCGAAGAGGCCAACAAGGCATGGACCGGCTCTGACGAGCAGATCGCCAAGGTGGCCAAGGACGCCGGCATGAGCGTCGAGACCACCAAGAACCAGATGGCCGACTTCATCTTCCCGTCCAGCGCCGAGCAGAAGGAAAAGTACTTCGGCAAGGACGGCGTTGCAGCTCAGGCCGCCGCATCGCTGGGCCTGGTGTTCTCGGGTGACTCCGACGGCGCCGCCATCGCCAAGACGATCGACGGCTCGTTCCTGCCGTAATCGCAACAGCATGGTGGAAGGGCTGCGGGTGGCGGCCCTTCCACGATCAACCTTTGTAAGCGTGCGGCGGATGTGTGCGGGCCGGAGCGGGGAACACATGCCCCCGGCCAGGGAACGCGTCCTGATCCGGAAGCGCGTCAGTTTGGGGCAGCATGGCGGATCTTGTTTGTGAACACCTCAACATGACCTTCACCAACCCGCAGACGGGCAGTGAAGTTCATGCATTGAAGGATATCAACTTCACCCTCAAGAAGGGCGAGTTGCTTTCCGTGCTGGGGCCTTCCGGTTGCGGCAAGACCACGCTGCTCAACATCGTTGCGGGTTTCCTCAGGGCCACGTCCGGTGTCGTCAGACTGGGCGACAAGGTGATCGACAGTCCCGGTGTGGAACGCGGCATGGTGTTCCAGCAGGGCGCCCTGTTCGAATGGCTTCCGGTGTCAAAGAACGTCGACTTCGGCCTGCGCATGAAGGGAATGCCGGCGAACGAACGGACCGCGCTGGTCGAGAAGTGGCTGGAGATCGTGGGGCTCAAGGGGTTTGGCAACACGCCCACCTATCAGCTGTCCGGCGGCATGCAGCAGCGCGTGGCGCTTGCCCGCTGCCTGGTGAACGATCCGGAAGTCATCCTGATGGACGAACCGCTGGGCGCGCTGGATGCGCTGACCCGCGAGAAGATGCAGTCGCTGGTGCTGGAACTGTGGAAGGAAACCGGCAAGACCATCATCATCATCACCCACTCGGTCGAGGAGGCGTTGCTGCTGGGCGAACGGCTGTTCGTCATGGCGCCGCGCCCGGGCCGCATACACAAGGAATACAACCTGCCGTTTGCCGAGCGCGGCCTGACCGAGTCGCTGCGTGCAATCAAGCAGGACAAGGCTTTCTCCAAGGTCCGCGAAGAAATTCTGACCATGATCTGGAACATGGAAGAGGAGATCATGGGCCGTGTTTGAGTGGCTTTCCGACAACCGCGCATCCATCGCAGCAGTCATCATCATCGCACTGGTGGTGATGTTCGTGGCCTCCATCGTCATTGGCCGAAAGCAGGCACACCGCACTGCCAAGGATGCCGTGTTTGGCGACCCCGAGCGCACCCGGGGCGGCTGGTACTGGGCAGTCTGCGGCGTGGCAGCGCTAATGCTGGTCTGGTTCTATTTTTCCTGGGGCATGGGCCGCGCCTTTTTCCCCAATGCCGCCAACGAGTTGTGCCAGGTCGCCAAAGTCGAGGAGGTGCTCTCGCCGATCAATGCGCAACTCCCCATCGGTTCGCGCTACTACAAGTCGACCTTGCTGGTCGCCCGCAATGCCGATCAGCTTGACGATCTGGAGAAGAGCTTCCCGGCAGGAGCATTCTCGGCGGAAGAGACCACCGAGCTCAAAGCCATCATGGTGCAGATCCGCCAGTTGATGGCGAACTCCTCCGACCCGGCGAACGTCAATCCGGAATTGCGCGCCGAACTGGACCGCATTGCCGGCAAGATCCATGGTCTCAGCGATGAACTGCGCAAGGGGTATGAAGGGCTTTCTCCGACCGCCGAAGCCCTTGCCCAGCCCAAGTGGGGCGTGACACGCGACGAGATTCCGATCCTGCCGATGACGCCGCGCGGCGTTCTGTTCGACGATGTTGCCTCCCAGGCCGGCGAAGTCACCGAGGCCTTCAACAAGGCCCGCAATGTCATTCCCGCCAATGAGGCGATCATTGCCGAGGTGCAGGCCCGCATTGACGCCATCAAGGCCGCCAACGAGGCAGGCTCGTTCGAGCCCGCCATCGCAAGCCTGCGCGAAGATTACGTTAAGGCCATGGAACGCATTTACCGGCGTCTGGATGACGGCACCATCTTCCCGGCAGACTCGCTCCAGTCCATCAATGACGCCATCGTTGGTCTCAATGAGGCTTCCGAGGATGCCATGGGCGGTTTGGCGTGGACCAAGGCGCTGTGGCTGCCGGGGCAGGGCGTGGTCAAGTCACGCACCCAGTGCACGGAGCAGGGCTCGGCGCGCTGGCTGCCCAAGCCGACCGATGTCGTCGCGACGCTGCTCCGCCTTGCCAATCCGGACGTGCAGGGCGACGGCGGCTACAAGGGCGTTCCGTTGCTGTGGTGGAAGTGGCTGCCGATTGCCGATGTGGTCGGTTTCTTCGTGCCCGACTGGATTGCCGATGCATGGCCGGGTGAATACGCCCGTCATGGCGCCGATGGCACCATCACGCCCAACTTCAAGGACAAGCTGCTGGCGTTCGCTCAGGGGGATGTCAATCTGGGCTACATCCCGGTGCTTGACGGTCACCTGTGGGATTCGCTTTTCCGGGTTCTGGTCGCGCTTTTCCTGGGCATCGTGCTGGGCGTGCCGCTCGGGCTTTTCATGGGGGTGTCGAAGTTCTTCAAGTCGTTCTTCGACCCCATGATCGAGCTTTACCGGCCGGTGCCGCCGCTCGCCTGGGCGCCGCTTATCCTGACCATTTTCGGCATTCAGGACGATGGCAAGATCTTCCTGCTGTTCATGGTCGCCTTTGCGATCATGGTCATCTCGGCGCGAACCGGCGCTTCCGGCACCCAGCTGTCGAAGATCCGGGCCTCGCACTCGCTTGGCGCCTCGACAGGACAGATCCTGCGTCACGTGATCCTGCCCAACGCCATGCCGGAGATCCTGACCGGCGTGCGCATTGCCATCGGCGTGTGCTGGGGAACGTTGGTTGCGGCTGAAATGCTGGCAGGCACCACCGGCATCGGCTTCATCGAGAACATCGCGCGCACGGTATCCGACTACGAACTGATCTGGGTGACCATCCTGATCATGGGCGTGCTCGGGCTGGTGTTCGACCTGATGATGCGCTGGGTCATCTCCAGGGTCATTCCGTGGCGCGGCAAGGGTTGACCACTGGCCGATGGCGTGGTTAGGCCGGCTTGCCGGACCTGAGCCCCATGTCCCGCATCACCTTCTCGACCGCCTCGATGAACTTGTCGGCTGTATCGTCGTCCATGTGCCCCATGGTGGCCACGCGGAAACTGCCGGCAGGCGCCGGGCAGCCTTCGCCATCCATGATCACGAACCCCTGCTGGCGCAGCCGCTGCGCGAAGGGTGTGTAGGCATACGCTGGATCGGCGGGCGCTGAAAACAGCGTCAGGAACCCGCAGGCAGCCTCGCCGCCATTGATCGCAGGCTGAAAGCCGAGCTTCGACATCCCGGCCAGCAACCGGTCGTGGACGCGCCGGAAGCGGGCAAGCCGGACCTCCGGCCCGCCTTCAAGGTCGAGTTCGCGCAGTGCAGCCGAACAGGCGCTGACAACCTGTGAGGGCGGTGTTCCCGGAAAGCGCCCCGTCCGGTGAACGCTGTTCCACAGTTCGAACAGGTCGAGCGCCGCCGACGGAGACGATGCGAGCTTCGCGCCGAGCAGGTCCCGCCGCACCACGATGAGCGAAAAGCCAGGCACGCTGCCCAGCGCCGCCCAGGGCACCGTTACCAAGGCGTCGATGTGCCCGGCGGAAAGGTCCAGCGGCAGTGCGCCTACGCCATGGCGGGCGTCGACCACCACGCTCTTGCCGGCGGCGCGGGCTGCTGCGGCGAGGTCTGCCACCGGCGACACTAGACCGGTCGTTACATCCAACTGGGCCAGCAACACGGTTGCGATGTCAGGATTGGCGTCGAGTGCCCGCTGCAGGCCACGCACGCTTACCGGCTTGCCGGTCTGCACGTTCAGGACCTGGTGTGGCCGCCTGAGATACTCGAGGATGCCGGCAGACTCCGCAGCCCCCGGCCCGGTGGCGGCGACCAGCGATTGCCGTTTGCGGCCCGAGGGCGCGAGCGCTCCCAGCACGCTTTCCAGCGCCGCCATGCCTGAGAAATTGACCGGTATGCAGTCATAGAGGTCGCCCGCATTGAGTACCTGCAGAAGTTGCTCCGTAACTCGCAGCGTCATCGAGATGAACTCGGCATCGCGCACGCTCCAGTCGGCCAGCATGGCAAGCTTCACCTCGCGCGACGTGACCACCGGACCAGCCGTCATCAGCCACGGCATGTCTTCCTGGCCTTCCGGTCCGTTGAAGCTGGGCGAGAAAGCCGTCAGCGTTGGTATGGCCATGTCCGGCGCTCCGCCTGGTGTCTGGTTTCCGTTGGGATAGTATTGATTGCCTAGGCGTTCGCATTGCGCCTTGTCAATCGTGCAGCGACCAGTCTACCGGTTCCAGCCCGTGCTCGGCGAGCCAATCGTTGGCCTGCCTGAAGGGCTGCGCTGCCACAAACCGGTGACAGGGACCGCTGCCCCGCGCCAGTGGCGAAGGGTGTGCCGTTTCGATCACGCAGTGCCGGTTGCGGTCAAGCTGCCTGCCGGCCGCCTGGGCATGGTTGCCCCACAACATGAAAACCACCGGCCGTTCGCCCGCATTGAGATGGTCAAGCACATCCTGCGCCAGCGCCTGCCAGCCGAGCCCCTTGTGGGAATTCGCCTTGCCGGCCTCCACGGTCAGCACCGTGTTCAGCAGCAACACGCCATGGCAGGCCCATTGTGTGAGGTCGCCATGCGCGGGGGCGGGCAACCCGGTATCGCGGGTCAGCGCTTCGAACACGGTACGCAGCGACATCGGCAGCCGGCGGCCATCCGTGGCCATCGAGAATGCAAGCCCGTGCGCATCGCCCGGTGTGGGGTAGGGGTCCTGGCCAAGTATGACCGCCCGCACCAGTTCAGGCGGCGTGAGCCTCAGCGCCCGGAACACATCGGACGGCGGCGGCAGCACGTGTATTCCCTGCTGCACCCGGGCATCCGCCTGCCTTGCAATCTCGCCGGCGCGGTCCGACCGGAAGAAATCCAGCCCGCCCCAGCCGGTGGCGTCCATCTCCCTTGCAGCTTCCAGATAGCTTGCTGCCGATGAGTCCATGCCTGCCTCCGTTTGCCGGTCCAAGGGGTCAGTCCGGCGTTCCTTGCACAAGCTGTAGCGCCCTGCCTGCTAACATGCTATGCGACTGAAGCGAGGCCCTTGCGTGGGGAACTGGATACACGTTGTGAGAGGGAATTTAACGGAATGAAACCTGTAGTAATCATGGTTGGTGCTGACAAGGGCGGCGTTGGCAAGACAACCATTGCACGCGCCCTGCTTGATCATTTGCACCGCAACAACGTGCTGGCGCGCGCCTTCGATACTGAAAACCCGCGCGGAACGCTGCAGCGGTTCTACCCCAACATCACCGAAATCATCGACCTGCACAACGTCGCCGACCAGATGAAGGTGCTCGACACGCTGGAAACCGCCAAGGTGCCGGTGACCGTGGTCGACCTCAAGGCCGGCAACCTGTCTTACGCGCTCGACACGTTCGAAAAGATCGGCGTGCTGCAGGCTGCCCGCGACGGCATGTTCGAGATGGGTCTCATCCACGTCGTCGGTCCGGCCATCGCCTCGCTCGACGAATTGCAGGAAGTGACCCCGTACGTGCAGGGCATCGACTACTATGTCGCCCGCAATTTCATCAACGAAACCAATTTCTTCGAGTGGGACGAGAAGACCTACCAGCGGTACTTCCAGAACGTCAACGAAGCCCGTGAGATCGAGATCCCGAAGCTCAACGAAATGGCGGCGGAGCAGGTCGACCTGGCCAACGTCACCTACAAGAACTTCATCGACAACAAGGACGCCGACGGCAAGCCGGCCAACTTCTCGTTCGTTCTGCGTGGCTACGTCAAGAAGTGGTGCGACGACCTCGATGCCGAATTCGGTCAGCTTCGTCTGATTCAGATGCTCACCGGCGCGGGCGGTGGCAGCACCGGCGGCGGCGCAGGCGCCTCCAAGGCGAAGAGCAAGTAACAGCGGCAACCGGCTCCGGCCGGTTTCCAGCAGCTTGCCGGCAGGGCGCACACGGCTTTCGACATGCGCATGCGGCCCGGTAAACCCGGATTGCACCTGCCATTGGCGGGCGGACGAGTTGAGGTGGTGCGGCCTTGAAACGGCCGGCCACCGCACAGATGTTCGTTAGGCAAATCTGGGTTTGATTCGTTCTCCGCCTGGCCTGCCGGACTTGAGGCCGGATGGCCCATCGACAGGAAGACGCTTGTGAGCGATCGCGTTGCAACACGAATGACCGTGGTGTGCTCGGACGAGTCCCGCAACGGCAAGACGCTGACCGCCCGTTTGCTCACCGATCATCTGTTGCTGACAGGCCGCGACCCCCACGTATTTGATTGCGACGATCCGCGTGGCCACATCAACCGGTTCTTTCCGTCGCGCTCCACATTGATCGACATCGACCGCACGCCGGGCCAGATCCGACTGTTCGACACAGTGCTTGCCAATCCGCGCCGCGATTATGTGGTGGACCTGCCGGCCAACGCGCTCGATACCTTTTTCACGGTCGTCGACGATCTTGATTTCATCAATGCAGCCCATGATGCCGGCCTCGAAATGGTCATCGCATTCGTGCTCGACAAGTCGCTCACCTCGCTGATGACCGCGCGCGATCTGCATGGCGCATTTTCGACCGAACTCTTCTACCTCGTGCGCAGCGGGTTCATCGGCAACCCGCTGGTCACCCGGCAGGCGCGTGAGGTGTTCGAGGAGATCGAACCGGACGCGGAACTGTTCATTCCCATGGTCGACAGGGAGGCGCTGGCTGTTGCCGAAGAGCCGCCGTTCTCGTTCAGCCGTTTCCTGAGCGAAGGCTACACAGGACTGTCGCCGATGGTCCGGCTCAGGCTGCGCTCGTTCCTGTCCGATGTAATGGGGCAGTTGCAGAGCCGCGATCTGGCGCTGGATCTGGGTTCCTTGAAGGAAATGGGCCTGATCTGACCGGGTCAGGCGTCAGCGCAGGCTGATCACCATGCCGCCTGCATCGAGCGAGGCGTCGAGGCCGGTCTGTTCGCCCCACAGCACCAGCCGCACGCCGTGCTCGTTTACCAGCACCAGGTTCTGCCCGCCGCCCTTGATGGCGACGACCGATGCCTGGGCGGTAACGTAGGTGCCCGCGATGTCCTCAAGCCGGTTCAGGTTGTAGACTTCTCCGCGCATGTTGGCGAACGAGGCGCCAATCGTGAGGCCGACACGCAGGCCGTTGATGTCCAGCAACGCCTCCTGGCCGTTGAAGAACAGGCGCCCGTCGCCGCGCGACACGCCAACCAGAAAGCCGACCTTGCCGATGGTCATCTCGATGATCGCGCTGCCTGAGGCAGGCGGCGCCGTCAGAGGTTCGTCAGAGGCGGCAACTGGATTCAGGGCGGCAAGACCGGCTGCAATTGCGACGGTGACTGCGGCAAGCGCACGGACTGGGCGGAAGGTCATGCGGTCAGGTCCTTGAGACAATGCGAGGCATCTTGATGATTTGCGATACCTGCGAATTGCGGCCAAGTGACGACGATTGTCCAGCGAATTCATGCCGCTGAAAATGTTGAAATAATGCCGTAAAGTCAGGCAAGCCCGACCATGGAGGCCACGTCCGGCCAGCCCTCGAAGAGCATGCGTCCGGCCACGTAGCAAAGCACCGCAAGCCCGGCCCACGAGATCAGCGGATACCGGGTCAGCACCTTGACGATGATCGATGCAGCAAAGCCCATCAGCGCAATGGCGAGCGCCAGGCCAAACACCAGAAGCACGGTATTTTCGCGCGCAATCGCTGCAACCGCCAGCACGTTGTCGATGGACATTGAGACGTCGGCTACCGTAATGGACAATAGCGCCTGGCCGATGGTGCGCCGGGGTGCCCCCTTGTAACCGCCTTCTTCTGCTTCTTCCTGTGCTTCCGCGGCGCGCTCGGCGATCTGGTCGCGAATTTCACCGAACAGCCGCCAGCATACCCACACCAGCAGCAGGCCGCCCAGGAACAGCAGTCCCTGGATTTCAAGCAGGTAAGTGGCGAAGACCGCAAATATGATGCGCAGCACGGCCGCGGCTGCCATGCCGAAGATGATCGCCCGCTTGCGCAGTTCAGGTGCAAGCCCTGCAGCTGCCATGCCGATGATCAGGGCATTGTCGCCCGAAAGCACGATGTCGGCGAGGACGATCTGCAGGAAGTTCCATGCATGTCCCAGTTCCATGTGTCAGACCCCTCGCGTTGCACCCGGCTCCAGCCCTGCCTCATTGCTAGGCCACTGGCGCCTGCCGGCACAAGCACCAATCACTGGTCGAAGCTTCGTACCAGTGCTAAGGACGCATGAAGCAAAGTTTCAATTTGCCGGAGCAAGAGATGCCCTGGACGATGCCGCCCGAATGGGCACCCCACAAACGTACCTGGATGGCTTGGCCGAACAATCCGGACGTCTTCGAGTTTGTCGGCTCGGCCGAAGAGGCTTATGCCGCTTGGGCGGGGGCGGCCAATGCCGTCAGCCGCTTTGAACCAGTCGTCATGGTGGTGCCGCCGGGTGAGCAGGACAAGGCGCGCCCCTACCTTGATCCCGCCATCTCGGTCGTCGAGCGCGAGCTTGGCGACAGCTGGATGCGCGACATCGGTCCGACCTTCGTGGTCAACGAGGCCGGTGAACTCGGTGCCGTCGACTGGCAGTTCAACGGCTGGGGCGGACGCACCTTCCCAGAGCGGTCGGCCGATGCGCTGATTGCACGCTTCGTGGCCGAACGCGCAGGCGCAACACGACTTCCTTCCAGGCTGGTGAATGAGGGCGGCGGCATTCATGTGGATGGGCAGGGCACCCTTCTGCTGACCGAAACGGTGCAGCTGAACCACAACCGGAACCCGAGCTGGACACGCGAGGAAATCGAAGCGGAAATCCATGGAAAGCTTGGAACCCGCAAGGCGATCTGGCTGCCGCGCGGCGTAGTGGCCGATACCCTGGATGCCGGAACCGACGGTCATGTGGACACGCTGGCGGTGTTCGTGAAGCCCGGCGTGGTGCTGGTGCATGGTCAACCTGATCCGGATCACCCCGACCACGAGACGGCCAGAGAAATCGAGGCGATCATGCGGGCCGAGACCGATGCAAACGGCAACCGCATGGAAGTGATCGTGGTGGATGCGCCTGCAGAGCGCTATCATCACGGTGACCCGCTGTCGTGCTCCTACATCAACTTCTCGTTCGTCAATGGCGGCGTGGTGCTGTGCGCCTTCGATGATCCTCAGGACCAGGTGACGGAAGGTGTCTTCCGCCGGCTGTTCAACGACCGCGAAGTGGTATCGGTGCCGGCGCTCGACATCTTCAAGGCCGGCGGCGGGGTGCACTGCATCACCCAGCAGGAGCCGCTGTGCAAGAGCAATGGAGGCTGATCTGTCATGCGCAATGTAACTGTGGCCGCCACGCAGATGGCGTGTACCGACGTGGTGAAGGAAAATGTCGAGCGCGGCGAGAAGCTGGTGCGCGAGGCACATCGGCTCGGGGCCAACATCGCCCTGCTGCAGGAGCTGTTCGAGGGGTACTACTTCTGCCAGGACGAACTGCCGGAATTCTACAAGCGCGCACTGCCAGCCGAAGGCCATCCCACCATTGAACACTTCAAGGGCGTGGCGAAGGAACTGGGCATGGTGTTGCCGGTCTCGTTCTACGAAGAGGCAGGAAATGCCCGCTTCAACTCCATCGCCATCATCGATGCCGACGGGAAAAACCTCGGAATTTACCGGAAATCCCACATTCCGCATGGCAGCGGCTATCAGGAGAAGTACTACTTTTCGCCGGGCGATACGGGCTTCAAGGTCTGGGATACCGCCTTCGGCCGCATCGGCGTCGGCATCTGCTGGGACCAGTGGTTCCCCGAGACCGCCCGTTCAATGGCGCTGATGGGAGCCGAACTGCTGTTCTTCCCGACCGCAATCGGTTCGGAACTGCTGGACCCGTCATGGGATTCGTCCGGCCACTGGCAGCGCGTGCAGCAAGGCCATGCGGGCGCCAACCTGATGCCACTGATTGCCTCAAATCGCGTGGGTACCGAGCCCGGCCGGCACGGCACGGAAATGACCTTCTACGGTTCTTCTTTCATCGCTGACTTCACCGGCGCGAAGGTGGCGGAAGCCGACCGCACGTCGCAGACCGTGCTGACCCACACCTTCGACCTCGATGACCTGAAGGAAAAGCGCAGCTATTGGGGTATTTTCCGCGACCGGCGGCCGGAAGTCTATGACCGGGTCATATCCCTCGACGGCAAGGCATCGGTGTTCGGGAAGTAGCCAGCGCGCTCATTGACGGCGAAGCCAGGCCAAAAACGTCGCCGGGCGGACCCGTCACCCCGCGCACTGAAACAGGGTTGGGATCCGCCCAGCTACACCTTCCGGGCCGGGGGAGACCGGGAAGATGTTCTGTATTTTCGCTCAGTGGTGCGTCTTGATCTCGATCTTTTTCGACTTCCGCTGAGCTTCCGGCGCCTTCGGCAGCGTGACCTTCAGCACGCCGTTCTTGAACACCGCATCGATCTTGTCTTCGTCGATGGGGCAGTTGAGCCGAACCGAACGTTCGAACATGCCGTAACTGCGCTCCACCACGTGGAAATCCTTTTCCTTCTTTTCGGCCTCGGACTTCTTCTCGCCCTTAACCGTAAGCATGTCACCCGACAGCGAGATGTCGATGTCCTTCTCGTCGACACCCGGGAGTTCGACCGTCATCTCGAACTCCTTGCCGGTTTCCGACAGGTCTGCGCGGGGCGTCAGCTTGCCGTTGCCGGCCGCAAACGGCAGATGCCCGCCACGCGTAAAATCTTCAAACACCCGGTCAATCTCCCGGTGCAGGTTGGAGAACATGTCGTCGCCCTTGGCGCCGGTGCCCCAGAGTTTTGGCAAGAGCGGATTTGCCATCGGAAAATTCCTCCTCTTACTGACTAAAGCCTAAAGCCAATCCGTAAAGGGATGAATAACGTCTTGAGAGAACCTATGCTTTGACCAAAGTCAATTGCGCCGTCTTATTTCACGAACGCATCCTTGCCTGGGGCGGCATCCAGCAACAGGCGGGTGTAGGGGTGAGCGGGGCTGGCATAGACCCTGGCGGTCAAGCCCTGCTCGACCACTTCGCCCTTCTGCATCACCATGATCCGGTCGCAGATCTGCGCCGCCACGCGCAGGTCGTGGGTGATGAACAGCATTGCGAGGTCGAAGCGCTTGCGCACGTCATCCAGCAGCTTCAGCACCTGGGCCTGCACCGAGACGTCCAGCGCAGATACCGCTTCGTCGGCAATCAGCACCTTCGGTTCCATGGCCAGCGCACGGGCAATGCAGATGCGCTGGCGCTGCCCGCCCGAGAACTGGTGCGGAAAGCGGTCGAGTGCTGCTGCAGACAGGCCGACGATTTCCATCAGGCTGCCGGCCCGCTTCAGCGCTTCCGTCTCTGAAAGGCCGAAGTTCATCGGTCCTTCGATGATCGATTGCCCCACCGTCCGCCGGGGGTTGAGAGAGCGGTAGGGGTCCTGGAACACCACCTGCACATCCCGGCGGTAGGCGCGAAGCTCGGACTGGGACATCTTGGCGATGTTGGTGCCGTCGATCAGCACCTCGCCACTGGTCGGATCGATCAGCCGCACGATGCAGCGCGCCACTGTTGACTTTCCTGAACCCGATTCTCCCACGACGCCCAGCGTTTCTCCGCGCCTGACTTCCAGCTCAACATGCTTGGCCGCATGCACCACCCGGCCCGACCCAAACCAGCCGGTCGCGCCATAGACCTTTTCCAGCGCATGCGCGGCAAGGATCGGCTCGCCTTCGGTGATCGGCTTGCGCTTTGGCGGGGTCATGCTCGGCACCGAGCCGATCAGCATCTTCGTATAGGGCTCGCGCGGGCGCTTCAGCACCTGTTCGGCGGTTCCCTGTTCGACCACCTTGCCCTGCTGCATTACCACGACCCGGTCGGCCACCTCGGCCACCACGCCGAAGTCGTGGGTAATGAACATCACGCCGGTACCATGGCGCACCTGGATGTCCTTGATCAGCTCGAGGATCTGCGCCTGCGTGGTCACGTCCAGCGCCGTTGTGGGCTCGTCGGCAATCAGCAGCGCCGGCTCCAGCGCCAGCGCCATGGCAATCATGATGCGCTGCCGCTGCCCGCCGGACAGCTGGTGCGGGAAGCTGTCCACCATCTGCTCGACATCGGGCAGGTTGACGTCCTTCATCACCTCGATTACCCGGGCGCGGATCTCGGCGGCGGACATTTGCGTATGGATTTCCAGCATCTCGCCGATCTGGTCGCCCACCCGCATCACCGGGTTGAGCGCCGTCATCGGCTCCTGGAATATCATCGCCATCTTCACGCCGCGAAGCTCTCGCAGTTCGGCGTCCGACTTCTTGAGCAGGTCTTCGCCCTGCAGCAATGTCTCGCCGGCAATCGGCGTCAGTTCCTTGCGCGGAATGAGCCCCATCACGGTCTGCGCCGTTACCGACTTGCCCGAGCCGGACTCACCCACCACGCACACGATCTCTCCACGGCCGACCGTGAACGACACGTCCTCCACCGCATATTTGCGGTCAGCGCCCTTCGGCAGCGTAACCGACAGCCCGCGCACCTCGAGAACGGGCGGATGACCGGCGTCCTTCTTTGCCATCACATCTTCCTCGCAATGCGCGGATCAAGCGTGTCGCGCAGGCCATCGCCCACCGTGTTGACCGCCAGTACGGTCAGCGCCAGCGCGATGCCCGGATAGAAGATGATCCACGGCGTCAGCTGGAAGTAGGTGCGGCCCTCGGACATGATGTTGCCCCAGCTCGGTATCTCCGGCGGAATGCCGGCCCCCAAAAAGCCCAGGATGGCCTCGGTCAGCATGGCAGAGCCGCAGATGTAGGTTGCCTGCACGATCAGCGGCGCGATGGTATTGGGCAGGATGTGCCGCCACAGGATCGGAACAAGCCGGGTGCCGGACGCGATCGCAGCCTCGACATAGGGCTCCTCGCGCACGGACAGCACGACAGACCGCACCAGACGCACCACGCGCGGAATTTCGGGGATCACGATGGCGATGACCACGGTCACCAAGGTCGCCCCGGACAGCGAAATCAGCGCGATGGCCAGCAGAATGCCGGGAATGGCCATCAGTCCGTCCATCACCCGCATCATTATGGCATCCAGCCAGCGCAGGTAACCGGAGACGAGACCAATCAGTAGGCCCAGCACCACGGCGATGACCGCCACGGCCAGCCCCACCACCAGCGACACGCGAGCGCCGTGCACCACACGGGCAAAGACGTCGCGGCCGAGAAAGTCAGTGCCGAACCAGAATTCTGCTGACGGAGGCTTCAGCCGCTTGATCGGGTTGAGCGCCACCGGGTCGACCGTGAAAAACGGCCCTACCACCGCAACAAGCACGATCACCAGCAACAGGAACCCGCCCCAGAACACCGACGGGTGCCGCCACATGATCGAGACAATGCTGACGTCCTTGCGCGACGACAGGGTGGTGTCCGCGGATTCCGAGAAATCGACCTTTTCGGTATTGGTGGCCATCAGTACCTGATCCTCGGGTCGAACACAGTGTATGCCAGGTCGATCAACAGGTTGATCAGGATGTAGATGAAGCTGAACAGCAGGATCAGGCCCTGGATTATCGGGTAGTCGCGCTTTAGCACTGCATCGAGCACAAGCCTGCCGAGGCCCGGGATGTTGTAGACGCTCTCGGTCACCACCACGCCGCCGATCAGCAGCGCAATGCCAAGCCCGATGACCGTGACGATGGGCACGGCGGCATTGCGAAGCGCATGCTTCATCAGCACCTTGAATTCGCTCTGGCCCTTGGCGCGCGCAGTGCGCACATAGTCTTCCTGCAGCACCTCCATCACCGAGGCGCGGGTCATCCGCGCGATCAGCGCGATGTAGATCACCGACAGCGTAATGGTGGGCAGGATGATGTGGCGCAGGAATGGCCACAGGCCATCGGTGAACGGCGACTTGTATCCCTGCACCGGCAGCAGCTTGAACTGGATCGCCAGCACGTAGATCAGGATGTAGCCGAGCACGAACACGGGGATCGAGAAACCCGCGACCGAGAACAGCATGACGCCGCGGTCGATCAGGCTGCCCTGTTTCCAGGCTGCCAGCGTGCCGAGCGGGATTGCTACCGCCACCGTGAACACGATGGTGGTCAGCGTCAGCAGCAGGGTCGGTTCCAGCCGCTGCGCGATCAGCGTGGTGACGGGCAGATTGGTGAAGATCGATATGCCGAGATCGCCCTGCAGCAGCTGGCCCAGCCACTTGGTGAACTGCACAATGATGGGTTCGTTCAGCCCGAGGTTCTCGCGGATGCGGGCAATGTCTTCCGCCGTGGCGTAGTCGCCCGCGATGACGGCGGCCGGGTCGCCCGGCGACAGCCGCAGCATAAGGAACACGAACAGCGCCACGACGCCCATCACGGGCACGGTCGCCAGGATCCGCTTTAGAATGTAAGCCAGCATTGGCTGCCCTTGTCGGGTTTCGTTGAACCGGACCGCACCGGCGTCAGGCGTTGGCAGGAAGGCGGCGGAAGTGTTGCCGCCGCCTTCCCGTTGTCGGAGCCGGTATTATTCGACCGACATGTTCCAGAAGAACTGGACCGGAGACTTGATCAGGCCCTTGACGT
>CAZYKZ010000013.1:0-26606 GCA_964648175.1 uncultured Anderseniella sp.
AAGGCAGGCTCGTCAACGAGGCCCTCAACATCTTCTACCAGGTGCGCGACGTGCCCGGCCTCAAGAAGAAGCCCTCCACGTCCGAACTGCTCGACTGGATCAAGCTGCTGCTGAACGAGGACGTGACGCCTGAAACCCTGCGTCAGAAGGATCCGACCAAAGTCATCCCGCCGCTGCATGGCGCGCTGCTGAAAAACGAGCAGGACGTGGCGCTTTTCGAACGCCTCGCCTTCATGGCGCGGCGCGAAGGCCGGTGAGCCCGGCACCGCTTCGGCCTGCAACCATTCGTTAAGGATAATGAACGGTGAACGCTTAGAAGTATGTTAACCACGTTGCGCCATGATCGCCTCAATCCACTGTTTGTGTTGCGAGGCAGTAACAATGCGTTCCCGTTCCCTGGTTCTTCTGCTGGCTCTGGCCGGCACCGCTCTTTCCGGCTGTGCGTCCGGGTTTGACACTGCATTCACCCAAAGCTCGATTCCCGGCGTCGGCGGCACCAACGGCACTGATACCGGCGGCAATGGCATTTCCGGCGACACCAACGGCACCGGCGAACAGAACGAGGTGAACCTCGCCTCGGGCGACACCACCCTCGCCTACACCAGCGGAGCGCGTTCAATCGATGGCAGTGGCAACACACAGCTGGTGATCTCGTCCGCCGGCACTTCGGCTCAAGTGTCCGTCGACCCCGGCAGCGCCATGGGCTTTACCGGCACCACCACGATGGCCAGGTATCTGACGCAGACCGGTGCAGCCACCGCGCCGGAAGGCTTCAACAATCCGGCTGACCCCGCCGCCTACTATCCGTTCGACAACGCCAACTACTCTGAATACCGCCGCATCACATCGACCAGTGATGCCGAGTTGCAGGTCTGGAACTTTACGGACAGCAATGGCCAGAACAACTATGCCGCCCACTTCCGCGAAGCCAAGAAGGGCCAGTCCGCCTGGTTCTTTGGCGGCTCTGCCGGCACTGACAGCGCCGAAACCGATCAGCTCGTGGCCAATGGCACCACCGTGAACTACACCGGCAACTATGCTGGCGCGGCCACGACCGCGGGCTGGGGCGATGCTAACCAGTACCAGTCGGGCGACGGCCAGTGGCGCATGAACGGTACCGCGCAGATGAGCGCCAATTTTGGCACCGGCCAGTTTGCCGGCACGTTGACGCCGCGCTACTGGGAATCCTACCAGAACGGCCAGTTGATCCAGATCGATGTTGGCACGCCGGGTGACGGCAACGAGGTTGTCACGACTGTCGACGGCATTCGCGATGCCCGCCCCGCGCTGGCGCTCGACATCAAGACTTACCATACCTCGACCCTCGAACTGGCCGGCACGATCACTGGCAACCGCCTCACTGGCACCACCAACATCGTCAGCCCTGGCGCCACCGTCACCAACAACCCTGACGGCAGCCGGACAGTTGACAACAACCTGTTCGTGAATGGCGATCGCGCCCTGCAGGGCGGTTTCTACGGCACCAACGCAGAGCAGGTCACGGGCGTGTTCGCCACCTACGGCGTTCTGCCTGAGCCGACCGGCGCCGACACCGGCATCAACGATGACCGCCGCGCCACCATCGACATCCAGGGCGTGTTCCACGGCCAGTAAGGGAAAGCATGCTGACGGCGCTGCCGCCTGAAAAGTCCTGCGTGAAGCGCGCCACCCGGCGCGCTTTTCGTGTTTCCTGCGCGGCTCTCGCCCTGTGCGCGGGCCTGGGCGCGGCCGCTGCTGCGGCGCTGGCGGCAGGACCTGCGCAGCCTCCAGCGCCTGGTTCTCTCGCCGTGCCGGCAGAAACCGCCGCAAGCTTTGCTCAGCTCCCCGCCGGCCAGCGCCTGAAGATACTCGTCGCGCTGATCCGCGACGGTCAACCGGACGCCGCCGAAACGTTGCTGCGCACCGCTCCGTTTGACGGCGAGTTCGGCCACAACCGCAACCTGTTCATCCAGGGCATGATCGAGCGCGCCCGCGGCAATCTTGAAGAGGCAGCCCACATCTACCGCTCGGTACTGGCGTCCGACCCCAACCTGACCATGGTGCGCCTGGAACTTGCCGCCACCCTGCACGCACTCGACAATGACGAAGGCGCGAGGCACCACCTCGAACTGCTCAAGGGCGCAGCGCCCACGCCGGAGCTTGCCCGCAACTTTGGCGACTTCATCGCCGCCATCGACGCGCAGAAGCCCTGGTCGTTCAATGCCTGGGTGTCGCTTGCGCCCAGCACCAACTTCAACAACGGCACGGCGCTCGAATATCACACCCTGTTCGGGCTGACCGGCACCATCAGCGAGCTCTCGAAGCAGAAGTCCGGCATCGGCATCAAGGGCGGCACCTTTGCATCGTACGTGTTCGACCTGACCAACGATCTGCAGGCCATCGTCGCCACCGGCACCTATGTCGAGCAATATGAAGGCGACCTGTTCGACAGGACGGCGCTGAACCAGAACATCGAACTCAGGCGCAACCATGCGCGCGGCTCCATCGGCATCGGCCTTTCTGCATCGCAGGCGTTCTACAAGACCACCGGCAGCAACGGCCGGCCCTATGCAAACGAGACCGCCTGGTCGTTCGGCCCGCAGATCACCATCCGCCACCTGCTCTTGCCGAGCCTCAACCTCGAAACCCGGCTGTCGCACCGCTGGAACACCTTCGAGGTCGGCGACTGGTCCGATGGCACCACCACCAGCCTGACGAACCGGCTGGCGCTGTCAATGTCGCCGTCACAGGTTCTCTACGCCATGGCCGGCGGCGACCGCACCAGGACGGACTACGAGCACACCTCGACCTGGGGTGGCTGGGGCGGTCTCGGCATCTACCAGGAAGTGCCATGGGGCATCACGGTCTATGCCGAGGGCAAGCTGCGCTACTCCATCGGCGACGGCGACTACCCGCTGCTGTTTGAACCGCGCGAGATGACACGGCTGGACACCCGCGCCGTACTCACCAAGCGCGACTTCTCGTTCTACGGCATGGCGCCACAGCTTGAGTACACCTACACCAACAACTGGTCCAACGACGAGCTGAGCGAGTTCGAAGCCCACGGCCTTGCCGTCACCCTGACAAGGGCCTTTTGACGGCGGCATTTTTTCGCTAACAAGGTCGCCGTCGATCAACTGCCGGGGCCGGGTGCCAGCCGATGAAGTTTTCCAGCGCGAAAGAACTTGAGGCCTGGCCCTCGAAGGCCGTTACCATCATGGGCATGTCCGGCGTCGGCAAGACCACGCTGGCCAACCTGCTGCGCGACGACGACTGGTTCCACTACTCCGTCGACTACCGCATCGGCACCCGCTACATGGGCGAGCACATCGTCGACAACTTCAAGCGCGAGGCGATGAAGAACCCGTTCCTGCGCGAACTGCTCAAGACCGACTCCATCTACATCGCGTCGAACATCAGCTTCAACAACCTCGACCCGCTGTCCACCTATCTCGGCAAGCCCGGCAATCCGGACAAGGGCGGCATTCCGTTTGCCGAGTACAAGCGCCGCCAGGCCCAGCACCGCCAGGCCGAGATCCAGTCCCTGCTCGACGTGCCGCTGTTCATGGACAAGGCGCGCTCGATCTATGCCTACGAGCATTTTATCTGCGACGCAGGCGGCTCGCTGTGCGAGGTGGTGAACCTGGGCGACCATGGCGACCCGGTCCTCAACGTGCTCTCCGACAACACGCTGATGCTCTATATCCGCGGCACCGAGGAGCATTCGGCGTTCCTCGTCGAGCGGTTCCGCAAGGCGCCCAAGCCGATGTATTACCAGCCCCAGTTCCTCGAAAAGACCTGGGCCGACTACAAGCGCCTGCACGGCATTTCCGACGACAATGCAGTCGATCCGGACGAATTCATCGTCTGGGGCTTCGAGAAGCTCCTGCACCACCGCATTCCACTGTACGAGGACATTGCCCGCCGTCACGGCTACGCGGTGGAAATGGCCGACATTCCCTCCATACGTGACGAGAAGGATTTTCTCGCCCTGCTCGCCCGCGCCATCAGCGACAAGCAGCAGACCACTTCCTGAAAGCCTGACTCCGATGCCGATCAAGATTCCAAACAACCTGCCCGCACGCGCCCAGCTGGAAAAGGAAGGCGTGATGGTAATGGCCGAGGATGAGGCCGTGCGCCAGGACATCCGGCCTCTCAAGGTTGGTCTGCTCAACCTGATGCCGAACAAGCAGCGCACCGAGACCCAGTTTGCCAGGCTGTGCGGGGCGACGCCGCTGCAGGTCGAGATGACTTTGGTGAAGATGACCCACCACACGTCGAAGCTCACTTCGTCCGAGCACATGCTCAACTTCTACCGCCCCTTCGAGGAGGTGCGCGAAGAGAAGTTTGACGGCTTCATCGTCACCGGCGCGCCGGTGGAACTGCTCGATTTCGAGGAGGTCACCTACTGGCCGGAACTGGCCGAACTCTTCGACTGGTGCGATACCCATGTGCATTCCGCCGTGCACATCTGCTGGGGTGCCCAGGCAGCACTTCACCACTATCACGGCGTGCCCAAGTACGAGCTGCCGCAAAAGCGCTTCGGCGTGTTCCGGCACCGCAACCTGAAGCCAAACTCGCCCTATTTGCGCGGCTTTTCCGACGACTTCTCGATCCCAGTGTCGCGCTGGACCGAGAACCACAAGGAGGACCTGCCGGAAGGCAGGGGGCTTGAAGTGCTGATGGAGTCGGACGAGGCCGGCTTGTGCCTCGTCAACGATCCGGTCAGGCGCACCCTCTACATGTTCAACCACATCGAGTACGACTCGACCACGCTGGCCGAGGAGTATCACCGCGACCGCGAGGCCGGTAAGCCGATCCACATTCCGCCGAACTATTTCCCGGACAACGACCCGTCCAAGACGCCGGAGAACCGCTGGCGCAGCCATGCCCACCTGCTGTTCGGCAACTGGCTGAACGAGGTCTACCAGCACACCCCTTACGATCTCGACCGGATCGGCCAATGAGCACCGGTAGCCTGGAAAGCTGGATCGGCCGCACGCGCACGGCAACCGACGTGATCCTGGCGGAACAGGCGGTCAAGCTGGCCGCCACGCTGGATTGCGTCCCGCCGCCACTGAGCGAGGGCGATCCGCTGCCGCCCGGCTGGCACTGGATCTATTTCCACGAGGTGACGCCGCTGTCCGGCATCGGCCGCGACGGCCACCAGGCGCTGGGCGAGTTCCTGCCGCCCGTTGACCTGCCCCGGCGCATGTGGGCCGCCGGCGATATAGAGATTGCCACCCCGCTGCATGTCGGCGAAAGAGTCGAGAAGGTCTCCACCATCGAGGCCATCGAGGAAAAGCAGGGCCGTTCCGGCAAGCTGGTCTTCGTCCGAGTCGGCCACCAGTACACCGGCGACATGGGAGCCAGCATGCGCGAGGTGCACCAGATCGTCTACCGCGAGGCGCCCGCACCGGATGCGCCCACGCCCCCGCCCCAGATGCCGCCACACAAGGCTGAATGGTCGCGCGAAATGACCGCCGGTCCGGTGCAGCTGTTCCGCTATTCGGCGCTCACCTTCAACTCGCACCGCATCCACTACGACGTGGACTTCTGCCGCAACGAGGAAGGCTATGACGGCCTCATCATCCACGGGCCGTTGACGGCGACCATGCTCATGGAGGTCGCGCGAGAGCTGGAGCCTGCCCGGCCGCTGAAGTCATTCTCGTTCCGCGCCGTGAGCCCCCTGACCCACGTGCATCCGTTTTCCCTCCACGCCCGCCACATTGATGCCGGACTGGAGCTGTGGGCCTGCAATCACCGTGGCGAACTGGCCATGACCGCCACGGCAATCCTGGGCTGACCTGTCCACCAGCAGGAAATCTCGCTTGCCGCAGCAGACGTCCATGTGCTGACGTCACGTCCATGAAAACCCTTCTTCTCCTGCGCCACGCCAAGTCCGACTGGGACGACGTATCGATTGACGATCACGAGCGCCCGCTCAACCCCCGCGGCCTGAAGGCAGCCCCGCGCATGGGCCGCCTGATCGCCGACCTCGGCCTTGTGCCAAAGTTGTGTCTGAGCTCCACCGCCGTGCGCGCCCGCGACACCACCACCCTCGCGCTCGCCGAACTTGGCGCGGACGTGCCGGTCGAATACCTGCGCGAGCTCTATTCCTTTGGTGACGGCACCGCCATCGAACAGGCCATTGCCGCCCACGGCGGCGCCGCATCGCCGTTGCTGGTCGTCACCCACAACCCCGCCACCCAGGAATTCGCCTTGCGCACCTGCGCCGGCGGCGACGTCTTCGGGCTTGGCCAGATGCGCATGAAATATCCCACCGCCGGGCTTGCCCGCATTGACTACGACATCGCCGACTGGAGTGAACTGCCCGGTACCCGCGGCGAGTTGAAAGGCTTCTGGCGCCCCCGCGACCTGATGTGAATCAACGTCTCAAGCGCCTGAATATTTCGCCTGTTTTTCAGCCGATTATCCCCTACCCTTGACTCGATTCCACACGTTTCCGGCGGCCCGGATTTGATTGCGGGCGCTGCATGCCCCATATCAACGCCGGCAACGCAATCCGGGGGACGACAAGACTTGAGCTCATTCCTGTCAGGCATCATCAACGAAGCCCGCAATGCGGCTGGCGGCGTCAGGGACTTCGCCACCGGCCTTGTCTCGCCCACCTTGCGCATTGGCGTGACCGGCCTGTCGCGCTCAGGCAAGACCGTTTTCATCACCGCTCTCGTCCATGCCCTGCTGCACGGCGGCAAGCTGCCGCTGTTCACCGCCCTGACCCGTGGCCGCATCAACCGCGTCTACCTGGAGCCGCAGCCCGATTATGACGTGCCGCGCTTCGATTACGAGACCCATGTCGAGGCGCTGACCGGCGATGACCGTCACTGGCCCCAAAGCACCTCACGCCTGTCGCAACTTCGCCTCACCATCGAGTACGAGGCCTCGGGCCTGGTTGCGCGCAACCTGCAAGGCTCGAAGCTGCACGTCGACATTATCGACTATCCCGGCGAATGGCTGCTCGACCTGCCGCTCATGCACCAGTCCTATGCCGAATGGTCCGCTGCCACGCTGGCCGCCAGCGAGCGCGAACCACGAAAGTCATTGGCAAAGGACTGGCTGGCGCACTTGAAGACCCTCGACCCTGCCGCCCCGGCTGACGAGGCTGCCGTGCAGAAGGCCGCCAAACTGTTCACCGCCTACCTCGCCAGCTGCCGCGCCGATGATGTGTCGCTGTCCACCTTGCCGCCCGGACGTTTCCTGATGCCCGGCGACCTGGCAGGCTCGCCCTTGCTCACCTTTGCGCCCCTTGCCATCGCGCCTGACCAGAAGGCCGCCGATGGCAGCCTCCAGGCGCTGATGGAGCGGCGCTATGACGCCTACGTGTCGCGGGTGGTGGAACCGTTCTTCTACAACCACTTCGCTCGCCTCGACCGGCAGATCGTGCTGGTGGACGTGTTGTCCGCCCTCAATGCCGGCGCCGAAGCCGTCAAGGACCTCAAGACCGCGCTGACCGACGTGCTTGGCTGCTTCCGCCAGGGCGCCAACTCGTGGGCCTCTGCCGTGTTCGGCCGCCGCGCCGACCGCATCCTGTTCGCCGCCACCAAGGCCGACCTCTTGCACCATTCCAGCCACGACCGTCTGGAGAATGTGCTGGCGCTCATCGTCGAGGATGCCCGCCAGCGCGCGGAGTTTGCCGGCGCGCGCATCGACGTGGCGGCGATCGCCGCCATCCGCGCCACCCGCGAGGCAACCGTGAAGCAGGCAGGCGAGACGCTGGACTGCATTGCCGGCATTCCCATCAAGGGCGAGGAACTGGCCGGCGAAACCTTCGACGGCAAGGCGGAGGCCGCCATTTTCCCCGGCGACCTGCCGGATGACCCACGCGCCGCCATCGACGGCTCGCTGGAGGGTGAACTGAAATTCGTCCGCTTCCGCCCGCCGCTCATTCCCGCCAAGGGTGCCGCCGGCGCAACCGCCAGCTTCCCGCACATCCGGCTGGACCGGACGCTCGAATTCCTCATCGGAGACCGGCTTGCATGACCGACGAACCGAGAAAGCCCAAGGCCTTCCGCCTCACCCCGGACGAGCCGCAACCCGAACCTGAGCCAGCGAAGAAATCTGCCGCGAGCCAGAAGGCGAAGCCTGCAACGAAGGGCCGTGCGCCCCGCGCCCTGCCCGCGCCGGAAATCCGCTTCGAGGAGCAGCCGTCAGGCCAGGACCTCGTGCCTGCAGTGGCGCGTGATCACACCATGCAGAAGCGTTTCAAGTGGGGTGCAATTCTCGTTTCCGCCGCCGCCGGACTTGCCTCCATGTGGGCAGGCCTTGCCGCCACGAAACTGATCGAGGACCTGTTTGCCCGCAACGAGGTGCTGGGCTGGATCGGCACCGGGCTGCTCGGCCTGGTGCTGCTCGCCGCGCTTGCCATCATCTTTCGCGAGATTGCCGGCCTCATGCGCATCCGCAAGCTCGGCACCACCCAGGCCGACGCTGCCCGCGCCATCTCCGCCGACGATGCCAAGGCCGCACAATCCACCCTGTCGGACCTGCGCGACATCTATTCGGGCCGCGCCGACATGCGCTGGGGCATGGCCCAGCTTGCCGAGCACGCGCAAGCCATCATGGACCCTGCCGACCGCATCAAGCTCGCCGAGCGCGATCTCATGGTGCCGCTGGACGAAGAGGCCAGCCGCATCATCGCCCGCGCCGCCCGCCGTGTCAGCGTGGTCACCGCGGTCGCTCCCGCCGCCCTCGACATTGCGCTGGTTGGCGCCCAGAATCTGCGGATGCTGCGCGAACTGGCCACGCTTTATGGCGGCAGGCCTGGAACGCTCGGCACGCTCAAGCTGGCCCGCATGGTCGCCGGCCACCTCGCCGTCACCGGCGGCCTTGCCCTGTCCGACAGCGTCATCAGCCACCTCATCGGCAAGGGCCTGATCGGCAGGCTGTCGGCCCGCTTCGGCGAAGGTGCGGTCAACGGCATCCTCACGGCCCGCATCGGCCTTGCGGCAATGGACCTGTGCCGCCCGCTGCCGTTCCTCACCCAGGCCCGCCCCGGCCTGTCCGACTTCATGCGAGAGGTAGTGCGTTTTGGAGACGGAGAAACAAAAGAGGCGGATGCCGAAACACCCGCCTCGAAACGTTGACTTGCGCTCCTTTGAACTCAGCCGCAGCTTGGCGAATAGACCTGGGGCTTCAAGGCACCGCTGATCGATACCGGCATCATCAGGCCATAGTCGGGAAACTGCGAATGCGAAATGTAGCCTTCCTCAGAAAGTGCGCCCACATGCACGGCGACAGCAGGATCAAAGGGTGCGGGGAACGGCGAACGGTGCAACTGTATGATGGCGTCTGACGCCACCGGCTTGCGCGGCTCGCGCTCTACTACATTTCCACTGCCATCCGAGTTCAGATTGAACGCCACGTTGGCATTGATCTCCTTCTCCACCTGCGAGAACACCAGCGTCATCGAACCGCCGATCGTTTCGCGCAGGTTCTGCACGGACTTGTTGAGGCCGGCAATCGCGCCGCGCGCATTGTCATAGGCGACAATCATGTCGGCTGCATACTGCGATCCGGCGGAAGAGCAGAAGTTCTGCTTGGGCAATCCCAGCACACACTCGACCCGGTCAACGGCGCGGGAATAGGCCGTCAGCGAGTAACCGACCGGAATGGCCCGGGCATCAATGCCTTCGTCCAGCGCGTGCTTGCCGCAAGTCTCTTCTATCGCGGCGCGCATGTCCTTGGGCGCGGCAGAGGTGTCGAAGATGCTGGCGAAGTTGTACTTCATCCGGGCCAGATTGCCGTGGCCGGCCGGCTCCGCATCGGAATTGTAGGAGTAAAGCACCGGCCCCATCACCAGGTAGGCGCCAACCAGCAGCAACCCGCAGAAACCGAGCGTCAACCCGATCGTCAGCAGCGGATTGCCCTCATCCTCTTCTTCCTCGTCGTAGCCACCATACCCGCCGCCATTGCCGCCGCCGGATACCATCGCCATGCGCGATGCAGCCTGATTGTTCTGTCCGAAAGCCATCTTTCTAGCCTCTTGAATTGGTCCCCAAATCAGCTTCTGAAAAGTTTCATGAAGTCGCGGCACACGCGGTCCAGGTTGCCGAGTTCCACCAGGCTTGCCTGGCCTTCGCTCAACCGCAGCACACCGCCGGATCGCGCCAGCTTGATGCCGTTTTTCGCCCCGTGGACATGCCACGCCACAACATCCGGCGGCTTGACGCCGAAGTGTTCCATCCAGTCTTTCGCGTTGAGACAGAACCGGCTCAGTTCGGCCTTGTCGCCATAGATCGTGTCGATGACCAGGGCTTGCTTGCGCGGTACCTTCAACCCGGCCAGCAGCCCCAGTTCCAGCCCGGTCATGTCGACCGGCATGGGGCTCTCCACTGCAATCTTGCCGCGCTGTCCCGTTTGTGCCCCGGTGATGTCCACGAGCATCGAGGCATTGCTGACCAGCACCATCGCGGACGAGCCGAAGCCCGAGACATCGACGCCAACCGGAATCTCCCAGCCGTCTTCCTTCTTCAGGTCGAGCATCACCAGATTGACGCTGTTGTTGGCCCGCATCACCTGGTCAGGCAGCGCAGCGTATGAACGCAGTTCCTTGTAGCGGGCGCGCACCTTGCGCATGTCCGGCTGACCGATGATTCCGCCTTCGCGCAGGTTCTGTCCAAGCGCGCCCGTATCGGAAGCGATCCCGTCGACGGCTTCCACCAGCACGCCGTTTACATTGTGCAGCGCCTTGCCGGCCTGCCAGGACAGGTAAGCGCTGAACAGCCACGGTGTTGCGACGAACAGGAAAATCAGCACCAGCAGCGTATCTGCGGTCTTGCGCGGCATGCCCGGTTTCCCCCAAATTCACTCAACCGGTAAACTGCCATTCCAATATTGCCACTGGGTTAAAATTTCCCCACAAATGACAGCGGTCGGACAATCGCCGCTAAATGCCACTGCCAGGAGAACATCACATGACCACCCTCGTCATCCTGGGCGTCATCGCCGCCCTCGCCCTTTACGTGATCGGCGTCTACAACGGGCTGGTCAAGGCCCGCCAGATGGTCAAGGAGGCGTGGTCCGGCATCGACGTTCAGTTGAAGCGCCGCGCCGACCTGATCCCCAACATCGTCGAGGCTATCAAGGGCTATGTCGGCCACGAGAAGGACACGCTGCGCGAAGTCACCGAGATGCGCACCCGCGTGATGGCCGTGCCGGAAGGCGACGTTGCCGCCCGCGCCGCAGCGGAAGGCATGCTGTCCCAGGCGCTGGGCAAGCTGATGGCCGTCGCCGAAGCCTACCCGGACCTCAAGGCCAACCAGAACTTCCTTCAGCTCCAGGACACGCTCGACAAGATCGAGGGCGAAGTGCAGATGTCGCGGCGCTATTACAACGGCGCCGCCCGCGACCTGAACGTGAAGGTTGAAAGCTTCCCGTCAAACTTCGTCGCCAATTACTTCAAGTTCGACAAGGCCGAGTATTTCGAGATCGAGAATGCCTCCGACCGGGAGGTGCCGCAGGTCAAGTTCTGACCTGCCGGGCACCTGAACAGCCATGAAGACCGCACTCCGGCTCATCTGCATCGCACTGGCCAGCCTGTGGCTCACCGCCGCCGCTTTGGCCGAGGAGGCGATCGAGCAGTTTTCCTCGGTTATCGAGCTGTCCAGGGACGGCTCCATGCTGGTCACCGAGACGATCCGGGTGCGCGGCGAAGGCATCAAGATCCGCCGCGGCATCTACCGCGACTTTCCGATGGTTTTCGAGGGTGCGTCAGGCCGCGAACACCAGGTGGGTTTCGAGGTGGTATCGGTCAAGCGGGATGGGCGTCCCGAGGACTACCGCACCGAGGCCGCAGGCCGCGCCACACGCGTCTACATCGGCAATGCCGACCGGTTTCTCGGCCCCGGCACGTTCACCTACGAACTGACCTACAGGACCGACCGCCAGATCCGCTTCTTCGACACCCATGACGAGCTGTTCTGGAACGTCACCGGCAACTTCTGGGACTTCCCGATCCTGAACTCGTCGGCGGAATTCAGGTTGCCCGATGGCGCCCGCGCCGAGGACGTGGCGGTATTCACCGGCGCTTTTGGCTCCAGCGAGCGCAATGCCTCGGCCTCGATCCGTGGCGGCGGCTCGCGCGTGGTGGCGGCAACATCCGCTCCGCTACGCCCACGCGAGGGCTGGAGCGTTGCCATCCGCATGCCCAAAGGCTCGATAATTCGGCCCACCAGCCAGCAGGAACTCGCCTGGTTCTGGCGCGACAATCGCCCGGCACTGATCTCGTTCGCAAGTTTCCTGTTTCTCGCGATGTATTACTTCTGGGCCTGGAACCGGGTGGGCCGCGACCCTGCCGCCGGCGTCATCGTGCCCCGCTGGGATGCGCCAGACGGCATCTCGCCGGCGCTGGTGCACTACATCGACAACAACGGCCTGCGCGGCAACGACGCCTTTTCCGCGGCGCTGCTGTCGCTCGCCGTGAAGGGCTACGTGACGCTCGAAGAGCTCAGCGGCAAGGACATGAAGATCCAGTCCACCGGCAACCGCCCGCCAGCGGGCGCATTGCCTGTCGGCGAACAGCTCATCTACGACGCCGTTGCCGGGCGCTCCGGCGGCTTCCGCATCGACAAGGCAAACGGCACCAGCGTGGTCAGCCTGGCCAGCAAGTTCCGCCAGAAGCTGGCACGCGAACATCGCAACAAGTATTTCGTGAGCAACGTTCCCTGGATCGCCGCCGGCACCGCCATGTCTTTGGGCGCCATCGTGCTGAGCATCTCCACTTCGCCCACCGACGCCGCCCTTGCGGGACCATTCATCGCCATTGCCGTATTTGGTGTGGTGATTACGGCCATCCTGCTGAACATCGGCTACAAGATGTTCCAGAACCGCAGCAGCGGCGGCTTCAACTTCGCCAACATCATCCGCTGGTTCGTCTTCGGAATCTTGGCCTTCAACTTCCTGCCCGGCCTCGGTGCAATGCTCGCCTCCGGCGGCACCAGCCCGCTGCTCGTGACCGCCATTGGCAGCATCGTGCTGCTGAACGCCCTGTTCTGGTACCTGATGGGCGCGCCTACGCCGCTTGGCCGCAGGCTGATGGACGGCATCGAGGGCCTGCGCACCTATGTCACGCTGGCCGAGAAGGACCGGCTCAATCTGCAGGGCGCACCCGCCATGTCGCCACAGCACTTCGAAACCGTGCTGCCCTATGCGGTTGCGCTGGGCCTGGAAAAGCCATGGACGAAGGCCTTCGAGGCTTGGCTCGCCACCGCCGCAGGCGCTGCCGCCGCCGCGACCTATAGCCCGGGCTGGTATCACGGCAGCAACTTCTCCACCCGCAACATCGGCTCGGAGCTCGGCAGCGTCGCCGACAGCATCTCGAGCTCCATGACCAATGCAGCACCCGCTCCCAAGTCATCCTCGTCGGGTTTCGGCGGCGGTGGCGGCGGCTTCTCGGGCGGAGGCGGTGGCGGCGGTGGAGGCGGTGGCTGGTAGCACTCGCAATTGGTCTGATCCGGCATTACATTCTCAGCCATGAACACCTACGCCCAGCCCCTGAACCCGCAAGCCCAGCGCGCCCACGAATGGCGCAACACGCTGCACACATGGCTGATGATCGCAGGCTCGGCCGCGCTGATGGCCGTAATCGCATGGCTCATCTTCGGCGCCACCGGCGTCATCTGGGCTGCGCTGCTGACCGGGTTCGGCCTGTGGCAGGCAAGCCACGTATCGCCCAAAATGGTGCTGAAGCTCTACAAGGCCCGCCCGCTCGGCGAGACCCATGTGCCGCAATTGCACCGGCTGGTGCGCGAACTGACTGCCCGGGCAGACCTGCCCACCGTGCCCCAGCTCTATTACGTGCCCTCGAAGCTGATGAACGCCTTTGCCGTCGGCAAGCCCGAGGACTCCGCCATTGCCGTCACCGACGGGCTGATCCGCAACCTCACCCTGCGCCAGCTGGGCGGCGTGCTCGCGCACGAGATCAGCCACATCCGCAATGGCGACCTCAAGGTGATGGCGCTGGCCGACACGCTGTCCCGGCTCACTGGCTCGATGTCCACCTTCGGCCTGCTGCTCGGCCTGCCAGCCACGTTCCTGGCCGGCGGTGGAGCCTATGCATGGGCGGCGCTTGGCTTCGTGGTAGCTGCCCCGACCATTGGCGGCCTGCTGCAACTGGCACTGTCGCGCACCCGGGAATACGATGCCGACCTTGATGCCGCCGGGCTGACCGGCGACCCGGAAGGCCTCGCCTCGGCGTTGCAAACGCTGGAGCAGAAGCAGGGCAACATGTGGGAGAAGATCATGTTGCCGGGCGCGCGCATTCCCGACCCGTCGCTGCTGCGCTCGCACCCGAAAACCGAGGACCGGGTTGCCCGCCTGCTGTCCTTGCGCACCTCTGCGCGGCCGGTGATCGAGGTTGTCGATGATGGCGAACCTCACCGGCCCGGCCAATCGATCGTGCCGCCGGTGCGCAATCCGCGCATTCACGTCAGCCGCTTCGGGCTCTGGTACTGATCGCAAATGAACCGCGTGGGGGCGAAGCACTGGGGGTGGGTTGCAGGCATCGCCATCCTGATGGCGATGACGCTGTTCTGGCTCGGCCGCACGCCCATCTGCACCTGCGGCTATGTCAAGCTGTGGCATGGCCAGGTCATGTCCTCGGAGAACTCGCAGCACCTGCTGGACTGGTACACGCCAAGCCACATACTGCACGGACTGGCCTTCTATTTCGGCCTGCGCTACCTGGCGCCGCGGCTGTCCGTCGGCTGGCGGCTGGTCATCGCCAGCGTCATTGAGGCAGGTTGGGAGGTGGTCGAGAACACCTCGTGGATAATTGACCGCTACCGGGGAGAAACCGCTGCACTGGACTATTTCGGCGACAGCATCATCAACTCTTCCGCCGACTTTGCAGCCATGGTGGTGGGCTTCCTGATCGCCATGCGGGCGCCGGTCTGGGTGTCAGTTGCCCTTTTCATCGCGGCGGAAGTCATCGTCGGTTACATCATTCGCGATGGCCTGATGCTCAACATCATCATGCTTTTGTGGCCTCTCGAGGCCATCAAGCAGTGGCAGCTCGGCACCTGATTTTTGTCCGTAAGCGGAACTATTTGGCCTTCCATTACGTTTACTTAACGTAATTCGGAAAGGTACAGTCATGCTCAAATGGATCCTGATACTCATCGCCATCGCCGCCATCGCCAGCCTGCTGGGCTTCCAGGGCGTGGCAGGCGTTGCAGCTACGGGCGCGCGGGTTCTGATTACGATCGCGCTGATCCTGTTCATCCTTGTCCTGTTCGGCGTGATCGCCATTGCCGGCCCCGCCGCCCTGGCGATCTAACTCATCTCACAAGAGGCTTGGATCAGCCCCTCCGTGGCAGGGCAAGCGAGCGGAGCGAGGGCCAGCCCGTGAACGGACGGGCGCACGGATGTGCGGGCGGAAAGCCAGCAAGAGGCGTGGAAGAGAGAACGTGCCAATGCGCGTTGTCTCTGACAGGGATTAACCAGAATGTGATGAAATGCACATCGCACCGCTGCATGCGTGTGTACCTTGATCATCAACAACAAGGCGAAACAACAAAAACCAAGCGGTTCACCCCCATCCCCTGCAAACCGGGCCCACCGCAAAACAACAAAAACATCGCCTCGAACGACTGACAGACCTCCCCGCCGGCACGATCGGGCTTCCTCCCTCCCGATCCTGCCGGCGCAATGCTTTTCAGCCCGCCATCACCCGGCTATAAGCATGCCATGTTCACCACGTTCTTCCACGAGCTCAAGGCCGCCGGCGTGCCCGCCACGCTGAAGGAATACCTCACCCTCATGGAGGCGATGGAGAAGAACCTCGCAGGCTTCTCCGTGGAGGATTTCTATTATCTCTCCCGCGCCACGCTGGTGAAGGACGAGCGCAACCTCGACAAGTTCGACAAGGTGTTCGGCCACGTCTTCAAGGGGTTGGAAGGCCTGTCACCGGAAGAACTGCTCGCCAACATCCCCGAGGAATGGCTGCGCAAGCTCAACGAGAAATTCCTCACCGAGGAAGAGAAAGCCCAGATCGAGGCGCTCGGCGGCTGGGAAAAGATCATGGAGGAGCTGAAAAAGCGCCTCGAGGAACAGAAGGGGCGGCACCAGGGCGGCAACAAATGGATCGGCACCGGCGGCACCTCGCCTTATGGGGCTTACGGCTACAACCCCGCCGGCATCCGCATTGGTCAGGATCGCAACCGCAACAACCGCGCCATCAAGGTGTGGGACAAGCGCGAGTTCAGGGACCTCGATGACTCTGTCGAGCTCGGTACCCGCAACATCAAGGTGGCGTTGAGGAAACTTCGCAAGTTCGCCCGTGAAGGCGCGCCCGAAGAACTCGACCTCGACGACACCATCCGTTCCACCGCCAACCGCGGCTATCTCGACCTGAAGATGGTCCCGGAAAAGCGCAACACCGTGAAGGTGCTGATCTTCTTCGACGTGGGCGGGTCAATGGACCCCTATATCCGCATGTGCGAGGAGCTGTTCTCCGCCGCCCGCGCCGAGTTCAAACACATGGAGTATTTCTATTTTCACAACTGCGTCTACGAGCGCCTGTGGAAGGAAAACCGCCGCCGCCACACCGCCACCGAACCCACCTGGGACGTGCTCCACACCTATGGCTCCGACTACAAGGTGATCTTCGTGGGCGATGCCTCCATGAGCCCCTACGAGCTCACCCACTCGGGCGGCTCGGTCGAGCACTTCAACGACGAGCCCGGCGCGCTCTGGCTCAAGCGCATCACCGACATCTACTCATCTTGCGTCTGGCTGAACCCGTCGAACCCGAAGTATTGGAACTACACGCCGTCGATCCAGTACATCAGCCAGCTCTTCGAAGGCCGCATGTATCCGCTCACGCTGGAAGGACTCGACGAGGCCATAAAGGAACTGGTGCGCTAGCGCTTCAGCTTCCTTCCAGCATATTCACCATGGCCTCGTAGCCACGCTCCTTTGCAAGGTCGAGCGGCGTGCGGCCGGACCGGTCGGTGATCGACTTGTCCGCGCCTGCATCGATCAGCAGCTTGAGCGACTTCTGGTGCCGCTCGCCGCCATCGCCCAGCACCACCGCCTCGATCATCGCCGTCCAGCCCAGGTTGTTGACATGATCCAGCGGCGCTCCCGCCTTGATCAGCACATCGATGCTCTCCCAGTTGCCCTCGTGCGCCGCGGCAATCAGCGCCGTGCCGTCATAGACGCTGGTGATGTTGGCAGCACTTCCCCCCGCCTTCACGGCCGTGCGCACCATCTGCGCATCATCCGCCACGGCGGCGATGGTGATGATGTCGTACCGGTCAGCTTCCAGCAGGTTCGGGTCGCCACCCGCTTCCGCCAGCGCCAGCACCGCCTCGTCGTGCGACTGGTAGGCCGCAACGTGCATCGGCGTCCTGCGGTAAGCATCGGTCGCGTTGACGTTGGCGCCAGCCGCCACCAGTTGCTTGATCAGCGCAACATCGCCCTGTGCGGCCGCTGCGTGCAGCCCCGTATAGGCGGCAAGCTCCGCTCCTGTCGGCGCCACCTGCGCCAGCGACGGCCCCGACGCCCAAGCCACAACCATCGCCGCCACAAACGCCAATGCAATCAACCTGAACATGGTCATGTCCCTCTTGTAACTTGCCGCTTCACGATCAAGCGCCTAAGTCTGAGGCATGTTCCTGCAAAAGCTCAATGCCCTGTTTTCCGCCCCCGTAGCCGTTACGAGGCCCGATGCCCGCGCCGCGGTGGCCGAGCTGCTGGTTCACGCCTCGATGATCGACGGGAAGCTCGACGACAGCGAGGCGAAAACCCGGGACCGGTTGCTGAAGGACAAGTTCGGTCTCAGCGACAGCGAACTTGAAAGCATGGTCGCCGACGCGGAAGCCGAGTACGAAGACGCCATCGACTTCTATCGCTTCACCAGCGCCATCAAGGACGCCTATGACCGCGACCAGCGCGAAACTATCGTCGAAATGCTCTGCGAGATCATACTCGCCGACGGCACCATCACCGACGAAGAGATGAACATGGGCTGGCGGATTGCCGGGCTGCTCGGCTTCGACAACCGCGAATGGGTGATGATCCGCAAGCGGGTCGAGGACAGGCTGTCCGCCTGAGCGGCTGTGACCGGTCGGCAGCGTCACATCCCTACCATGACCTAAATGTAATGTTCCGTGGGCGACGGGTTTGCCGCTTCTGACCCGTCTGGGGAACATCGACTTCCCACTCAATGAACCAACCCGAAAGGAAGGTCACATGAAGACTTCAGCAAAAATCGCCATTGCCGCAGCCATTGCCATTGCGGGCACTGCCGTTGCCGGTACGGCCTGGGCACATCGCGAAGGCCGCATGCATGGCGGCGGATACGGCATGCATGGCGGCGGAATGCACGGCATGATGCACGGCGGTGGCGAAGGCCATGGCTGGAAGCACGGCGGATATGGCCGCGGCCATGGCGGCCGTATGGGCCGCTACATGATGGAACGTTATGACGCCAACAAGGATGGCAAGCTGACCCAGGAGGAAATCGACTCCAACCGTGAAGCCTGGCTCAAGGAATTCGACGCCAACAATGACGGCAAGCTGAGCCTCGACGAGTTCAAGCAGCTCTACCTCAAGGCCCGCGCAGAACGCATCGTGCGCGAGTTCCAGCAGTTCGACCGTGACGGCGACGCCGCCATTACCCTGGACGAATACAAGGACCCGCTGGCCGACATCGTCGAGCGTATGGACCGCAACGGTGACGGCGCGCTCAGCAAGGATGACCGCCGGGCTCGCGGCAAGTGGCGCCAGCGCATGATGATGGATGACCAGCAGGACGAGGACGGTGACGACAACGCCACCGAAGGCGGCAGCAGCAACAACTGAAGCCACCTCTGAACACGATATTTGCATCCGGCAGGCCAGGACCCACTATTGCCCCCCTCTCGCGGTTCCCTGCTCTGCTGGAGCAATGACACTCCCGGCCGGCTTTCAGCCCCTCTGCCGGCCGGGAGAAATACTCGGCCAGATGCTCTTTAACTCCGGCGAAATCTCCACAAGGTACAAAACTTGCTTTGCTGGCCTGGATCAGGCCGTTGAAGCCGTCCGTGTGGAGAAAACATCTTGGCAAGTATCATTTCGAGACAATTCGACGATGCAGCCAGCCTTCTGGCGCCTTCCGCGCGTGATGAACTTGCCAGTCTCGAAGGCTCCCACCGCGCCGGAAGCCACACGACAGCAAAACTGACGGCCCGTTGCATCACCACCCTGCAGGAACTTGAGGCCTTGCGTGCCGACTGGCTGGCGCTCGAAGCAGCCTGCAACGACAGCTCGCTGGTGTTCCAAAGCCATGACTGGTGCCACGCCTGGGCGTCAGCTTTCCTTGGCGATCCCGGCTCGCCGCAACTTTGCATCGTAACGGTCCGCCAGTCGGGCAAGCTTGTCGCGCTGCTGCCGGCCATGATCTGCGTCGAGTCCGGACCGCGCATCCTGCGTGTCCTCAGCGAGCCGTTCGCCCAATACGGCGGCATCCTGTGCCACCCTGCCTGGCGCACCGATGCCGTTCTTGATGCAATCTTTGCCGCCATCAAGTCTCACGGTGCAGTTGACGTCATCTACCTGCGCCATGTGCGCGAGGACAGCGTCGCCGCCCGCTTTGCCGCCCGTTATCTTGCCCCGTCCGGATACCGCGAAACAGCGCCATACATGGACCTGTCCGCCTTCGATGGCGACGAGGCCTACCAGGCTCGCTACACCAAGGTGCAGCGCCGCCGCCGCAAGAAGATTGCCGCAGCTATCAGCAAGCTTGGCGAGATTTCCTTTCATTCGCACAAGTCCGGCTCCGACTATGACGAGCTGCTCCGTTCCGTCGTCGGCAACAAGCAGGTCTGGATTGCAGAGCGCGGCCTCATTTCCGTGCCACTCGCCCATCCGAAGCTTGTGGACTTCCTGCTGGCGCTCGGCGCTTCGCCGGCCGGTGCTGCATTGCAACCCGTCGTCACCACCCTGAAGGCTGGTGAGCGCTGCATCTCCCACGAACTCGGCTTCCGCTACCGCGGGCGCCACTGCGCCTTCATCACCGGGCATGATCCGGAACTCACCGACCTGTCGCCGGCGAGGCTCCATATGGACCAGGCCCAGCGCCTTGCGCTGGCTGACGGCATGGACACTTTTGACCTGATGGTGCCGGGCGACGCCTACAAGGCGTCCTGGTCTTCCGGCGAGGTAAAAGTTGCCGACCATGCCGCCCCGCTCACCTCGCGCGGCTGGCTGCATTGTACGGTCTACATCAGGTTTCTGAGGCCCTTGGCGCGGCTTGCCTATCGCCACACGCCGGCATGGCTGCGCCAGGCAGTCATGCCCCTGGTTCAGGCGCTCTGCGCAAAATAGCATGACGACTTGTCCGGTGCGTGGTGCTAGCTTTCAGCCACCATGAGCCGGCATACCGAGATATCCCTGTCCGAAGCCAGCGGCTGGCGCACGCCCGCCAACCTGCTCATCCTCATGGTGGCGGGCAACGCCATCGCATTCTCCACCTGGTCAGCGTTGCTAAACAACTTCGCCATCGAGGCCGCCAGCTTCACCGGCAAGGAAATCGGCATCCTGCAGTCGGTGCGCGAGATCCCCGGCTTCCTGGCGTTCACTGCCATCTTCCTCTATTTCGTCTGGCGCGAGCAGACCTTTGCCGTCCTGTCGCTGGCGCTTTGCGGGCTGGGCACCGCCATCACCGGCTTCTTCCCAACCGCCATGGGGTTCTACATCACCACCTTCATCATGTCGGTGGGCTTCCACTATTTCGAGACGGTCAACCAGTCGCTCGCCCTGCAATGGCTGCCCAAGGCCGAAGCGCCGCGCCAGCTGGGCCGCATCATCGCCGCCGGGTCGTTCGCCACCATCGCCGCCTATGCGCTCATCTTCCTCACCTGGAAGCTGCTCGAACTCGACTTCTCGTCGGTCTATCTCGCAGGAGGCGGCGTCACCGTACTGATCGCCCTGCTGGCCTGGTTCGGCTTCCCGAAGTTCCGCGAGGACGTGCCGCAGCGCAAGCATCTGCTCATGCGCAAGCGTTACTGGCTCTACTACGCCCTCACCTTCATGTCGGGCGCCCGCCGCCAGATCTTCATCGTGTTCGCAGGCTTCATGATGGTGGAGAAGTTCGGCTTCTCCGTTGCCGCCATCACCGGCCTGTTCCTGGCGAACGCCGTGTTCAACATGTGGATCGCGCCGAAGATCGGCAACCTCATCATCCGGCTGGGTGAACGTCGCATCCTCATTCTCGAGTATATCGGCCTGATCGGGGTGTTCATGGCCTATGCCTTCGTGCAGAACCCCTGGATTGCCGCAGGCCTGTACCTGATCGACCATGCCTTCTTTGCCATGGCCATCGCCATGAAGACCTACTTCCAGAAGATCGCGGATCCATCCGACATCGCCCCCACCGCAGGCGTCGCCTTCACCATCAACCACATCGCCGCGGTGGTCATCCCTGTGCTGTTCGGCCTGATGTGGCTGCAGCATCCGTCCTGGGTGTTCATGGCAGGCGCGGCCATGGCGTGCGTGTCGCTGCTGCTGTCGCTGCTCATCCCGCGTGACCCGCGCGAGGGCAACGAAACCCTGCTCAACCGGCCCATCGCCCCCGCCGCGGCACCGGCAGAGTAAGTCCGGTGGCTGGCGCATGACGGCAGCAAACCGTCGCATCCGGCACTGGCGCTATCCGTCCCGTTGCCATTAGGCTTTGCAACAACCGACCCGCACGGAGCCTTCACATGACCACCGTTCACCGCGCCAACGACCCACTGCTGCAGCCGTTCCAGCTCAAGCACCTCACGCTGCGCAACCGGCTCATGTCCACCTCCCACGAGCCCAACTACCATGAAGACGGGCTGCCGAAAGACCAGTACATCCGCTATCATGAGGAAAAGGCGAAGGGCGGCATCGCGCTCACCATGACCGCCGGTTCCGCCGTCGTCTCGCGCGATTCCAGCCCCGTTTTCGGCAACCTGCATGCCTATCGAGACGAGATCGTGCCGTGGCTGAAGCGCATGGCGGACGCCTGTCACGAGCACGGCGCGGCCTGCATGATCCAGCTCACCCACCTCGGCCGCCGCACCGTCTGGAACGGCGCCGACTGGCTGCCCGTCGTCTCCCCCTCCAACGTCCGCGAACCCGCCCACCGCGCCTTCCCCAAGATCATGGAAGACTGGGACATGGAGCGCATCATCGAGGACTATGCCGATGCCGCAGAACGCGTGAAGGAAGCAGGCCTCGACGGCTTCGAGCTGGAATGCTACGGGCACCTGCTGGACTCGTTCTGGTCACCCGCCATCAACAACCGCACGGATGAGCACGGCGGCTCGCTCGACAACCGCCTGCGCTTCACCTTCCAGGTGCTGGAAGCCATCCGCAAGCGCGTCGGCCCGGACTATATCGTCGGCTTGCGCCTGGTGGCCGACGAGGACATGGAAAAAGGCATCTCCCGCGATGAAGGCGTTGAAATCTGCAAACGCATGATCGCCTCAGGCCATGTCGACTTTCTCAACATCATCCGCGGCCATATCGAGCACGACGGTCCGCTGTCCCGCGTCATCCCCGTCACCGGCATGGCGTCGGCACCTCACCTCGACTTCGCAGGCCAGGTACGCGCCGAAACCAAGTTCCCGGTGTTCCACGCTGCCCGCATCAACGACGTGGCCACCGCCCGCCACGCCGTCGCTGAGGGCAAGCTTGACATGGTCGGCATGACCCGCGCCCACATCGCCGATCCGCACATCGCGAGAAAGGTGGCTGAAGGCCGTGAAGACGACGTGCGCCCTTGCGTCGGCGCCACCTACTGCCTTGACCGCATCTATGAGGGCCGCGGCGCTGCCTGCGTACACAATGCCGCCACGGGCCGCGAGGCCACCATGCCGCACGACATCCCGAAGACGTCCGGCGCGGCCCGGCACATCGTCATCGTTGGCGCCGGCCCCGCAGGCCTTGAGGCCGCCCGCGTCTCGGCTGAGCGCGGCCACAAGGTCACCCTGCTTGAAGCAGCGCCGCAAGCCGGCGGTCAGGTGCGGCTGGCCGCAATGGTCAAGCGCCGCGCCGAACTGATCGGGATCATCGACTGGCGCCTTGCCCAGCTGGACAAGCTTGGCGTGGACGTACGCTACAACACCTATGCCGAGGCCGGCGACGTGACCGGGCTCTCGCCCGATGTTGTCATCGTTGCCACCGGCGGCCTGCCGCGTGAGGACGGCATTGCCGAGGGAGGCGAACTCGCCACATCGAGCTGGGACGTCATTTCCGGCGACGCCAGCATCGGCGAGGACGTGCTGCTGTATGACGACAACGGCGCACACCCCGGCATGGCAGCCTCGGAAGCAATCATGGCGGCAGGCAGCAAGCTGGAGATCGTCTCGCCCGAACGCATGTTCGCACCCGAGATCGGCGGCCTGAACCTTGTGCCATACGTCGAGAAGCTGCAGGGCCATGGCGCGGCGATCACCACCATGACCCGGGTCCGCAGCCTGCGCCGCGAGGGCAACAAGATCGCCGCCACCCTGACAAGCCCCTACAACGAGGCAGTGCTGGGCGAGCGGCTTGTGGACCAGGTCGTTGTCGAATATGCCACCACGCCCTTGGATGACCTCTACTTCGCCCTCAAGCCCGGTTCGCAAAATCATGGCGAGGTCGATTATGAGGCCCTCGTTGCCGGCAAGCCCCAACAGGTCGTGCGCAACAAGGATGGCGCCTACCAGCTTTTCCGGATCGGTGATGCGGTCGCCTCGCGCAACATCCACGCCGGAATCTATGACGCGCTGCGCCTGTGCAAGGACCTCTGAAACGGCAAGCTGTCAGCCTGCAGAAGCTTTCCGGTGGATAAGCTGTTGAAAACGCCGATGGCCCATTGCAGGTGCGGCTAATTGGCCGCACCATGTCTTCATCAACAGCAGGGAAGGCAACTTCCCCGACGTTGGTGGGAACTGGAAAGTCTTGATTTTCTTCGGAAACTGCGGCGGACCAAGTACCCATTGCCGGCTTCGCCGGGACTGACGCTGAGCGCACGAGGATAGCCCTGATCGCAGGCTTTCGGGCTTGTTTGATGGCCATCCGCCTTCGGGAAAAGTGGCTGTTCGCTGAAGGTCCGGATCAACGAGACGGCAAAGAGGAAACGCGCGAGACGGGAGACCGCCTTGCGCGTTTTCTTTTGCTCTGCCGGTTCTGGCCTACTTGCTCAGGTGAAGGCGGCGCAGTTCGTCCGCGATCATCTGGAAGTTCTTCACCAGCGCCGCGTTGGACGGCGGATCGAAGTACTTTTCAGGGCTCGATGCACACGCCTTGATCAGGTTGCGCTGCGTTGAGCTGGGCACGTTGTAGGCAAACGAATAGACAACGATGCCGGCGCTCTTGACGTTGTTGCAGGCATCGCGCAGCAGGTTGTTCTGTGCCGTAATTGCGGTCCAGTAATTCGACGACCCCAGACGGGCCTCCTTCAGATAGCCATAGGCGGTATAGGTCGAGCCGTTGATGTTGCCGGACAGTCCGTTGGTATCGAAGGTGTTCTCGCCATCGGTCAGCAGAACCATGGCCTTGGTGATCTCCTTGTTGTCATAGGAAACCCCTTCGGAAAACGGCTCGCCCGGCGACAGCACGCGCAGACCCCAGCCCACGCCCTCTGCAACGTGCGTATAGCCGTCGGCGCGCATGTTGTTGATGGTCTCCAGCACCGGATCCTTCTGGTTGGTCAGCGCCTGGATCGGCTGGATGTTGCAGCCTTTCTGTGGACCGCGCGAAGACGACGAGACGCTCGCGTTGCGATACTTGCGGGCATAACGCTGGCGGTAGCTATGGTTTGAATTTTTGGTACGGTCGTTCAGATAGCTGTTGTAGTAACCGCTATAGTCCGGTTCGTCCGGTGCGAATGCCGGCGGAAACAGGGTTGCCGGAATGGCGGTGGTGGGCGCCGAGTCGTCTACCGATTTGTTGCCGGCCCGAGATTCCACACAACCCGTCCAGGTGCGGTTGCGCAATGTCTGCCAGGCTTCCCAGTTGTGGCTCGGATCAGCGCCTGACGTCGAACTGAAATTCACCCGGCTGAGAGGGTTGAGCCCCGAAATATCCAGCCATGGCGCATTGGCCTTGTCGGGGCCGACGTTGACGAACTGCGAGAACGGTACCACGCCGACCTTCAGCGAGTCTGCCTCCGCGCGCGGGCCGAACAGGATCTCCACGAAGTCGTTGGCCGCAACCTTCAGCGTCGACAACCGGCTCTGCGAGGCCATCGAACCGGTGTTGTCGAACACCAGCACCACCTCGAGACCGGTCGACTCCTTGCTGACCTCGGCCGAGGCAGACAAGACCTGGTTGTTCTGGCCAGCCACCTTCATGAGATAATTGTCGACGGTGACGTGCGCGTCGATTCGCAGCTTGCCGTCCTGGCCGATGGTCAGGGTCATTTCCGGCGTGCCGGCGTTCTTCGGCTTGCCGAAGTTCGAATGGAAATAGTCGGTGGCGACGCGCTGCAGTTCCTCGTCGGTGAGGTTGACCTCGCGACCTGCCGCCAGCGCGGCGGCGTCTGTGGCGGCCTGCAGGCGCGCCTGCACGGACACCCAGTTGCCGTAGTCCACGGCAGCGCCGCCGGCCATCATCAGCGGCACGGCGGCCATGGCCACCACGGCGGCCATGTTGCCGGACTGGTCTTTCCAGAGCCGGCGCATATGCGCGAGCTTAGCACCAAGTTTACGCATTTTACTCTCCCGTTGCGGCGGGCCAGATCTCCATTGCCGCGGAATGCACCGCTGGTTCTCTCCACTCCAGCGTGCAAGGTTGTTGATGCTGTCTTTCTAACAGATCAGATCGCAAACGAGAGAATTTGAGGATTTTTGAGATAACAAAAGCTGAACCCGACCGCTCGGTTTCGCGCGGTTGTGGTAACACTCTGCGTCGCGCGCCGCTCGAAACCTGAGGAATTCAGGGCGTCAAGGTCTGAACCTTGCCGGGGTTCATCAGCCCGAGAGGGTCGAGCGCCCGGGCAACCAGGCCGGCCGCCAGAAGCCGTCCCGGATCGCCATGACGGGCAAGCGCCGCCATCTTTTCAAGCCCGATGCCGTGCTCGGCCGAGATAGAACCACCCATCTGCTTCAGGCCGTGAAACACAGCCTCGTCCGCCTGCGTCTTGCTCACGGTCGCATCGGCGGGCACGCAAATCGTGATGTGCAGGTTGCCGTCGCCCAGGTGACCGATCACGCTCAGGAAGCACTCGCCCGGCAGACCGGCAACCCTTTCCTGCAGCCCCTTGGCGTAAGCGTCGAGTTGGTCGAGCGGCACTGTCACATCGTACCACAGCCCGTTGGGCCAGGTGCTTTCAACCGCGAAACTGTCTTCGCGGACGCGCCAGAAATCCTGCTGCTGGCGCACGTTCTGCGCGATCACCGCATCAGCCAGCACGCCGCCATCAGCAAGCCTTTCGAGGCTCGTTTCGAGCTTGCCTTGCGCATCCTCGAAGCTGCTGCCGGCCACCTCGAAAAGCACCAGCACGTCGCCGCTGCAGGCAGATGCTACCTCCGGCAACCCGCAGGCCTTCGAGACGATGTCCACATAGGCCCGCCACATCACCTCCGCCCGCAACAGGCCGCCTGCCGCCCGCATCGCGTGAAACGCCGTCACCGCATCCGCCGCGCTGGCAAATCCGGCGAGCGCCGTTG
>CAZYKZ010000014.1:0-26466 GCA_964648175.1 uncultured Anderseniella sp.
TGCCTGCCCACATGCTCTACGACATCGTGCGCAAGCTGCCCGACGGCGCCCAGCTTCAGCTCGAGCAAGGCCCCGACGAAGGCCGACTTGCCGTCATTGCCGGCCGCTCTCGCTTTTCGCTGCAGGCGCTGCCGCCGCAGGATTTTCCCGATCTTGCCAGTGGTGAGGCCACGCACTCCTTCACCATCCCGGCGGCAGATCTCAAGCTGATGATCGAGAAGACCCGTTTCGCCATCTCCACCGAAGAGACGCGGTATTACCTCAACGGCATCTACATGCATGCGCTCGACTCCGGTGTCATGCGCGCTGTCGCCACCGATGGCCACCGGCTGGCGCGGGTCGAACTGGCGGCGCCCTCAGGCGCAGTGGGCATGCCCGGCGTGATCGTGCCGCGCAAGACCGTGCTCGAACTGGCCAAGCTGATCGAAGATGAAGACGGCGAGATTTCCGTGTCGCTGTCGGCCTCCAAGATCCGCTTCGAGATGGACCAGATGGTGCTCACCTCAAAGCTGATCGATGGAACCTTCCCCGATTACGAGCGCGTCATCCCGACCGCCAACGACAAGCGTCTCGAAGTCGACACCCGGCTGTTTGCACAGGCGGTCGACCGCGTCTCGACCATCTCGAGCGAGAAGGGCCGTGCGGTGAAGCTGAACATTGCCTCTGACCGGCTGACACTGACCGTCAACAATCCGGACTCCGGTTCGGCAGAGGAAGAGATCGCCTGCAGCTATTCAGCCGACCCGATCGATGTGGGCTTCAACTCGCGCTACCTGCTCGACATCGCCGGCCAGTTCAAGGGCGATACGGCCACCTTCATGTTGTCCGATTCGGGTTCGCCCACCATATTGCAGGATGCCGCCGATGACCGCGTCCTCTACGTGCTGATGCCGATGCGCGTGTGACCGGCCGGCTGCCGGTTCATTTCACGCGCTCAGCCGCCGCCTGCTGCTTGCAGACACCTGGCAGCGCCGGGGAGACATGTCGATTGGCGTTCACGCCCAAACTGCAGCTGACCAGCCTGACGCTCACCGCGTTCCGCAACCATGCCTCGACCCGCGTTGAGCCTGGCGCGGCGCTGATTGCGCTGTGCGGCCACAACGGGGCCGGCAAGACCAATGTGCTGGAAGCCATCTCGCTGCTGATGCCGGGCCGGGGTCTGCGCGGGGCGCCGTACGAGGATCTGGTCTGCGCAAGCACTGCGGCTGATCGCGGCTGGGCAGTTTCCGCGGTGGTGGAAAACGATGGGCTGGAAACCCGCATCGGCACAGGCTTCGAACCGCGCCCCACAGTTGACGGCGAACTTGCGACAGTTGCAGGAGCTTCCCGCGAAGTCCGCATCGAAGGGCAGGCGCAGCGCAGCGCCGGAGCGCTGGCGGGTCATGTGCGCATGCTGTGGCTCACGCCCGCCATGGACCGGCTGTTCGCAGGCCCCGCTTCTGACCGCCGCCGCTATCTCGACCGGCTTGCCGCCGTGTTCGATGCAGGCCATGGCACCCGCGTGAATGCGCTGGAAAGGCTGCTGCGCGAACGCAACAGGCTGCTGTCGGAAGACCGTCCCCAGGCTCGCTGGCTGGACAGCGTCGAAGCCCAGCTTGCCGAAGCGGCCGTGGCCGTGGCCGCGGCCCGCAACAGCGCCATGGCGATCGTTGCCGGCTTCGTGGCCGAAGGCCGCGATGCCCCGCGAAGCAGCGCCTTTCCGTGGGCCGAGGTGACGGTGGACGGTGAACTGGAGCGGCAATTAATTGAGCGTCCAGCCGTGCAGATCGAGGACGAATATCGTACACTGCTGGCTGATTCGCGGGGGCTGGACCGGGCCGCTGGAAGAACGCTTCGGGGCCCTCACCGGTCCGACCTTCTGGTGGTGCACGGACCGCGCGCGATGGAGGCGCGTTTGTGCTCTACCGGCGAGCAGAAAGCGTTGCTGCTGGGACTTGTTCTGGCACAGGCGCGCGCCGTGCGAGACACCTTTTCCGGGGCAGCGCCATTGCTGCTGCTGGACGAGGTGGCGGCACACCTGGATGCGGTGCGCCGCGGCGCGCTGATGAATGAACTGCTCGAGCTGGGCAGCCAGACCTGGATGACCGGTACCGACCGGCACCTGTTCGAGGCGGCGTCTGGCGAGATCGAGGTTTTTGAAGTGGCCGACGGGCGGGTTTCACCGTCCGTGCGGCAGGAACAGGAAACGGCATGAGCGAAGAAACAGGCCAGCCTTCACCGGAAGAATATGGCGCCGGCAGCATCAAGGTGCTCAAGGGGCTAGATGCCGTGCGCAAGCGGCCTGGCATGTACATCGGCGATACCGACGACGGTTCGGGCTTGCACCACATGATCTACGAGGTGGTCGACAACGCCATCGACGAGGCGCTGGCCGGTCACTGCGACCGCGTCGAGGTGCGCCTCAATGCCGACGGCTCCTGTTCGGTGTCCGACAATGGCCGCGGCATCCCGACTGACATTCACCCGGAAGAAGGCGTATCGGCAGCCGAGGTCATCATGACCCAGCTGCACGCGGGCGGAAAGTTCGACCAGAACTCCTACAAGGTGTCAGGCGGCCTGCACGGCGTGGGCGTGTCGGTGGTCAATGCGCTGTCGACGTGGCTCAAGCTGGACATCTGGCGCGGTGGCAAGCACTGGCACATGAGCTTTACGCACGGTGTGGCTGATGCGCCGCTGGCCGCCGTCGGCGAGCAGGGCGGACGCAAGGGTACCGAGATCACCTTCCTGCCGAGCCCGGCAACGTTCTCGAAGACCGAGTTCGACTACAACACCATCGAGCACCGGCTGCGCGAGCTTGCCTTCCTCAATTCCGGCGTCTTCATCACGGTTTCGGACAACCGTCATGCCGAGCCGAAGTCGGTGGACCTGCATTACGAAGGCGGCATTGCAGCGTTCGTGAAGTATCTCGACCGCACCAAGCAGCCCATGCTGCCCGAGCCAATCTCGATCACCACCGAGAAGGATGGCGTGACCGTCGAGTGCGCGCTGTGGTGGAACGACAGCTACCACGAGAACGTGCTGTGCTTCACCAACAACATCCCCCAGCGCGACGGCGGCACCCACCTTGCCGGTTTCCGCGGCGCGCTGACCCGCATCATCAACAACTACGCCAACGAATCCGGCATCGCGAAGAAGGAAAAGGTTTCCCTGTCCGGCGATGATGCCCGCGAGGGCCTTACCTGCGTCCTGTCGGTCAAGGTGCCGGATCCGAAGTTCTCGTCCCAGACAAAGGACAAGCTGGTGTCCTCCGAGGTGCGCCCCATCGTGGAAAGCGCGGTCGCAGAAGGGCTTGGGACCTGGTTCGAGGAGCACCCGTCAGAAGCCCGCGCCATCGTCACCAAGGTAGCCGAGGCCGCAGCTGCCCGCGAGGCTGCCCGCAAGGCGCGTGAACTCACCCGCCGCAAGGGCGCGCTCGACGTGGCCTCGTTGCCGGGCAAGCTGGCCGACTGCCAGGAGCGCGACCCGGCCAAGTCCGAACTGTTCATCGTCGAGGGCGACTCGGCCGGCGGTTCCGCCAAGCAGGCCCGCAACCGCGAGAACCAGGCCGTGCTGCCGCTGCGTGGCAAGATCCTCAACGTCGAGCGCGCCCGCTTCGACAAGATGCTGTCGAGCCAGGAAATCGGCACGTTGATCACCGCGCTCGGCACCGGCATCGGGCGCGATGATTTCAACATCGACAAGCTGCGCTATCACAAGATCATCATCATGACCGACGCCGATGTGGACGGCGCCCACATCCGCACCCTGCTGCTCACTTTCTTCTACCGGCAGATGCCGGAGATCATCGAACGCGGCCACCTGTTCATCGCCCAGCCGCCGCTCTACAAGGTCAAGCGCGGCCAGTCCGAGCAGTACCTGAAGGACGATGCGGCCCTGGAGGAGTTCCTCATCGGCCAGGGCATGGAAGATTCCGTGCTGGTGACGGCTGACGGCGCCGAGCGCGCCGGGGCTGACCTGCGGGAGATCATCGACAAGGCGCTGCAGGTGCGTTCGGCACTTGAGGGCATGCACTCGCGTTATGCCCGCAACATCGTCGAGCAGGCCGCCATAGCCGGCGCCTTCAACGCCGAAGTTGTCGGCAACCCCGGCAATGCGGTCGAGGCTGCGGCCTACATTGCCCGCCGGCTCGACAACATCTCCGAAGAGACCGAGCGCGGCTGGTCCGGCGTGGCTGACGAGGAGGGCGGCTTTACCTTTACCCGCGAACTGCGTGGCGTGAAGGAAGCCCATGTGCTCGATGCCCGCATGATCGGCTCTGCCGAAGCGATCCGGCTGGACCGGCTCGCGGGGCACCTGCAGGAGATCTATGCCCGCCCGGCGAAGCTGCGCCGCAAGGAAACCGAGATCACGATCCACTCGCCGATGGACCTGCTCAATGCGGTGTTCGCACAAGGCCGCAAGGGCATCTCCATGCAGCGCTACAAGGGTCTGGGCGAGATGAACCCGGAGCAGCTGTGGGAAACCACGCTGGACAAGAACGTCCGTTCGCTGCTGCGCGTGAAGGTGTCCGAACTCGACGAAGCGGACGACCTGTTCACCAAGCTGATGGGCGATGTGGTGGAGCCGCGCCGCGATTTCATCAGGGAAAACGCGCTGTCGGTGGCCAATCTGGACGTGTGACCCCTGCCACGTGCAGGCCCCGCCGCCATTGTAGTGACATGATTGGGCTGCACTCCGGCTTGAGTGGCGGAAGGTGACGCCGCTGGCCATCAGCGTTAACAGCCGGTTAACGCGAACCGGTTAGCCTCCCGCAAGGTCAAGCAGGCGATCTGCAATGGTCCGGGTGCCAGGTTTTCTGGCCGGTGGGAACGCAACAGGGAAAGCGATCACGACGCGATGTTCGGATTGGGCAAGAAACGCTCTCGCAAGACGCTGCCACAGCGGCGTGAGCCCGTCTTTGCCGGTCCCGGCCCCCGGCGCAAGGCTGATGCGCCCAAGGCGTCGAAGCCCGCACGGCGCCGCAGGCGGCCGCTGGTATTCCGGCTGATCTCCTGGGGCATGATGCTGGGCCTCTGGGCACTCATCGCAGTCTTCGCCACCACCGGCTACCTTTTCGTAAATCTCGACAAGCAGGGGCTGTTCAACATCCCCGAGCGTGAGCCGGGCATCATGCTGCTGGCGGCCGACGGCTCGGTCCTGGCCGAGCGCGGCGCGTTCTTTGGAGATGCGGTGCGCATCGACGAATTGCCGCCCTACGTCCCGCAGGCCATCATCGCCATTGAGGACCGCCGCTTCTACTCCCACTTCGGTGTCGACCCCATCGGCATCGCGCGGGCCATCTACACCAACTGGCGCGCCGGAGCGACGGTGCAGGGTGGTTCCACCCTCACCCAGCAGCTTGCCAAGAACCTCTTCCTCAAGCCGGACCGGACGCTTGAGCGCAAGCTGCAGGAAGTGGTGCTGGCGCTGTGGCTCGAGAGCAAATACTCGAAGGACGAGATCCTGCAGCTGTACATGAACCGGGTGTATTTCGGCGCCGGCGCCACCGGCATCGACAAGGCCGCGCAGAAGTTCTTCGGCAAGTCGGCCCGCGATGTGAACCTGTCGGAAGCGGCCGTGCTGGCGGCGGTGCTCAAGGCGCCAAGCCGCTATAACCCGATAACCTCTACCGAGCGGGCCAACGAGCGCGCCCGCGAGGTGCTCAATGACATGGTGAGGGCAGGCTTCATCACCCAGGCCGAAGCTGACGCCACCCGTGGCGTCGAGGCGCGGGCTCCCGGCTCGACCTACATCTCCGCCAAGCGCTATGTCGTCGACTGGGTAGCCGAGAGCCTTCCCGACCTGATCGGCGAACTGAAGGACTCGGTTGTCGTCGAAACCACCATCGACCCGAGCCTGCAGGACATGGCCGAGAAGGCCCTGCGCGCCGAGCTTGCGGCCAACGGCAAGAAGCTGCATGCGACCCAGGCCGCCATGGTGGTCATGGACACCACTGGCGCCGTGCGGGCGATGATCGGCGGCAAGTCCTACATCGAGAGCCAGTTCAACCGCGCGGTGAAGGCGCGCCGCCAGCCCGGCTCGTCGTTCAAGCCCTTCGTTTATCTGGCCGCCATTGACGCCGGCATGACGCCGAGGACCGTAAAGGTCGACGAGCCCGTGACCTTTGGCAACTGGTCACCGGAAAACTACAAGAACAAGCATGTTGGCCCGGTCACGCTGACCGAGGCGCTGGCCACGTCGATCAACACCGTTGCAGCAAGGCTGGCGATGGAAGTGGGGCCTGAAAACGTCGCCGCCACAGCCCGCAGGCTCGGCATAGCATCGCCGCTGGTCGACAATGCTTCGATCGCGCTCGGTACCTCCGAGGTAAGCCTGCTGGAAATGACGGGAGCCTACGTGCCGTTCGCCAATGGAGGCATCGGCGTGTTGCCGCATACGATCACCCGGATCACCACCCGGGAGGGCAAGGTGCTCTATGAGCGTTCCGGCGGCGGTCCCGGTCAGGTCATCTCATTCGAGTCATTGGGCGCCATGAACTACATGATGCGCCAGGTGGTGGAGGAAGGCACCGGGCGTGCGGCGATCATCGAAGGTCATGAGACCGGCGGCAAGACCGGAACGTCACAGGATTATCGTGATGCCTGGTTCATCGGCTATACGTCGCATCTTGTTGCCGGGGTGTGGGTCGGCAACGATGACAACTCGCCCACAAAGAATGTGACCGGCGGTTCCATGCCCGCACGGATTTTTGCAGAAGTCATGCGTCCGGCCCATGCCCAGCTCGACTCCGTGCCCCTGCCCGGTTACTACCAGCCGGACGAACCAGCCATCGCCTATGCGCCAGCGCCGGGGGACGGGATGCAGAATGATGGCGGCGGCTTTGTCGATACGCTGCGCAACATATTCGGCAACTCGCCACCCGAGCCTGTCGCGGTCCCGCAACCGCAGCCCCAGCAACGTCAACGCAAGACGTTGAGTGAGCGCCAGCTGGAACGCAACAACCGCTAGCGGTGATGCGGGCGGCTGAAGTCCTGATCAGAACGGCAGCTTGTGCAGAGACTGGCCCTGCTTGCGCAGCCATTTCCGGGACCAGTCGGTATGCGGGCAATGCCGGTAGACCAGCTCCCAGAATCCGGGTCCGTGGTTCATCTCGATCAGGTGAGCCACCTCGTGGGCGGCAACGTAATCCAGCACCTTCGACGGAGCCAGAATGAGCCGCCACGAAAACGACAGCGTGCCATTGCTGGAACACGACCCCCACCGGGTGGTGGTATCGCGCACCGTGAGCTGGTTGAAGCTGACCCCCATCGCCCTTGAATAGGCAAGCGATGCCCGCTCGAGGTCGGCCTTCGCTTCGCGCTTGAGAAAGTCGGTGATGCGCCGTGGCAGGTGCTGCGGGTCGCCGCGCACCATCAGGGCAGGTGCGGGAAAATCTCGGATATGAACCGGCACGCCGCGCCCCTGGGTCTTCTCGATTGTGTGGACCACGCCGCGGATCGGGATCGTCGCGCCATGCAGCGACGGCGTTTCGCAAGGAGCCTCCGGCTGCAGCCGCTGCCAGATCCATCCGGTCTGGGAGAGCGCAAATTCATAGGCCCTGGACAGGTTCGTGGCTTCGGGAACCGTGAGCACTATGCCCAGGCCCTGCTTGTCCATGCGCATGATGATGCGCCGGGCGCGCGCATTGCGCCGGTAGCTGACCGGCACCTGCCGGCCATCGATCTCCAGGAATGGCGGGCCCTCGTCCGGTTGTCCGGGGCTTCCAAACAGGCGCCTGAGCGGCTTCAGTGACATCTGCTGCAGTTCCCGTGTGCGACGCGGATGTGCCGGGCGCAGGGGTCCGCCCGGGCCTGATTCGCTTCTCGCCCCTGCCGTCATCGAGACTGGCAGACTAGATTGCCGTGATCAATCTTGCTGGCTGGCCGGATCTGTCAGCCGACCTTGGCCATGAAGTCGACGATCCGCGGCACGACCTGCGAGCGGAAACGCGACCCGTTGAACACGCCGTAGTGACCCACCTTCTCCTGAAGGTGATGGCTGCGCCGGTCCTGCGGGATGTTGGGGCAAAGTTCGTGTGCCGCCTCCGACTGGCCGATGCCGGAAATGTCGTCCTTCTCGCCTTCGACGGTCATCAACCCCGTGGAAGTGATGGACGCGGGCTCGATCAGCACGTCGCGATACTTGAATTCGCCCTTGGGCAGGGCCTGCTTGACGAACACCCGGTCAATCGTCTGCAGGTAGAATTCGGCGGTCAGGTCCATGACGGACAGATACTCGTCATAGAACTCCTGGTGCTTTTCAGCGGAATCGCCGTCGCCTTCAACCAGATGCCAGAACAGTTCGCGGTGCGCATCCATGTGCCGGTCGAGGTTCATCGTCATGAAGCCGGTGAGCTGCATGAAGCCCGGATAGACCCGGCGCATGAAGCCGGCATTCGGCGCCGGCACGCGCACGATGACGTGGCGCTTGAACCAGTCGGTGCCGCGCTGGGTGGCGAGTTCGTTCACCACGGTCGGGTTGCGCCGGGTGTCGATCGGCCCGCCCATCAGGATCATCGACGCCGGCGCCAGCTTGTCCCGGCGCTGGTGCATCAGCGAGACGGCGGCCAGTACCGGCACCGTCGGCTGGCACACCGCCATTACGTGCACCTTCTCGCCAAGGTGGTGAACCATCTCGATGACGTAGTCGATATAGTCGTCCAGATCGAACGTGCCGAGCGCCAGGGGCACGTCGCGCGCGTCCGTCCAGTCGGTGATGTACACTTCGCCGTGCGGCAGCATCGCCTCGACGGTGCCGCGCAGCAGCGTAGCATAGTGGCCCGACATCGGCGCCACGATCAGGATCTTGCGCTTGGGGGCCTTCTTGCCGTTGAGCTGCTTGGAAAAGTGCACCAGCTTGCAGAACGGCTTCTCCCAGACGACGCGCTGCTCGACAGCCACGTCGATGCCGTCCACTGGTACCGATGAAATGCCGAACTCAGGCTTGCCGTAGCGCCGGGTGAGGCGCTCGAACATTTCCAGCGATGCCGCCATCGACCGGCCCAGTTCCGTGCTGGCAAGCGGGTTTGCCTTCCACGTCCAGTAGGCATGGCCGTAGTGGGCCGCCAGGCGCCATGGTGCAACGGCAGCATGGTTCATCTCATAAAGCGTGTACAGCATGGCGAATTCTTGTCCCCCGGCGTCCCGCAACGGCCGCTTTCCGGAATTATGTTGCGGTGCAACATAGCAGATCGGCGGGTTGGGGGCAATCGCCCTGTCACATTTCGTGCAATTGGGGAAAAAACAGGCGAAGCGTTGCCGGGGCTGTCAGCCCTTGATCACCTTCTTGAGCTCATTGGCCATGTCGTCAGCCGGGGTGCCGAAGGCAAAATGGCGGATGAACTTGCCGTCCGGACCCATCAGGTAGACGATCGACGAGTGGTCCATCAGGTAGTCGTCCTTGCCTTCGCCTTCCTTGCCGCCCGCCCGGCTGTAATAAACCCGGAACTTGCCGGCCATCTTGCGGATGTCCTCGGCGGACCCCGTCAGGCCCACGGTGCCGGGCCAGAAATTGGCCACGTAATCCTTCATGACCTGGGGTGTGTCGCGCTCCGGGTCGATGCTCGTGAAAACCACCTGGAACTTCTGTTCGGCGTCCGGAACCTGGGCAAGCGCGGCTGAAATCACCTGCAGTTCGGCGGGGCAGACGTCGGGGCAGTAGGTGTAGCCGAAATAGTACAGCGTGTACTTGCCGAGAAAGTCCTTGTCCGTGACCCGCTCGCCGTCCTGGTTGGTCGCCTCGAACTCGCCACCAACCAGAGCTTCGCCGGAGCTGATCACATCGGCCATGCGGCTGCCCGGCATGAAAACGAGGGAAGCCGCCAGGGCGCCGAGTGCCACCAGCATGGCGGCCAGTGCGAATATGATGGATGACCTTTTCATGGTGCCCCGGAATATGGTTGACCCGGCCCGCGCTGAAAAGTGACAGCGCGTCGCGGTCCCGCCGGACAGATCCGCCGCGGTCTGCGGCTCCGGCGTGCATGGGTTGTGAAGAGTGCCGCGCCTGGACTAACTTCACTCGCGTCAATAAATGCAAGGACACCGGCTGCATGCTGGAAGCGACAGACAAGGCCCTGGGCAGCATGACCTCGCCGGCAAAGGCCGGCGATGGCGGCAGGGCTCGCGGGTTCTTTACCTATGAGGGCCTGCGCCTCAGGACATCGGTCAGATTGCGCTGGCTGGCGGTGACGGGCCAGCTCATCGCCGTTCTGGTGGTTCACTTTGGCCTCGGCTTTCCGTTGCCGCTGGGTGTGTGCCTGACCTTCATCGCGCTTTCGGCATGGGTGAACATCGCCCTGTCGCTCAGCTGGAGTTTCACCGCACGCCTGCACGAGCGCTATTCGTCGCTGATGCTGGCCTATGACATCTGTCAGCTTGCCATTCTCGTCTACCTGACGGGCGGCCTTGCCAATCCGTTTGCCTTCCTGTTCGTTGTGCCGGTCACCGTCTCGGCCGCGACCCTGCCATTGTCGCGCACGGTGCTTCTGGCCGGACTCGCTATCGCCTGCACGTCGCTGCTGGCTTTCCATCACCTGCCGCTGCCGTGGTATCCGGGCGAGGCCATCGAGTTGCCGGATCTGTACAAGGCCGGCATATGGGCGGCGCTGGTCTGTGGCATCGTGTTCTCGTGCCTGTATGTGAACTCGGTGGCGAGCGAGGCGCGCGACATGGCCAACGCGCTGGCGGCAACCGAGGTCGCGCTCGCCCACGAGCAGCAGCTGTCCGCGCTGGACGGGCTGGCGGCCGCCGCTGCCCATGAACTGGGAACGCCGCTGGCCACGATCTCGCTGGTTGCCAAGGAACTCAAGCGCGAGCTGAAGCTTGACGGACCGCAAGCCGAAGACCTCGACCTGATGGTGTCCCAGTCGCAGCGCTGCCGCGAGATCCTTTCCCGGCTCACGCGTCGCGACAACCAGTCGGACGCCCTGCTGCAGACGGTGCGCATGACGGCGCTCGCCGAGGAGATCGCCGGGCCGCTCAACAGCCCCGACGTGGCCATCCTGTTCGATGTGGAGCCCAAGACGGACCGCACCGGCAAGGCCCTGCCCGAGCCGGTACTTCAGCGCAACACGGCCATCAAGTACGCGCTGGTCAATCTCATGGAAAACGCCGTCGACTTTGCCCGCACCCGGGTCACCGTCCGCATATCCTGGTCGCAGGAGCAGTTGAGCCTGACGATCAGCGACGACGGCAGCGGCTTTCCTGCCGACATCATGGAACGTTTGGGCGACCCGTTTGTTACAAGCAGAAGTCGCTATGCGGCGACGGAAAGCACCCGTCGTGACGGCACCGGCGGCATGGGTCTGGGCTTCTTCATCGCCAAGACGCTGCTCGAAAGGTCAGGCGCCCAGGTAACCCTTGCCAATCGGGCGGCACCGGAAACCGGCGCCGTGGTGCGCATCGTGTGGCCGCGCGATATGATCGAAGTGAAGGATGACAGGTCTGGTGCCTTGTGATTTTGGGTTGACTGGGCAACAGTAGGGCGCATTTTGTCGCACGGCGGCCAGTTGGCTGCGTGTGCGGCACCGATTTGGATGGCACTGGAAACGAGACAGATGAATGACAGCCTGATCGAGGGACCGAAATCCTTGTTGCTGGTCGATGACGACCGGCCGTTCCTGCAGCGCCTGGCGCGCGCAATGGAAACCCGTGGGTTCGAAGTTCGCATGGCCCAGAGCGTCGCCGAAGCGCTTGTGGAAGTGCGCCGCGATCCGCCGGCCTACGCCGTCGTTGACCTGCGGCTGGAAGACGGCAATGGCCTCGATGTGGTCGAGGTGATCCACAGCCTGCGGCCAGAGGCCCGCGCAGTGGTGCTGACGGGATATGGCAACATCGCCACGGCAGTCTCCGCCGTGAAGATTGGCGCGGCCGACTACCTTGCCAAGCCTGCCGATGCCGATGCGGTCTATGGCGCCTTGATGGCCGAGACGGACACCCGTGCGGCCCTGCCGGAAAACCCGATGTCGGCAGACCGCGTACGCTGGGAGCATATCCAGCGGGTCTACGAACTGTGCAACCGGAACGTCTCGGAGACGGCCCGCCGGCTCAACATGCACCGCCGCACCCTGCAGCGCATTCTCGCCAAGCGCGCCCCGCGCTGAGGCTGCAAGCCATCTACAGCAAACTGTCTGCGTTCGGGTCGGCGGCCGACTGCAACCGCATCGCAGCCGCACGCGCGATCAGCAGCGTCACTGCCTTGCGCCGTGCGGCGGGCAACGGATCTTCATCCGCCTCGCGAATGATTTCCGCCCCCCACGCATCGGCAATGATCAGACCGGCCGAAGCGTCGATCAGGTCCGGGTCCATCTCGGGTGGAATGGCGAAATGGAACCGGTCGCAATAGTCCATGTAATCGCGCCACTTGCTGTCACTGAGATAGTCCGCCGGTGATGACTTGATCTCGATGATCCAGATCTCGCCCTTGCGGCCAAGCGCGATGACGTCGGCGCGCCTGCCATTTGCGAGGCCAAGTTCGTAGAGGCTGGCAAACCCGGCGCTCCGCAGCATGCGTCCCACGCCGCGCTGAATGGCGGCTGCGGTTTCCGACTGCCGCCCGTCGCTGCACTGTACCGGGTCGGTCTGGTTGCGATCATCGCTCATGGCGCTATGCCCCTGGTTCGGCACCGGGCCGGGCACTTGCTGCGAGGCCTGGTCAGTTTGCCCGCGTGTCCCAGTTGAAGAACCTGGCTGCAATGATGGCGGCGCCAATGCCCCACAAAGCCATTACCCCCAGGTGCGGCAGGATCGAGAACACGATCCCGTCGGCGTCCGGCAACGCAAAACCAGAGCCTTCGTAGGCATGGTCGAAGGCATGCTGGAACGCCACCGAGAAATGCCTCAGCGGAAACAGGTTGCCGATCACCGGAATCCACTCCGACGTCTCGGTATTGGGCCGCACGAAGATGTCGGAAATGAAGGCCAGCGGCATGATGGTGGCGCTGGTGGCGGCCTGCACCGTTTCGGAAGACCTGAACAGCGCGGTGATCATCATGCCCAGCGCGGCAAAGCACAGCGCGCCTGTGATTGCCACGATGATGGCTGCGGGCAGCCTGTCCCAGATGATCTCGACGCCAAATACCAGCGCGCCGGTGGCGATCACCAGCACCAGCGACGTGAAGGCGATGACGGAGACAGCCAGGATGCGTGCGCAAATGTAGACCCAGGGCGGCATTGGCGTGCCGCGGATGCGCTTGAGGATGCCGAGGTCGCGGGCGGTCGCCGTGGAGACAGCGAGGTAGGTGTAACAGGCCATGACGACGCCGAAGACCGCCAGCGCGGGCGTGTAGAACTGCGCCGTGTTGAGCCCCAGTCCCTCGATGCGTTCGTTGCCGAACAGCTGCGTCAGCACCAGCAGCAGCATCAGCGGCATGGCGATCACGAAGAACATCGCCACCGGACGGCGCGCGAACAGTTTCAGCTGATGAAGCGCCTCCTCGAACAGCATCGTCATTCGGCGGCCTCCCGGGCAACCGCTTCCTGGCGCCTGCCGGCCAGCTTGAGATAGATGTCCTCGAGGCTTTGCCGGTTGACGGACAGGGATGCAAGGTCCGCCTTGTGCTTGATGGCCCAGCCGGTGAGCTGGTTGAGCACCGGAACCGGATCAGCCGTGTCGATGATGGCGACGCCATGCTCGATCCGGACCAGTCCGGCAAGGCTGGCCGGCAATCCTGTCAGCGGCTTGCCATGCGTATCGAAGCGGATGGTGGCGTGCGAGGCATGCAGCGCCTGCAGTTCCTCCGGCCGCCCTTCCGCGGCAATCTTGCCGTCGACCATGATGGCCATCCGGTCTGCCAGCGCCTTCACCTCGTCCATGTAGTGCGAGGACAACAGGATCGTGCAGCCCGCTTCATTGAGCCCGCGGATGAGTGTCCAGATCTTGCGCCGGGCCTCCGGATCAAGGCCCGTGGTCGGCTCGTCCAGGAACAGCAGCTCCGGCGAGCCGATGATGCCGAGCGCGATTTCGAGGCGCCGCTTCTGGCCGCCCGACAGATTGCCGACACGCGTGCGGGTGATGTGCGCCAGATTGACCGACGCCAGCACCTTCTCCTGCGACTCGGGCCTGGCGTAAAGCCGGGCAAATGCGGCGAGGGTTTCGGCAACGGTCAGCTCCGGCTCCAGCGCCGTTGTCTGCAGGACCAGTCCGGTGCGCTGCTTCAGCTCCATGCGGTCGGCTTGCGGATCGAGGCCGAGTACCTTGACCGTGCCGCTATCGGCTGTCCGGTATCCTTCCAGGATCTCGATGGTCGTCGTCTTGCCGGCGCCGTTGGGTCCCAGAAGGGCAAACGTCTCGCCCTTGCGCACCTCGAACGATATGCCGTTCACCGCCTTGCGGCCGGGATATGCTTTGGTGAGGTCTGCTACCGATATGACCGGCATGTTGCGGTTGATCTCTGGCTTGCTGTGCAATGGAAGCGGGAAAAACCGCTGTACCCCGATGAATTCATCAAAGCACTAGCCTTTTTGGCTTGAAAAGAAAACCCGGCTTGCCCTACTTGCGCGGCGGGGAACCAAAACCGCTGGGGATTATTTACAAGCGGCAATACGTCATAGGCGGACAGGGGTTCTAAAATGGCTGCCAGGCGATATAAGGACCGGTCGAGTTTCCAAGGGCACGGTGGGCGGGCCCGCGGTGCACAGCCCGACCGGGCGTCTGATTTGAATTGCTGAAGAAACAAGAACACATGTCCTCCTCCACTCCGCGTATCGTAATCGTCGGCGCCGGGCCCGGCGGCCTTGCATCGGCCATGATCCTCAAGCGCCGCGGGTACGACGTTACCCTGATTGAGCGTCAGTCCCGTGTCGGCGGCCGCACCGGTTCCATCAAGGCCGATGGCTACACCTTTGATATTGGCCCGACCTTCTTCCTCTATCCGCGCATCCTGTCGGAGATCTTCACCTATTGCGGTTATGACCTGTGGCGCGAAGTGCCGATCAAGCGCGTCGAGCCGATGTACCGGGTGGTGCACGAGCAGGGGGGCCATCTCGACGTGGTGAGCGGCGAGGAGGCGATGAAGGCGGAAATCGCCAAGCTCTCGCCGGCCGACGCCCAGAACCTCGAGCGCTACATGCGCGACAACCGCAAGAAGCTTGAGAAATTCCGCTCGGTTCTGGAAAAGCCCTTTGCCAGCATGGCCGACTTCCTGCGGCCCGACGTGCTCAAGGCGCTGCCGTGGATCAACCCGCAACGTTCGCTGGAAAAGGACCTCGAGCGATACTTCAAGGACCCGCGCGTGCGCCGCGCCTTCTCGTTCCAGGCCAAGTATCTCGGCATGTCACCGTTCAAGTGTCCGTCGCTGTTCACCATCCTTGCCTTCCTCGAGCACGAGTACGGCATCTGGCATCCGGTCGGCGGCTGCACCGCGGTGATGCAGCGCATGGGCGAGATCGCGGTCGAAATGGGGGTCGACCTGAAGCTCAACGAAGAGGTCAAGTCGATTGGCTTCGACGGCAAGCGGGCCAGGTCGGTCACCACGGATAAGGGCACCTACGAACTGGACGGCCTCGTGATGAACGCAGACTTTGCGCACGTTCTGCCGAAGCTCGTGCCCAACGAACTGCGCAAGACCTGGAACGACCGCAAGATCGAGAAGCAGGAATTCTCCTGCTCGACCTTCATGCTGTACCTGGGCCTCGAGGGCAAGCTTGAGAACGTGCCGCACCACACCATCGTGCTGGCCGAGGATTTCAACGGCAACATCGACGAAATCCAGACCAAGAAGGTCCTGCCAAAGACGCCGTCCTTCTACGTTCAGAACGGCTGCGTGACCGACGAGACCCTGGCGCCGAAGGGCCACTCCACGCTCTACATTCTGGTGCCGGTGCCGCACAGGACACCCAACATCGACTGGAAGAAGGAAGCCCCTGCCTTCCGCGAGAAGACCTTGGACCGCCTTTCGCTGATGGGCATTCCCGACATCCGCGATCGTATCCGGTATGAGAAGATGGTTACGCCGGACGACTGGGAAGCCGACATGCACATCTACAAGGGTGCAACCTTCAACCTGAGCCACACGCTGGACCAGATGCTGTGCTTCCGTCCGCAGAACCGTTTCGAGGATCTCGAGCGGGTCTATCTCGTCGGTGGCGGCACGCACCCGGGCTCCGGCCTGCCGGTGATCTTCGAGTCGGCGCGCATCACCAGCGACCTTCTCAACCAGGACATCGCCGTCTGACGGCTGTGAGGCAGAGACCGATTTGAGCGGACGCGATACCAAGGCAGCAGACGAAGTTCTCGCCCGCTTTTCGCCGCGGGTAAGCCGGGTTTTCGACCTCTACTGCCAGCGGATGATCGCCCGCCGGTTCACCGCCGTACGCGTTCTCGGCCGTGTTCCCCAAGGCTTTGCGCGGGACCGCGGCATGCTGGTCTTTTCCAACCATTCCAGCTGGTATGACCCGCTGATCTTTTTCATGCTGTCGCGGGCATTGTTCCCGTCCCACACGGCTTTCGGGCCCATGGATGCGGAAGCGCTGCAGAAATATGCCTTCATGCAGAAGATCGGCATTTTCGGCGTCGAGCAGGGCTCCGCGCGCGGCGCGGCCCGCTTTCTTCAGGTCTCACGCGGCCTGTTGTCGAAACCGGGCAATGGCGTCTGGCTCACCCCGCAGGGCAAGTTCTGCGACGTGCGCGCCCGGCCGGTCCGGTTCCAGGGCGGCATTGGCCGCATCGCCAGGGACTGTGGCGCGATCGCGCTCCCATTTGCCATTGAACTGGTCTTCTGGAACGAGGCCCGGCCTGAAATGCTGGTGCACTTCGGGGAGCCGGTCGATACGGCTTCAGAAAGTCATGACCCCGACGAATGGAACCGTGTGCTGGAGCAGGCGTTGACGAAGGTCCAGGACGAGCTGGCCGAAGCGTCGATGTCGCGTGATCCGGAACGCTTCACCACCTTGATCGATGGCACCACAGGGGTGAATTTCATATACGACGGCTGGCGCTATCTGAAGGCGCTGGTGCGCGGAGAGAGCTTCTCGGCAGCGCACGGTCAGACCAGGCGTTCGCAAGACAGGGAATAGACGAGCCATGGGCGAACTGCTGGTCCAGATCATTTTTGTGCTGGCCATGGTGACCCCGGCCATGGGCGTCATCAATTTGCCGCTGTACTGGCCGCTCAGCCGCAAGGTGGCCGCCAATCCGCCGGCCTTGTCAGTGCTCATCCCGGCGCGCAACGAGGAAGCACGCATCACGCCTGTACTGCAGTCACTGCAAGCCAGCCGGGGTGTGGAGTTCGAGGTCATCGTTGCCGACGACAGCTCCACTGACCGGACCGCCGACATCGTCAAGGGGTTCGCCAAGGACGATCCGCGTTTCAGGCTTGTCACCACGCCGCCGCTGCCCGCAGGCTGGAAGGGCAAGAACTATCCGTGCTTCTTCCTCTCCAAACAGGCCAGCCACCGTCTTGGCGTGTTTCTTGATGCCGACGTTACGCTGTCACCGGACGCGCTTGAGCGCATCGCCTCGGAGTTTGCCCGCCGGCCTGAACTCAAGCTGCTGTCGGGCTTTCCCCACCAGATCACCGGCAGCTTCTGGGAGAAGCTGCTCATCCCGCTCATTCACACCGTACTGCTCGGCTACCTGCCATTTCCCGGCGTGAAGTTCACCAACTCGCCGATGTTCGCGACCGCCTGCGGCCAGCTGATTGCCGTGGACCTCGACGCATATCATGACGTGGGTGGCCATGAGCGCATCAGGCACTCCGTCCATGACGGCGTCATGCTGCCGCGCCACTTCCGGGCTGCGGGTTATCGCACCGATCTGGTGGACATCACCGGCATTTCTGCCACCCGGATGTACGAGAACGGGCCTCAGGTCTTCAATGGCCTGATGAAGAACGCCCACGAAGGCATGGCGACGCCGGTCGGCCTGCCGGTCTGGACCACGCTTCTGCTCGGCGGTCACGTGCTGCCGCCGCTGGTTGCGCTTTGGGCGTGGAGTTCGGGAATGACCGGCAACACCCTCCACCTTGCAATTGCAGCCGCAGTCCTGCCATGGCTCATGCGCTTCATCATGGCTGCACGGTTCCGGCTGTCCTGGCTGGGTGCACTTCTGCATCCGGTCGGTGTCGCCGTGCTGGTGGGCTTGCAGTGGTATGCCTTCATCCGCCGCCGCTCAGGCCACACCGTCAGCTGGAAGGACCGTCCGGTCGGCTAGGCTCAGGCCTGCACCTGCCAGTATACCTTGAAACCCGGGTCGAAGACCGTCACCGGCCCGGCGCCCGTTTCGATCCTTGCGGGGTAATCGACCGGCTGGTCGCGCTTGACCAGGGTCATCGTCTGCGTGTTGACCGGCAGGCCATAGAATGCTGGGCCATGCCTTGAGGCGAACCCTTCAAGCCGGTCAAGCGCGCCTTCTTCCTCGAACACATGGGCCAGCAGGCTCATGGTATTCGGTGCGGTGAAACAGCCCGCACATCCGCACTCGCTGAGCTTGGCCGGATCCGTATGGGGTGCCGAGTCGGTGCCGAGGAAGAAGCGCTTGTCGCCACTCGTGGCGGCTGCGCGCAGGGCAAGCCTGTGCTTCTCCCGCTTGGCCACCGGCAGGCAGTAGTAATGCGGGCGGATGCCCCCGGCCAGAATGTGGTTCCGGTTGATGATCAGGTGGTGCGTCGTGATGGTCGCACCAAGCCGGCCCGATGTATCCGCGCTGACATAGTTGACGGCGTCTTCGGTGGTGACGTGCTCCATCACCACCTTCAGCCCCGGCACGCGGCGGCGCAACGGGTCCAGCACCCGGTCGATGAATACGGCCTCGCGGTCGAAGATGTCGATGTCGCTGTCGGTCACCTCGCCATGCACGCACAGCGGCAAGCCGATATCGGCCATGCGTTCCAGCACCGCTTGCACCTTGCTGAAGTCCTTCACGCCCGACTGGGAGTTGGTGGTGGCGCCGGCAGGATAAAGCTTCACCGCCTTGACGAGGCCCGAGGCGTGGGCAGCCGCAACATCGTCCGGCTCGGTCGCCTCCGTGAGGTAAAGCGTCATCAGCGGTTCGAACGTCATGCCCTCCGGCAACGCAGCCAGGATGCGCTCACGGTAGGCAGCCGCATGGGCGGCTGTCACCACCGGCGGCACAAGGTTCGGCATGACGATGGCGCGGGCGAAATGCGCGGCCGAATGGGGCAGCACCCCCTCAAGCATGGCGCCATCGCGCAGGTGCAGGTGCCAGTCGTCGGGACGGGTGATGGTCAGGGAGCGGGGCTGTGTCATGGCCGATCAATTAGCACGAAACATGCTGGCGGAAACAGCATTCGCCGCGCAGCTTCAACATCTTCAATCCAGTTGGCATCGAGCCGCCCGCACGTTGTCCGGCATTGGCGGAATCCACTTTAACCTGAACGAAATTTAGTCTTTTGAGACAGGTGACTCGCGCAATCAATAGTGCTTTGATGTGCCGCACTGAAACCAGCTTCACGGGAGGTTTATATGAAGAAGCTTGTTCTCGCATTGGCTGCATCTACCCTGTTGTCCACGGCTGCTCTGGCTGAAGACATCAAGATCGGTGTCTTCCTGGGCTTTACGGGCCCGATTGAATCCATGGTCGCGAACATGGGGCCTGGCGCTGAAATGGCGATCAAGGAAGTGTCCGACAGCGGTGCGCTGCTTGACGGGGTCAAGGTCGAGGCCGTGCGCGGTGACACCACCTGCGTCGACGCTGCTGCTGCAACCGCTACGGCTGAACGCCTCGTCACCACCGACAAGGTCAAGGCCATCGTTGGCGGCGACTGCTCCGGCGTGACGGGCGCTGCCCTGCAGAACGTTGCCCGCCCGAACGGCATCGTCATGATTTCCCCGTCCGCAACCTCGCCGGGCCTTTCGACCGCCGAGGATGACGGCCTGTTCTTCCGCACCGCCCCGTCCGACGCCCGCCAGGGTGAAATCGTGCGCGACATCCTGATGGAAAAGGGCGTCAAGACCATTGCCCTCACCTATACCAACAACGACTACGGCAAGGGCCTGGCTGAATCGATCCAGAAGAACTTCGAGGCAGCCGGCGGCAAGGTCACCATCTCCGCCGCTCACGAAGACGGCAAGGGCGACTACTCCGCTGAAGTCGGCGCACTGGCCCAGGCCGGCGGCGAAGTTCTCGTCGTGGCCGGTTACCTCGACCAGGGCGGCAAGGGCATCATCCAGGGTGCGCTCGACACCGGCGCCTTCAGCACCTTCTACCTGCCGGACGGCATGGTCGGCGATGCGCTTCCCAAGGCCATCGGTGCGGGTCTGAACGGCTCCTACGGCGCCAACCCCGGCACCGACAGCCCGGGCGCTGCGACCTTCCAGGAAATGGCCAAGGCAGCCGGCTTTGACGGCACGGGTGCTTTCGCAGCCGAGTCCTACGATGCCGCGGCCCTGATCCTGCTGGCCATGCAGGCCGCCGGGTCCACCGAGAGCGCCAAGCTCAAGGACAAGGTGATGGAGGTTGCCAATGCTCCGGGTGAGAAGATCTACCCCGGTGAACTGGCCAAGGCCCTGAAGATCCTCAAGGACGGCGGCGACATCGACTATGTCGGCGCATCGGCTGTCGAGCTGGTTGGCCCCGGTGAAAGCGCCGGCAACTATCGCGAGATCGAGATCAAGGACGGTGGGATCTCTGTCGTGAAGTACCGCTAAGCGGCCGCACTAGAACAGGAACCCGGGCAATCGCAGGTCGCCCGGGTTCTTTTTTGATTTCGGGTGGAAATGGGGATGGGGTTTGGCAGATGGGGAACACCGCCAAGATCACCGTCGAGAATGTGCACAAGCACTTCGGCGGCCTGAGGGCAGTTGATGGCGCCTCGCTGACCATTGAGACCGGCAGCATTACCGGGCTGATCGGGCCGAACGGCGCGGGCAAGACGACGCTGTTCAACGTCATTGCCGGGCTCTACAAGCCCACCTCCGGACGCGTGCTGCTGGACGGCGAGGACATCACCGGTCTTACCCCGCACGAACTGTTCGCCAAGGGCGTATTGCGCACCTTCCAGATTGCGCACGAGTTCTCCACCCTCACCGTACGCGACAACCTGATGATGGTGCCGCCCGGGCAGGCGGGCGAGAGCCTCATTCACGCCTGGCTGCATCCCGCGCGCGTGCGCCAGCAGGAAGAAGAGATCCGCACCAGGGCCAACGAGGTGCTGGACTTCCTGCAGATTTCCCACGTGGCCGACGAGCTTGCCGGCAACCTGTCCGGCGGGCAGAAGAAGCTTCTGGAGCTTGGCCGCACCATGATGGTGGACGCCAAGATCGTGTTCCTCGACGAGGTCGGCGCCGGCGTCAACCGCACGCTGCTCAACACCATCGGCGATGCCATCATCCGCCTCAACAAGGAGCGCGGCTATACCTTCTGCATGATCGAGCACGACATGGATTTCATCGGCCGGCTGTGCAACCCGGTGATCTGCATGGCGGAGGGCAAGGTGCTGGCTGAAGGCACCGCGGAGGAAGTCAAGAACAACGAAGAGGTCATCGAGGCCTATCTCGGCACCGGCCTGAAGAACAAGCCTCTCAAGGAGACTGTCTGACCATGGCCTTCCTGATCGGAGAACACATGACCGGCGGCTATGGCGGCGCAGACATTCTCAATGACTGCACCATCGGCGTCGAGAAGGGTGAGATCGCCGTGGTTGTCGGCCCCAACGGCGCAGGCAAGTCTACGGCCATGAAAGCCATCTTCGGCATGCTCAACCTGCGCCAGGGCCGCGTCGTCATGGATGGCGAGGACATCACCGCCCTGGCTCCGCAGGCGCGCGTGCACAAGGGCATGGGCTTCGTGCCGCAGACCAGCAACGTGTTCACCTCCATGTCGGTGGAGGAGAACCTGGAGATGGGCGCCTTCATCCGCGACGACGACATCTCAGGCACCATGGAACAGGTGTTCGAGCTGTTCCCGATCCTCAAGGAAAAGCGCCGGCAGCCCGCGGGCGAACTGTCCGGCGGCCAGCGCCAGCAGGTGGCGGTAGGCCGTGCCCTGATGACCAGGCCCAAGGTCCTCATGCTCGACGAGCCGACCGCGGGCGTGTCGCCCATCGTGATGGACGAGCTGTTCGACCGCATCATCGAGATTGCCCGCACCGGCATCGCCATCCTGATGGTCGAGCAGAACGCACGCCACGCACTGGAGATTGCCGACAAGGGCTACGTGCTGGTGCAGGGCTCCAACCGTTACACAGATACCGGCCAGGCGCTGCTGGCAGACCCGGAAGTGCGCCGGGCGTTCCTGGGGGGCTAGGCCGATGGATTTCCTCAACGCGATCACCTTGCTGGGCAATTTCGTCATCGTACCGGGCGCGGCCTATGGCTGCCAGCTGGCGCTCGGCGCACTGGGCGTCACGCTGATCTACGCCATCCTGCGCTTTTCCAATTTTGCCCACGGCGAGACCATGGCCATCGGCACCATGGCCTGCATCCTGTTCACCTGGTTGCTGCAGAGTTGGGGCGTCTCGTTCGGCCCGCTGCCGACGGCGCTGCTGGCGCTGCCGGTCGGCATCGCAGCCGCCATTGTCTTGTTGCTCGCCACTGACAGGTTCGTCTACAGGTTCCACCGCAAGAAGAAGTCGACCCCGGTGATTTTCCTGATCGCCTCGCTCGGCGTGATGTTCTTCTACAACGGCATCGTCCGCTTCATCATTGGCCCGGATGATCGCATCTTCACTGATGGCGAGCGCTTCCTGCTGAGCGCGGCCCAGTTCCGCGCCGCCACCGGCCTGCAACAGGTAATGGTTATCAAGATGACTCAAGCCATCACCGTGGTGGTGACGGTCATCTGCGTCGCTGCGCTGTTCTGGTTCCTCAACAAGACCCGCACCGGCAAGTCCATGCGCGCCTATTCCGACAACCGCGATCTCGCATTGTTGTCAGGCATCAATCCGGACCGGGTGGTGATGGTCGCCTGGATCCTCACCGCCGCACTCGCCACCATTGCCGGCACGCTCTATGGCCTCGACAAGAGCTTCAAGCCATTCACCTATCTGCAATTGCTGCTGCCGATCTTCGCCGCCGCCATTGTCGGCGGCATTGGCAGCCCGGTAGGCGCCATTGCAGGCGGCTTCATCATCGCCTTCTCGGAGGTATTCCTGACCTTCGCCTACAAGCAGTTCCTCGGCTATCTGCTGCCCGAGGCCTGGGCGCCGGAAGGCCTCGTCCAGTTCCTGTCCACCGAGTACAAGTTCGCCATCTCCTTCGCGATCCTGGTGATCGTGCTGCTGGTCCGGCCCACGGGCATCTTCAGGGGGCAATCCGTATGACCATCAACACCCGCAATGTGGCCATGTTTGCCGCGATGGCCGCACTCCTGATTTTCGTCGGATTCTTCCAGAGCTGGACGCTGTCGCTCACCATTCTCAACCTGTGCCTGATCTCGGCAATCATGGCGCTGGGCGTCAACATCCAGTGGGGCTATGCCGGGCTGCTCAATGTCGGCGTGATGGGCTTTGCCGCCTTGGGCGGCGTGGCGGCGGTGCTGGTTTCGGCCCCGCCGGTCACCAAGGCTTGGGAGGCCGGCGGCACCGGGATCGCGCTGTCCGCACTCTGCCTGCTGGTTACGGTTGGCGCCGTCACGCTGGCCTACTACCGCACCCGGGGGCTCAACCGCATCGTTCTGGTCACCCTCATCAGCATCGTCGGCTATTTCGTCATTCGCATCTTCTACGATCCCGCCGTGTCGGCCATCGAGAAGGTCGACTCGGCCCTGACCGGTTATCTCGGCGGTCTTGGCCTGCCGATCGTGCTGGCCTGGCTTGTCGGCGGCCTGCTGGCAGCCGGTGCCGCATGGATCGTCGGCAAGATCACGCTGGGCCTGCGCTCCGACTATCTGGCCATCGCCACGCTGGGCATCTCCGAGATCATCGTCGCCATGCTCAAGAACGAGGACTGGCTGACCCGCGGCGTCAAGAACGTCACCGGCCTGCCGCGCCCGGTGCCCTATGAGGTCGACCTGCAGCAATCCGCTGCCGTGCAGGCCTGGGCCGACAGTCTCGGCATGCCGATCATCGAACTGACCTCGGTCATCGTGAAGTTGTCCTATGCCGGGCTGTTCGCGCTCGTGCTGCTCATCGTCCTGTTCCTGTCCGAGCGCGCGCTCAACTCGCCCTGGGGCCGGATGATGCGCGCCATCCGCGACAACGAGGTCTCCGCCGAGGCCATGGGCAAGGACGTCAAGGGCCGTCACCTGCAAGTGTTCATCCTGGGCTCCGCCGTCATCGGCATAGCCGGCGCCATGCTGGTCACCCTCGACAGCCAGTTCACGCCGGCCTCCTACCAGCCGCTGCGCTTCACCTTCCTGATCTGGGTGATGGTCATCGTCGGCGGCTCCGGCAACAACTGGGGCGCGGTGCTTGGCGGCTTCCTGATCTGGTTCCTGTGGGTCGAGGCCGAACCGCTCGGCACGTGGCTGATGGACCTGATCACTGCCGGCATGGCCGACGACAGTCCGCTGCGGGCGCACCTCATCGACTCGGCTGCGCACATGCGCCTGATGGTCATGGGACTGATCCTCATCCTGGTGTTGCGGTTTGCGCCTCAGGGCCTGATACCGGAGCGGCGTTGAGGCCTGACCGGGACCTGACCCCTTGCATGAGTCTGCAGTTGCCGTATCCTCCGCGGCCAGTTGCAGGACCATTGCGGAGGCTGTCGCGTGGGACAGGATGAAGACCTCTATCCGGAACCGGTTATCGGATTTCTGGAGCTGCTGTGGGGACGCGGGTGGCTGTCGCCCGGTGGTCCCGATGAACTCGCGCGGCTGCTGCAGGGCGAGGACCTGAAAGGCAAGCACGTACTGGACATCGGCTGCGGCGCCGGCGGCATCGACTGCCTGCTGGTGACCGACTACGGCGCGGCGAAGGTTACCGGCATCGATGTAGAGGCGCCGGTGCTGGAAACTGCCCGCGCCCGTGCTGTCGAAGCCGGCGTCAGCGATAGCATCGAACTCGTCAAGGTTGACCCCGGCCCGTTGCCGTTTGCCGATCAGAGCTTCGACGTCGTGTTTTCCAAGGACTCCATCGTCCACATTCCGGACAAGCATGCGCTGGCCAGCGAAGTGTTCAGGGTGCTCAAGCCTGGCGGCGTGTTCGTCGCCTCCGACTGGCTGATCTCGCACGACGGCGAACCGTCGCCGGACATGAAGGCCTACATCGCGTCGGAGGCGCTCGACTTCGGCATGGCCTCGCCGTCAACCTATGAAGCAGCGCTCAAGGGAGCCGGTTTCACCGATGTGCGCCTGACCAACCGCAACCCCTGGTATCGCGAACAGGCCCGGCGCGAGCTCGCCCAGCTGAAGGGCCCGCTGAATGCGCGCGCGGTGGCGGAAATGGGCCAGGAACTGGTCGACCACAACATCCAGACCTGGACGTTGATGATCAAGGCGCTCGACCTTGGCGAACATTGCCCGCACCATGTGCGCGGCCGCAAACCCTGACAGGAGGGCCAGTCAGCAATTGCCGGAAAGCGCCAGGCAGGGACCCCGCAAGGCATCGCGCGACGTGCGCCGCCGCCAGCTCATCGAGGCCACGATAGACGTGCTGGCCGCGCGCGGTTACGCCAGCCTGACCATCGGCGACGTTGCCCGCCAGGCCGGCCTGTCGATGGGCATCGTCAATTTCCATTTCTCGTCCAAGGAAACCCTGCTCGCCGAGACGCTGCGTTATCTGGCCGGCCAGTACCTCGAGAACTGGACATCCGCCGTATCGCAGGCAGGCGATGACCCTGCCGCCCGCCTTTACGCCATGACGGCCGCCGACTTCGCACCAGCGATCTGTGAGCCCCGGCTATTGCAGGCGTGGGTCAGCTTCTGGGCCGAGGCCCAGTCCCGGCCAGCCTATGACGCAATCTATGGCGAACAGGAGGCCGAGTATGTCGCCCGGCTTGAAGCCATGTGCGCAGACCTTTGCGAGCATGGCGGCTATGACCGTCCGGCACCAACAAGGGTGGATGCACGCGTCATCAATGCCCTGACCGACGGCCTGTGGATCGCCCTTGGCCACACCCCGCCCGCCATCACCCGTGAGCAGGCGCTCCGGGCGCTTCATGTCTGCCTTGCCTCGTTCTATCCGAAGCATTTTGACGCGGACGGGCCGATCAATTGACCCATATGCCGTTTGGTTTATAAGACGCGGTCATAAACCTCACCAAGGCAACAATCGGGGCGCGCGCTCAGGCCGCTCCTCATCAATCTGGAGAACGAACCTCATGGCGGTACGCGTCGCAATCAATGGTTTTGGCCGCATCGGGCGCAACATCCTTCGCGCCATTGCCGAGTCCGGCCGCAAGGACATCAAGGTGGTGGCCATCAACGACCTGGGTCCGGTCGAGACCAACGCCCACCTGCTGCGCTTCGACAGCGTGCACGGCAAGTTCCCGGGCGACGTGAAGGTCAAGGGCGACATGATCAACTGCGGCACCGGCTGGATCAAGGTCACCGCCGAACGCGACCCGTCGAAGCTGCCCTGGGGCGCTGAAGGTGTCGACATCGCCATGGAATGCACCGGCATCTTCACCGACAAGGACAAGGCATCCTCCCACC
>CAZYKZ010000015.1:0-26206 GCA_964648175.1 uncultured Anderseniella sp.
CCGGCATTCTTCGCTGCGGTCGCCACGGATTTCCTCAACTACGCGACCTTGCCGGGAATTGCCCGGGAGCGGGCGATGGCGGCGGGGCTCGATGCAGGCATGGCGGCACTTCCTTTTACGATCTACTTCGTGGCCTTTGCGCTGGTGCTGGTGCCGGCAAAGATGGCGATTGCGCGGCTGGGCGCTCGCATCATGCTGGCTGCCGGCCTGGTAGGCGTGGCCGCTGGTTCCATCGGCATTGCGCTAAGCGAAGGCTTCACGGCACTGGTGATATGCCGCCTGGCATGTGGTCTGGGGCAGGGTGTGGTTCTGATTGCCGCCCAGGACCTGCTGTTTGCTGGCTACAGTGCGAAGCAGCGCGGTCAGGCGGGGGCTTCGATCGTCATCGGTTTTCAAACCGCCATGATTGCCGGGGTTGCTCTCGGTTCGCTGCTTGCCGCATCCATCGGCAGTGACGGGGTGTTCCTGCTTTCTGGAGCCGTGGCGGCATTCACGGCGCTGGCGATGGTGTGGCTTATGCCGGCCGCCGGCGGTGGACGCGTTGCAAGAGATGCCACTGCGCCCGCAGGTTTCCGGCAGGGCTTGCGGCCACTGATGCGCGACAGGGTGTTCCTGTCCGCCTCGTTCCTGGCCGGCATCCCGGCCAAGGCGGCGCTCAGCGGTGTGGTGATCTTCGCGCTGCCGCTGGTTCTGGCGGAAAGCGGGTTTTCGGTCGAGGAAATCGGCCAGGTCACGATGGTGTATGCCTGTGCCGTTGCCGTTTCGAGCCATCTGGTGAGCCGCAAATGGATTGCCCGCTTTGCCAGGCTCAGCGTTGGTGCAGGTATTGTGCTCGGGGCTGCCGGGATTGCCGCGCTCGGCATTCTCGCCGGCACGCCGGTCGAGACGCATACGCTAGCCATGATCGGGGCCGTGATGACCATCGGGCTGGCGCACGGCTTCATCTATGCGCCGGTGGTTGTGCTTGTCTCCGCGGCGCCTGCGGCGAAAGTCTCCGGCGCATCGGAGGCGGCGACCGTTTACCGGCTGATCGAGCGGGCCGGGCATGCACTGGGGCCGGTAATCGCCGCACAACTTATGAGCTTCGCCGGGTCGCCCGGAGAAGCGATGAAACTGTTTGCCGCGGGCACGGCGGCGCTGGGTGCGGGTTTCCTGTTGCTGATGTTCATGGCAGGGCCTCATCGCCTTGAAGGGGGGCAGGCGGCATGACACTCATCAGAATGTTTCTCGCCTTCCTGGCCGTGCAGCTGCTGGGCACTGTCCAGGTAGCCCAGGCGGAGCAGGTTCGATTTACCGACTGGTTTGCCGTGGACAAGGCAGCGCTGAGCGGATGGCAGGTCAAGACAGATGCGGCCAAGCATTGGCGGGTCAGCGTGGTGCCGGCAGCCGCGAGCTCGCCGACGCCATACCGGATTCATGTGATCTATCCCAGAGTGTCACTCGCCTACGACATCGCCTTCAGCCGCATGCTTTCGGTATTTGCGGCCAGCAAGGTGCCGGCAGTCTTCGAGGTGACCAACTACAACCGGGATGAGCAGGTGGCGCGTGAGGCGCTTGAACGGGCTCGCAAGGGCGGTGCTTCGCTGATCGTCAGCATGGGGTCGGATGCCACCGACTGGATGTGGTCCAACTACCGCGACGGCGAACTGCCTGTCGTGTCGGTCTGCGCCAAGGATCCGGTCCTGATGGGGCAGGCGCAAGGCTATGCAGCAGGATCGGGAAGCAATTTTGCTTTCACTTCGCTGAACATGCCGATCGTTACCCAGATCGCCCACATCAGGAGTTTGCTGCCAAAGCTGGAAAACGTGGCCATCCTCGTGGATGCCGCAAATACAAGTGCAATGCGCACCCAGGCGGAACCTCTCGCGCGATCGCTGGCTGCCTCTGGTGTTGGAGGCCACATCGTCGCTGTCGAAAAGGGCGAGACACTGGCAACTGACCTCGAGCGGGAGATCGCCGGCGCAATGGACAAGATGCGGCAGACCGACCCCGACCTTTCAAGCAGCGCCTTGTGGATCACCGGTAGCACGCTCCTGTTTTCAAAGATGGACGTGATAGACCGGGCGGCTGGAAAGCTTCCGATACTGAGTGCGGTGACCGATATCGTGGGCGACATGCCGGGTAGCGCGCTGATGGCAGTAGGAATCAGCTTCGAAAGCAATGCTCATCTGGCAGCATTGACAATGCTCGACATCCTCAAGGGCAGGACCACGCCGGAGCAACTGCCAGTCGGCATCGTCAAGCACCCTGATATCGCCATCAACTTCGCCAAAGCCAGGGAGCGGGGCCTGAAAATTCCCTTCTCGATGTTCGAAAGCGCAACCCGTATCCATGGCTATGAGGGGCAAGTGCTGCGCAGCGCTGCGGACGCCGCCGTCAACTGAAGGCTCCGGCCAATCGGGGTGCGGTCTCAGGTGCGGTAGCTGTCCTTGAGCTTCTCCAGCTGGGCCATGACGTCCATCGCACTGCGGCGGATCTTGACCGGCTTTGCAGGTGCGTTGCTGCCATCAGCAGCCGGGCGGGGGGCCGGAGCCGGTGTCCGCCTGGCTGACGCCGTGAGAGCTCCCGCAGGTGCGCGCGTTACCTGATGATCTGCTGCAAGCATCTGCGCAAACAGTCCGCCATTATCAGCCAATTCGTCATAAGTGCCACTCTCCACAATGCGGCCGGCGTCGATCACGTGGATTACATCGCAATTGCGCAAGGTGTCGAGCCGGTGGGCGACCGAGATGACAGTTGCATGCAACCCGTCGATCGCCTTTGCGACCGCGCTTTCGGTAGTTGGATCCAGTGCGCTGGTAGCTTCGTCAAGCAACATGACTGCCGGCTTCTGGGCAACGGCGCGGGCAATCAGCAGACGCTGTATCTGGCCTGCCGACAACAGTGTTTCACCTTCTCCGACTGGCGTCGCGAGGCCCAGTGGAAAGGCACGGACTTCATCCTCGAAGGCGGCTGTGCGCAGGGCGCTCCAGATCTGTTCGTCATTCAGAATGAGGCCCGCCGAAACATTGTGCGCGATCGTGCCGGACAACACCCTGCCGGCCTGGCCGACCATTCCGATCTGGCGGCGCACGGCGGCGCTGTCCAGTGTCGACAGGTCGAGTCCGTCGAACAGGACGCGGCCGGCATCGAGGCCTGAAAGGCCAGACACCACTTTCAGCAGGGACGACTTTCCAGATCCCGAAGGGCCGGCGATGCCGATGTGCTGACCCGGTTCGATGTTCATGTTGATCCCGTCGAGAATGGCGGGGCCGAACTTGATTGGGCGCACTGTGGCGCCCTGTATGCGGATGTGGCCGGCGAGCTTGCCGGGCACGCCACCCTGGTTGGCCTTGGCGGGAATGCCCTTCAGCACCGGTTCGATCATGCGTTGCTGCAGGCCAAGCATCGATGTCTGGGTGAAGGCGTTGACGATGGCTATGTTGGCGCCTGCAACCGTCATGATGGCCATGGTCAGTGCAACGCTGTCGCCGGACTGCAGGTCCTTGTTGAACACCACCACCACAATGATAGCCGCGGTCATGATGACGGCCTCCATGACGTGGGCCAGTGTGTGCACCAAGGCACCCATGCGGTCGGAGACGAGGAACTTGTCCTTCAGGGCGAGGAAACTGTCGCAGAACTGGCGGAAGAAGCGCTGCTCGGCGCCATAGGCGCGGACTGTGACGATATGGTTGAGAGCCTCGAACGACGACGAGATCCAGCTTGTCGGCGAACTGGGACCGGTGAACAACGCCTCAAGTTGCCGCCGTGCCACCAGCCACGAGACCACGATGCTCGCCAGCATGATGATCAGCAGAACGCCTGCGGCCGGTGGGGACATGCGGGTCATCAGAAGAAGGCTGGGAATCGCGAGCAACACGCCGGAAACGACGTTCATCACCATGCCCCAGGTACCGCGGTGCCAGCCCTCGATGGACCGGGCAATCAGGGCGGCGGTCGGCGGCGCCATGGGCTTTGCATCCGGGCCGTTGGCGCTGCGAATGATGCGGTCCGCCGCAGCGGCGCGCAGCATCGAGCCCGTGCGGCCGTCAATTCGTAGCTGCGACAGTGCGCCCATTAGGCGTGTTGCAAGGGTGATCAGTACGATGGCGACCAGCATGCCGGCAATGTGCTGCAGGAGGGGGATGTCCCTGCCCGGGATGATGATGTCGGTGACGGCCATGTTGGCCATGGGGATGCCGGCCAGCGCCCAGCCTGCGAGGATGCTGGTGATGGCGAAGACCGCCAGGTCGGGCGTCTTGGTGCCCATCGCGAACAGGAAGAGATCGCGCGGTTTCATTGCCGTTTCGGGAAAGGCCGGGCTGATGATGTAGGCGGCATCGTCCAGCTCGCCTATCATGGAAGGCACGAGCCTGACCGGCTCCTTGGGGCGGTCGCCGTCTACATACATCCACCCCGTTCCCTTCGGCACGAGGGCGATGGGGCCGCCGTCGCTCTTGCGGAAGGCGATAATAGGCAGCGGTGCGCTGCGCTTCCAGTCGCGCTCCAGCGTAGTCTGCCTCGCGATCAGGTTGGCTGATCTTGCAATGCGGATGAGGGCCTCGCCACCCGTTTCCATGGAACTCGGTGCAATACCGGGGGTGGGTTTTGCGCCGAACGGCTTTCCGGCAGCGCGCAGCACGGCCGTCAGCGGCGCTTCCTTGGCGGAAAAGCTGCCTGCTGCCGAGGGACGCAGCAGCGTGTCGAGGCGGTCGAAGACGTCGCCGATGCTGGCGCGCTTCTGTTCGTCGCCGGCGTTCTGATAGGTCATACTGCTTTCGCCTCCAGTTTCCGGGCTTCCGCTTTGGCAGGCGCAGGTTCGCTGCGCCCGGTGATGCGGCCATTCCGAAGCGTGATGACTTCATCGCAGCGAGCGGCAGTGCCTGGCCGGTGGGTGACGATGAGCACTGCCGCGCCGGTGGCCCGCAGCATGTCGAGTACGGCGCGCTCGGACACCGTATCGAGGGCGCTCGTGGTTTCGTCGAGAATGATGATGTGTGGTTTGCGGGCAAGGGCGCGCGCCAGCACAAGGCGCTGCATTTCGCCGCCGGAAAAACCGTGATTGTCAGGCTGCATCTTCATGTTCGCCGACGCTGATCGTTTGGCGAGTGCGGTGCTGAATCCCGTCATTTCGAGACACTCGCGGACATGTTCGGGCGCCAGGTCGGAATCCCACAGCGTGATGTTCTCTTCGACGCTGCCGGTAAAAACGGACGGCAGATGCGACACAAAGGCGAGACGCCTGCGAAGCGAGATCTGGTCGTGCTCGTGCAGATCGACACCATCGAGTGTGACGCGCCCGGCGTCCGGCTGGTAGATGCCGCCTGCAATGCGGGCAAGGGTGGTCTTGCCACAGCCCGACGCGCCCATCACGGCATACATGCGGCCCGGTCTGATCTCGAGGTCGAGCTCTTTCAGAACGGGTGCGTCCGGTGCATAGCCGAATGATAAGCCTGACAGCTTCAGGATGCCACAACCGTCGCCTGCAGGCGGCACGGCGTCGATGTCGAAGCCAGGCGCGCGCGGATGCGATTCCAGGTCGGCCAGGCGCATTAGCGCACCGGTTGCCTCCTGCAACTGGCTCAGGCTTGCGGCCAGTGTGGACACGGGCGCGTTGAGCAGGCCAGCGATCATTTGCAGGGCGACGAGATCACCGATAGACAGTGAGCCATCGACGGCGCGCGCGGCGCCCACCACAAGTGCAACCACCGAAAGTAGCAGGCCGGAAGCGACGGGGCCGAGGCCGCCTATGGCCCGCCAGAAACCGAGACGCTGGTCGGCCCTGAGCGCTTCGTCTTCGCCTTCCGTCCAGCGCGCGATCATCAGCTCCTCGCGGCCCATCGAGCGGTAGGCTTCCATGTTCGACAGGGCGGATGTGGCGACTGCTGCAGCCTTGCCCTCGGCAAGCTGGTATTCACGCGAACGTTCGGCGAGTATTCTGGACAGGCCGGTCAAGGCCAGGAAGTTGAACAGCCCTGCGGCCAGGGCGGCCCACATGACGACCGGATCGAACAGGGCCATGATGGAGAGATAGCCGATAGCGAGGGCGATCTGCGGCATGGCGTCGGCCAGTGGTCCGGCAACCTTGCCGCCGATGTCTGATCCCAGCCGGATGCGCGAGACGACCTCGCCGGCGCTGCGCTGCGAATAGTAGGTGACCGGCAATTGCAGCGAGTGCCAGAAGCCCTTCAGCGCGGAAACTGCTGCGATCTTGATCTTCCAGGCTGCTACGGTGCGCTTGTGCATCATCGACAAGGCGACCTTGGTGGCGATCACCGCGGTCAATACGCCAATCAGCCCGGGAATCCAGGTCGACTGGCGCGCGCCCAGCACATAGTCGACGAAGGCACCGGTCGTGCCCGCCAGCGCCAGCGCAGGAATGACACCCAGCAGGCCTGACAGAAAAGATACCCGCAGCGCATCGCCGGATTGCATTGCCTCGCTGGCCAGAATGCGGAAGGCCGACGGCGGCTTGCCGCCACGCTGGAAATCCGCAGACGGCGTAAAGGCCAGCGCCAGCCCGGTGAAGCTGTCGGAGAATGTGCCCGCATCAACCTTGCGCCGTCCCTGGGCCGGGTCGAGGATGACGAAGCTGCTGCGTCCGATCTTCTCAAGCACGACGAAGTGGTCGAAGTTCCAGTGAATTATGGCCGGCAGCGGCAGAGTGGAAAGGGTGTCGGGCTCCAGCCGGTAGGCATCGGCATCCAGGCCGTAAGCCTCAGCGGTCGACAATATCGTGTCGGCGCTCACCCCGTTGCGTGAGGTGCCGCAGCGCTTGCGTACCTCTTCAAGCGTAATCCATCGTCCGTGGGCAGCCAGTACCATAGCCAGACATGCTGCGCCGCACTCGGCAACCTCCATCTGGAGGACGAGCGGCGTCTTTCGAGTGCGCGCCATTAGTGGGTCCTTCCGGCAGCCTGGGCTTCAACCGAAAGCAGCTTGCGCAGTGCCGGCAGGGCCAGCGATAGCAAGGATACCCTCTCCGTGGTGATCGTTACATCGACCGGCGTACCAGTCGTGAGGGCGATGTCGGGGCCGATGCCCGATGTCCACGAGTATCCGGTAGGGGTTGAGGGGTCCTTCTGCAGTCTTATCTTCACTGCGAACGGTGAGCCGTTGCGCGTCGTTTGCTCGACGAGGGCCTTGTTCCCCAGAACCCGGTCAAGCGCCCGCTCGGATACCGGCGCATCCGAGATTGCGTCCACGCTTGCCCGTATGCGGCCCTGCTCGCCGTTGGGCAAGGCTGCGGGCTTTACCAGGACCTCGGCGCCCGGGCTGACCAGCTTGCCATCCGCCAGCGAAATGTAGGCGACAGCATCGACACGGCTGTCCGAATTGGACGGCATGATCGAGACTACCACCTGACCGGCGCCGACCAGTCCGGTGCGGTCGGCAGCAATTTCAGCAATGGTGCCGTCTACGGGACTCGTCAGGGTGCTGCCGCGGGCGATCTCGCGCTTGAGATTGGCGATCTGAGCCATGGCCTGATCGACTTCGAGCTGCAGGTTGAGTCGCTCGCGCTCGCGCCGGCCTGCTGCAACCAGCACGTCCGCCAGCAGTGCGGAAAGTTCGCCCTTTGCCGTGGACAATTCGGCCGTGGTCTTCAGCAGCGTTTCAGTTGCGGCCAGAACCTGTGAATTGGTTGTCAGTCCCTGCCTGCTCAGTTCATCTATGTGCCGCGACTGTTTGCGGTTTTCTTCAAGCCATAACTGCTGCTCGGCGATCCGCTTGTCGAGGCTTCTGACCTTTACCTGCCTTGCCCGGTCTTCGCCGTTGCGCTCCACCTCCTGGAGGCGCAGCGTACGGGCCTGCTGTTCGCGCAAGGACTGCAGGTTGCGCTCTGCCTTCTCCAGTTCTGCCTCGCGTTCGTGAAGCCGGAGGTGAACCACCGGCTGACCGGCCTTGACCGGCAGCCCTTCCGAGATGAGCAGCTGGTCGACGATGCCTTCCATCGGCGCCCTTACCTGCTTCAGCAGGTCGCCCGAAGAGTCGATCAGCAGGCCGTTGCCGTGCACGCGAACCGGCACTTCAACGAAATGGCTCCAACCGGCTGCACCTGTCATCACAACGGCCAGGCCTGCAAGCAGGTATCGCGTCATGCCGCCGGTTACCCGCATCGAGCGGGGCAGGCGGTCAATTCGAGCCTGAGCCTCGATTGCTTCCTTGCGGAAGAACTCCTGATCCATCCGAGATGTCCCCCGTCTGCGCCGCTCCGGCATTGCTGCAACACCTGGTTGCCGGAATGGTGGTTTGATTCCCGAGGGTCAGACTCTGCCAAAATGATTAACCATTGGTTTACCATACGTGAATAATCTGTCCCCAATTGAAACGGGGGTCATGACATGTTCGATCGGATATCGAGGGCCTTATTGCTCGCGGCCCTTGCCGGCATTGCCGCGCCAGCTTCGGTAACCAATGCTGAACAGCCTGCACCCTTGACGCTGATCGTGCCGGCACAGCCGGGCGGCGGCACCGACACCTTTGCCCGCGCCATGGCCAACCTCGTCTCGCCTGAACTGTCGCGGCCCGTCAACGTGGTGAACATCGACGGCGGTGGGGGAACGCTGGGCGTCACGCATCTCGTGGCGTCCCGGCCAGATGGCAATACGCTGGCGATCGTGTGGAACGGGCCGCTGACGGCGACGCCGCACAGCCTGACGGTTCCCTATTCGCCCGAAAACTACAAACCGCTGCTGTCGATCGGGTACTCATCTTATGTTTTCTGCATGCGAGCTGAAGGCGGCCCTGCAAATGCAGCGGAATTTGCCGAAAGGCTGAAGGCTTCGGGCGGAACGCTGTCCTACTCGCACGACGGGGCAGGCGGAACCATGCAGCTTGCGGCCGAGCGCATCTTCGGCAAGATCGGCGCAAGCGTGAAAGGCGTGCCTTTTGGCGGAGCTGGCGAGTCGGCAATCGCGTTGATGAGCGGCAAAGTGGACATCTATGGCGGTTCGATCCCGCCGATCATGCCATACCTCAATAGCGGCGAGGTGACTTGCCCGCTGCTTACGTCCGCCAGGTCCAATCCGGCTCTGCCTAATGCGGAGGGGCTGGAGGTGCTGGGACTGGCAGATGAGGAGACGGTGCTGTGGTGGACGGTGCTGGCGCCGCAGGACTTGGCCGAGGATATCAGGTTGCGGCTTGAGCAGGCGCTTTCAGCCGCGGCCGCTGAGCCGGAATTCCGCACGCTTATGGAAAGCAAGGGCGCGGTTGCGCAAACTGCCGGGTCGGCAGAAACGGAAGAGCAGCTGCAAAAGGAATTTGAAGCCCTCGCGAAGGTGGCCAAGTCTACCTTGCTAAGAAATTAGTGTCTTTGCCTCAGCATTTTTCTGAAGCTTCCCGAAAAGCGGGCGGTGCGGTCTGCAATCGATCGATTGCGGGGTAGGGGTGAGCTGATCTGGCACGATCCGACACGGTCGACCTTCTGGTGGACCGAGGACGCTGAGCCTGGTCCAACGCCGCATACAAGATGGAAGCGAGTTTGGCAGGACACGTCCGGTATTGCCGGAACTACCGAACTTGAACGGGTCAGAATGATCCTTGATGCATCGCGCGCGCGTGAGGCGTACTTTGCTCGGTCTCAATATTCTTAGGGCGGTAGTACTTCGGACAGCAGCCGGCTTTCAGACCTGCGTGACCTATATAGTCTGCTAGACAGAATCGACGAGATAATCGCTGGTCCGCGAATGTTGATCGATATAGCTGCCAGGCAATCCTGCCCAAGCAGAGGCGCATACTTCTTCATGGAGAACGGCGAGACAAGGTCGGATAGTGGGTCAGGTCCACGGGTTGTCCGAGGTGGCACCCATGCTTTGCGCCAGAATTCCTGATCTTCACTTTGGAAACGCCTAGCTCAACACAGAGGACGTGTCCGACGGGCGGGCGGAAACCATCGGGCATCGATCCTTCGCACACTCATTGGCAGTACGATCAGCAACAGAGATGGCGTGAACTGCGCATCGTTGGGTTTGCGCGACGAGTACTCCCGACATCACCGTCATAGTGAAGCCGGCCTCGAAGCCCAGGTCAGCAGAGCGATTGCTGCAATGCCCGTCATATGGCTGAGCATTCCAGATGAACCAGGGCCGGATAGTGATCGCGGTTTCATTGAACGCAATGCCATTGCGCTGCTGACCAACCATAGCAAGGAGGCGTTGGACCCACCTCGCTCGGGGTGGTTAGGACGCCATTGCGATCGGGGTAGCAAAATCCCCTGGCTCTGAGTGGGACGGTATGAGAGCGAGCGTGTCCAGTTTCTCTTCGAAGAATGACAGCACGGATAGAGCCCGGACCATTTCAACCCGGAAATGGCTGACGGCTACTGAAGCTCCTTGGTCTTCATGAAGCGTATGGCCTCGTACGTCCGGGCTGCGTAATCAAGCTCCCATTGTCCCTTGGCGAGGAACACGGGGCTGCCGTCCCGGTCTGTCGCCATGGCAAGGCGGTTGCGCTCCCGGAAGGTGTTCAGCGCGGCCGGGTCATCCGATCCAACCCACCGCGCCATCTCGTAAGGTGAGTTCTCGAAGTCGAGTTTCACGCCATATTCCTGCTGGGCACGCGAAGCCATCACGTCGAGCTGCAACACACCAACGACACCGACGATCCACTGGGAGCCGATCTCCGGCTGGAATACCTGTATCAGGCCTTCCTCCGCCAGGTCTTCCAGTGCTGCACGCATCTGCTTCACCCGGGTCATGTCACCCAGCCGGACGCGGCGCAGCACCTCGGGTGCAAATGCGGGCAAGCCGGTGAAGCGCAGGACTTCGCCTTCCGTAAAGGTGTCACCAACGCGAACGGTGCCGTGGTTGGGAATGCCGATGACATCGCCTGCACAAGCCTCTTCCGCGATCTCGCGGTCCTGCGCCAGGAAGAAGATCGGAGAGTGAACCAGCAGGTCCTTGCCGGTACGCACCTGCTTGAGCTTCATGCCGCGCTTGAAGTGGCCGGAGCAGATACGCATGAAGGCCACGCGGTCCCGGTGGTTCTTGTCCATGTTGGCCTGCACCTTGAAGACGAAGCCTGACACCTTGTCCTCGTCCGGTTCGACGGTGCGTGGTTCTGCGGGACTGGGCCGTGGCGATGGCGCGTTCTGGACGATGAAGTCGAGCAGCTGCGACACCGAGAACCCGTTCAGCGCGCTGCCGAAGATCACCGGGGTAAGGTGGCCTTCGAGGTAGGAGTCCTTGTCGAACTCCGCATACCCGGCCTGGGCCAGTTCGATTGCCTCCAGCGTGGCATTGGCAACGTGATCCGGCACGCCAACGCTGCTGAGCGCTTCGGCACTCGCCAGCGAGACGGTTTCTGAATATTCGCCGGCGCGGCGGTCGGTTTTCTGGAAGCTGCCGTCGCGCAGGTCGTAGCAGCCGTGAAAGTCGGAACCCATGCCCACTGGCCAGATCTGGGGCGACACATCCAGCGCCAGCATTTCCTGGATCTCGTCGAGTAGTTCGAAGCCGTCGCGGCCTTCACGGTCCACCTTGTTGACGAAGGTGACGATGGGAATGTCGCGCAGCCGGCAGACTTCGAACAGTTTGCGGGTCTGGCTTTCAATGCCCTTGGCTGCGTCGATCACCATGATGGCGGAGTCGACAGCCGTGAGCGTGCGATAGGTGTCTTCGCTGAAGTCCTCGTGGCCCGGCGTATCCAGCAGGTTGCAGGTGTGCCCGTTATAGTCGAAGGTCATCACCGAGCTGGTCACGGAGATGCCGCGATCCTGCTCGATCTTCATCCAGTCGGACCTTGCGCGGCGCTGGTCGCCGCGGGCACGCACGGCACCTGCAAGCCGGATCGCGCCGCCGGCCAGCAGCAGCTTTTCCGTCAATGTGGTCTTGCCGGCGTCCGGGTGCGAAATGATCGCGAACGTCCGGCGCGTCAGGTGTTCGGATCCCATTGCGCTGGCCTGAAAGGTGAAGAGGTTGCAAGGACGCCCGCGATCAGGGTCAGCGGGCCTGCGCGTGATACTCGTCATTGGGCCGCATGTCCACAGCGGCCGCCATCCGGTTGGACATGTTGAAGAAGCTCGCCACCGCAGCAATGTCCCAGATGTCGCGATCACTGAAGCCTGCATCGCGCAATGCCTGGCGGTCGGCTTCAACGATGGCGTGGGGATTGCGGGTCAGCTTGTCGGCAAAGTCGAGCATTGCCACCTGTTTCGGCGTCAGGCCTTCGGCCGCTCGGTAGTTCATCACCAGCTGCTCGCCCAGCGCCGGATTGCCCGACAACTGCCTTACGGCTGCACCGTGCGCCGTCAGGCAATAGTAGCAATGGTTCACGCTTGAGACGGCCACGGCGATCATCTCGCGCTCGAGCTTGCTGAGACCTGATTCGGCAAGCATCAGGTCGTTGTACATGTCGGCAAAGGCCTGGAGCTTTGCAGGCGCAAAGGCATAGGCGCGCAGCACGTTGGGCACGAAACCGAGTTTCTCGTCGCACTTGTCGAAATAGGCCTGCTGGCGTTCGGACAGTTCCTCGACCTTGTCGAGGTTGAGAGCGGTTGGGCTATCCTGCCTGCTGGTCATGGTTTTCTCCCGTTGAGACTGTCCGTTGGTGACGCAGCACAATAATTGAGCATAAGGTCGAAGTTCAATTGGCTGGAAAGAGGGATGCGAGACCAATGGCGGCCGAGAAGAAAGGTGCTGCCACCGGCACCAGCAAGGGAAAGCCTTCATCAGGGGCAGATCAGGGCCGGGTCCGCAAGCTGTTGTTCCAGGAAGCGGCTGAAGAAGATCTGGAAGGTCTCGGCAAGGCGCAACTCAACTGGATCGCCAGCCGCGCCTGGGATTTTCTCAAGGTCAAGAAGGCCGGCAAGATCAAGATCCGGCTGGAGGATGCCGGCGCCGGCGGCGGCCCGCTGGCACAGCGCAGCGTCCTCGAAATCCTCAATGACGACATGCCATTCCTGGTGGACTCGGTCGTCAACATGCTGTCTGCCGCAGGTCATGCCGTCCATACGGTCCTCCACCCAGTCCTTACCGTGCGGCGCAGCGCAGACGGTCAGCTGCAGTCGATCGAGGACAATACCCATCATTCCGGCGATGCATCCCGGGAAAGCTATATTCATATTCATGTGGACCGGCTTGAAAATGACGAAGCCCGGCAGCGGGTTGTTTCCGAGATTGCAGAGGTGCTGGCCGAGGTGCGTGCTGCGGTCGTCGACTGGCAGCCGATGCTGCATGCGGTACAGAGCAGAATCGAAGCTTTGCGTACTGGTTCCTCGCCCCTTCCAACAACCGTCGTGAGCGAATCAATCGATTTTCTCTCATGGCTCCTCAACAACCGGTTCACCTTCCTCGGCATGGGCTACTATCGCGTGCGGGGTACACAAAGGCAGAAGAAAGTCGAACCAGACCCGAAATCGGCATTGGGAATATTGCGCTTGCAACCGCGCGATGTATTCCGCAATGCCTCACGGCGTGAGGCAGACCGCTATCATGCCGACAGGGCCGTCCTGATAGAGAAATCCGATCTGGTGTCGCGGGTACACCGGCGGGTCGTCATGGATTATGTCGGGGTCTATGACTACGACGATTCCGGAAATGTTGCCGGCGAACTGCGGATCGTCGGCCTGTTCACCTCGGGCGCGTATAACGAACCGGCCAGCAATATCCCGATCCTGAAGCGCAAGATCGAAACGGTCATGAAGCGCAGTGGCTTCTCGCCATCCGGCCATTCCGGCAAGGGGTTGCTGAATGTTCTTGAAACGATGGCGCGCGACGATCTCTTTCAGATTGATGCGGACGAGCTGCTGCCATTGGCCATGGGCATGTGGCGGCTGCAGGAACGGCCGCGCGTACGGCTGTTCGTCAGGCCAGACAGGTTTTCCAGGTATGCGATCGCCTATGTGTATTTTCCCAGGGACAGATTCTCTTCAGAACTCAGGGAAAAGGCTGGCCAGATCCTGTCATCCCACTACCGGGGAGATGTCGTCGAGTTCCTGCCGGACTTCGGCGAGGGCACTCTGGTGCGGGTTCGTTTCATTGTCAGAAACGGTCTCAAGGATGGGGAAAGTGCCGACCCCCACAATATCGAGCGCGAGATCATTGCCGCCACGAGACGGTGGGAGGATGAGCTGCGCGAGGCCATGGCTGGCAGCAGGAACGACGCCCTGCCCCACCTGATCCATGTGTATGAACGGGCGTTTCCCTCTGCCTATCAGGGCGAGACCCCGATCGATGAAGCCTTGCACGACATCGTCGAGATGGAGCAGCTGGGCCGTTCCGGGGAAACGGGCGTCGAGTTTCTGGCAGCACGCAACGCGCATGGCACCATGCGGATGAAGCTCTATCATCGAGAGAGCTCCGTTCCGCTATCTGCCCGGCTGCCCTTGCTGGAAAACATGGGCCTCAAGTCGCTCGACGAGAACACATGGGTGGTTCGCCCGGTGGATGGCAACGGCGCTCATCGTTCACCGGTATATGTGCATGAGGTTGCGCTTGAGGCCAGCGACGGCAGCGATATTGCGGCAGATGCCTATGGCCGGCTTGAAGATTGCTTCATGGCGGTCTGGACCAGGCGTGCCGACAGCGACAGGCTGAATGCGCTGGTGCTTGCTGCGGGGATCGACTGGCGGCATGCAGCTGCCCTGCGTGCGTGCGCACGATATCTGCGCCAGACCGGCTTTCCGTACACGCTCACTCGGATCGCAGACACACTGACCCGCCACCGTGGCATGACGCGCCTGCTGGTGAAGCTGTTTGACGTCCGCTTCCGGCCAGATCATCCGCAGGCGAGTTCGAAGACTTTGCGGCAGAAAGCCGAAGAATCACTGGCAGAAGAGATCGAAAGCGGTCTGCAGGATGTCCCGAGTCTGGATGATGACCGGATCATCCGTTCGTTGCGCGGCATGATCAAAGCAATCGTGCGGACGAATTTCTTCTGTCTCGAACAGCTGCAAGGCGAAATACCGGTAGCACTTGCCTTCAAGATCCGGAGCAAGGATGTGCCGGGCATACCCGCGCCTGTGCCATACGCCGAGATCTTCGTGCATTCCACGCTGGTGGAGGGCGTGCACCTGCGCGGCGGCAAGATCGCCCGTGGGGGCTTGCGCTGGTCGGACCGCGCCGAAGATTTCCGCACCGAAGTGCTTGGCCTGGCAAAGGCCCAGAACGTCAAGAATTCAGTGATCGTGCCGGTCGGAGCCAAGGGTGGGTTCATCCCGCGCCAGCTTCCGGCTGGCGGCAACAGGGACGAGATCTATGCGGCTGGAACCCTTGCCTACCAGAGCTTCGTGAGCAGCCTCCTGTCGGTTACCGACAACACCAAAGGCGACAAGGTAATACCGCCCGAGGGCGTCGTGCGCCATGATGGCGATGACCCGTATCTGGTTGTCGCGGCTGACAAGGGAACAGCGGCCTTTTCAGATGTCGCCAATGCGATCTCGCAACAGGCAGGTTTCTGGCTGGACGATGCATTCGCCTCCGGCGGTTCTGCCGGGTACGACCACAAGAAGATGGGCATCACCGCGCGCGGCGCATGGGAGGCAGTAAAGCGCCATTTCCGTGAAATGAACCGGGACATCCAGACGGAGCCGTTCACCGCCATTGGCGTCGGCGACATGTCCGGCGACGTGTTCGGAAACGGCATGCTGCTGTCGGACAAGACTCGCCTGCTCGCTGCATTCGATCACCGTGACATTTTCATTGATCCCGATCCCGATCCGGCGGTCAGCTTTGCGGAGCGGCAGCGGCTGTTCGAACTGCCGCGTTCGAGCTGGCAGGACTATGACCGCAAGCTGATCAGCAAGGGCGGCGGGGTCTTCTCGCGCACGGAAAAGCAGATTGCGTTGAGTTCCGAAATCAAGTCGATGCTCGGGTTGCAAGCCGACAGGCTATCGCCGTCGGAACTGATGACAGCAATCCTCGGGTGCGAGGCCGATCTGATGTGGTTCGGGGGTATCGGCACTTATGTCCGCGCCAGTTCGGAGAGCAATGCAGATGCCGGTGACAAGGCCAACGATGCGATTCGTATCGCCGCGCGCCAACTGAAGGTCAAGGTCGTCGGGGAAGGCGCCAATCTGGGCATGACGCAGTTGGCTCGAATCGAATTTGCCCTGGGCGGGGGACGCATCAACACCGATGCCATCGACAATTCAGCCGGGGTCAACTCGTCGGACGTGGAGGTCAATCTGAAGATCGCGCTGGGGTCGGCGGAATTGGCAGGCAAGCTCACGCGGCCCCGGCGCAACAAGCTGCTGGCTGCAATGACCGAAGAGGTTGCCTCGCTGGTGTTGCGCAACAACTATCTGCAGACCCTGTGCCTGTCTCTTGCCCAGCGCACTCTTGCCTCCGACCGGCCGGGAATGAACCGGCTGTTCCGGCTGCTGGAGACCCAGGGAGGCCTCGACCGGCAGATCGAGTTCCTGCCCTCACCAGATGAGCTTGCAGAAAGGATTGCCGGGGGACACTCCCTCACCCGGCCCGAACTTGCGGTTCTCGTGGCGTATGCGAAAATTGTGCTGTTCAACCAGATGCTCGGCGGCAAGATTGCCGATGATCCATATCTGGAGCACGAACTGTTCAGGTACTTCCCGGCACGAATGATCAAACCGTATGCCGGGGAAATCCGGAACCACAAGCTGCGCGCAGAAATCGTTTGCACTTTGCTTGCCAACAGCATCGTCAACCGGTGCGGCCCCGAGTTCATGTTCGACCTCGTCTCCGATAGCGGGGTTAGTACGGGCAGTGCGGCCTTGAGTTATGCGCTGGCCCGCGACAGCTTCGGTTTTGTGGCGATGAACGAGGCGATCGATCAGCTCGACTGCAGGATGGATGGTCAGCGGCAGCTTGACTTCTACGCGAAACTGCAGACCGGGTTGAGCGACGCCACAGCCTGGTTCGCGGCCAACGAAGACGTCAGCAGCGGACTGTCGTCACTGGTGAAACTCTATGGCAACGGGCTGGACGCGATAGCAGATCGCCTGCCCGGATTGTTGACCGAACCTCTTGTCGCTGCCCTGCAGCTGGAGGTCGACGAACTGGCGGGGCTCGGCGTCGATAGAGCGCTGGCCTTGCGCATTGGCGGCGTCCGCCACCTTGTGCGGGGACTGGAAGTCGTTCGTATTGGCCGCGCAACGGGAGCCGGAATTACGAAGGTCGCCGATGTCTACTTCGGCCTGGCAGGCGAACTGGGGCTCGACCGGATCCTGTCCGGTGCAGAAGCGCTTGCTGGCGGTAGCGAGTATGACCGGCAGGCTGTCGACGGCATTGCCCAGACCATCAGGCGGGCCTTGCGCGCAATAACCGTCGATGTCGTTTGTGACCGGACCACAAAGGCCGAAAGGCTCCGTATCGAGGGCACCGGCGGTGAAGTGCGCCGCATAGCCGAAGAGCCTGATTTTTCGCTGGCCAAGTTCGCGGTGATCGCCAGTCACATAAACGATCTGGTCAGAAGCTAAGCTGACCGCAACAGCTTCTATTCGACGACTACCGCTGTACCCGCAGCCGTTACCATCAACATCGAGCCGTTCTGGCCGACGGTCTCGTAGTCGATGTCGACGCCGATCACCGCGTTGCATCCAAGCGCAGCCGCCTTGTCGGTCAGTTCTGCGATTGCGGTCTCCCGGGCATCGTTGAGTACCCTCTCATAGGCGCCTGAACGGCCGCCGACGATGTCTCGGATCGAGGCAAACAGGTCACGGAACAGGTTTGCGCCGAGAATGGCCTCCCCTGCGACCAGTCCCTTGTAGGCGACGATCCGCCGGCCCTCGATGGTGTTTGTGGTGGTAACGAGCATGGTTCAGTGCCTCCATTGATCGCCAGCCCAACCGCTGTGGCTGTAAATTTCAGTGCCGGAAATGTCGCATGCCCGTGAACACCATGGCCAGTCCCTTTTCGTCAGCAGCTGCAATCACCTCATCATCGCGCATGGAGCCTCCCGGCTGGATGACCGCAGTAGCGCCTGCTTCGGCTGCCTGCAGCAGACCATCGGCGAACGGGAAGAACGCATCCGAGGCGACGACACTGCCCATGGCGAGGCTCTCATGCAGACCTGCGGTCTGGGCGGCCTCCGCGGCCTTGCGGGCTGCGATGCGGCTGGAATCGACACGGGACATCTGGCCCGCGCCGATGCCGACAGTTGCGCCATCCCTGGCATAGATTATCGCGTTGGACTTGACGTGCTTGGCCACCCGGAAAGCAAACAGCAAATCCGTCAGCTCGCGTTGCGTTGGCTGGCGCCTGGTGACCACTTTCAGGTCTTCCAGCCGGACACGGCCATTGTCCCTCGATTGCACCAGCAACCCGCCGGCGACCGTTTTCATCGCCAGACCGGGCTGTACCGGGTCGGCCAGGCCGGCAGTGGTGAGAATGCGCAGGTTCTTCTTCGACGAGAACACTTCAAGGGCAGCCTCGTCGGCGCCCGGCGCGATGATTACCTCGGTGAAAATCTCCGAAACCGCCCTGGCAGTGACTTCATCGATTGGTCGGTTGAAAGCGACGATTCCGCCGAATGCGCTGACGCTGTCGCATCGCAAGGCGAGCCTGTATGCCTCCTCGAGCGTGGCTGCAGTTGCTACGCCGCACGGGTTGGCATGCTTGACGATGACGCAGGCAGGAGCTTCGGCGGGGTCGAATTCGCTGACGCACTCGAAGGCGGCATCGGTGTCGTTGATATTGTTGTAGGACAGTTCCTTTCCCTGCAACTGCCTCGCCGTGGTGACGCCCTCACGCTTCTCCCCGGTGCGGTAGAAGGCTGCGTGCTGGTGGGGGTTTTCTCCGTAGCGCAGCGGTTGGATGAGACTCCCGCCGATGGCGCGAAAAGCAGGCGCCGTGTCGCCCGCCTGTTCCAGCAACCAGGTGCTCACCATCGAGTCATAAGCGGCGGTTCTCGCGAAGGCCTTTGCGGCCAGCCGCCGGCGGGTGGCTGGCAACGTGCCACCTCCGTTGGACTCCATTTCCGCAATGACCGATGCGTAGTCGGCAGGGTCCACGACAGTCGTGACGTCGGCATGGTTCTTCGCAGCAGCGCGGGTCATGGCTGGCCCGCCAATGTCGATGTTCTCGACCAGCTCTTCATAGCTGCCGCCTGCTGCCAGCGTCTGTTCGAAGGGATAGAGGTTCACGGCGAGCAGGTCGATGGCGCCGATGCCATGGGCCTCCATCGCCTGCAGGTGGTCATTGTTGTCGCGAACCGCCAGCAAGCCACCGTGCACCTTGGGGTGAAGCGTCTTTACACGGCCATCCATGATCTCGGGAAAACCGGTCCAGTCCGAGATGTCGGTAATCTCGAGGCCGGCCTCGGACAGGGAGCGGGCAGTACCGCCGGTGGAGATGATGTGTACGCCCATCGCGGTGAGGGACCGGGCGAATTCGATCAGGCCGGTCTTGTCGGATACGGACAGGAGGGCTCGGCGTATGGCGCGCATGGGGCGTGACTCCGCTGCTGGAAAGATGGGTCTCCGGACAGCGTTAACACGCGCGCGCCGCAAGCTGAATATCGACGAAGGGCTTTATCCTGCGGTCAATGGAAGCTCGGGCGCTGCTTCCACGCGGCCGCCATCAGGACGTGCTGCTGGCTTCTGAATGCGTTTGAAGGTCCACTGCACCCGTTCCGGACGTCCGGCAATTCCCGAAATGACGATCTGCGCGGACGGCCGCGGATTGCGCACGTCTGGCAGGTAGATGCTGGGCTCAAGGGACAACCGGCCGCCGCGGGCGGTAAACTTCCAGCCGGTCTTGTTGGGTAGAACCAGCATGACGCTGCCACCATCCCGGGACAGGGTCGCCTTCACGGAAGGGTGCAGGTGGAACCTGATCTGGAACGCAGGATCAAGCGCGGCGGCTTCCTCGGGCGCTGCGGCGATGAACTGGTCCTCGCCGCGCAGGTCGTGACCATCGGCGCTGAGGAAGACCCGGCGCTGGCAAGCCAGTCCAAAGGGACGTTCATAACAGCTGTGGCGCGCGGTAATGACCCCGCCAGGCTCGTCCCTTGTCACGTCGGCTTCGATCTCGCCGCGGCGCAACAGCGGGGCATTGCCAAACAGCCTGGCGAACAGCCGTCCGCCGAGTATCGCACTGGTATCGGTGTTGCCCAGGCATATCGTGGAATGAGCCGAAGTAAGCCTCGCAGCCTGCTGCCACTCAGCATCCTCTACCGGCCTGTTTCCGCAATTGACGACGACGCGATGTGCACCATCGCACAACTCGAGTGCCAGCGGAGATGCAGCCGCACAAGCGCTGTCACCAGGCATGGCAGGCTGGCCGGTATCCATGATCACCGTGGTATGGCCATGGGCGAGCCTTGCAAAGCCCGACAGCTGCGCGTGCGACAGGGGACGCCCGCCGATCTTGTCATGATCGAGTATGGCCTTGATCCGGCCGGCATGGGTGCGGGATACACCCTGGAATACTGCAAGCTTGCCATCGCTGTGGCGCAGGAAGCGCAACATCGGCAGCATCCGTTCGAGCGCGGCGTTGACCGGTCCTGGCACCTCAAGATAGGCGGCCTGCATGGCATCGCGCAGGGGCAGCAGCAGACCCAGGACCATGCACAGGACTTCGCCGTTGCGGGAGATGTGTCCGCCGTCTGCCAGGATCTGACGCTCGAGTTCGTTGGCGAGCCGGTGCAGGGCGGTCTTGTGAAGGGCGTCCAGTCCCGTCGTGCCAAACACGCCGTAGGCCAGGGCAATTGCAGCGAGAAGCCTCTCTTCAGGCAATGAAGCGTCGGGACCCTTGCGCATGACCAGCCGGATTTGTGCGGTCAGACTGTTGAAGAACGACAGTTCAAAACTGCGGCTTGCTCCTGAAAGCAGGTAGGGCGCGCACTGGACCCAGTTGATGATGCGCCACGACAGCACCGGGATTTGCCGCGCGGCAGGCTGCCGCCACGCGCGCTCCTCCAACCACTCCGAGACCAACCCGCGAGCGTAGACCCGGTACAGCTCGCCACGGGCTGCTTCAAGGTTGTGCAGGAATGCGAAGCCGTTCAGCGCCGTGTCGAAACTGGTTGGCCGAGGCTCTTGCAGCGAAAAAATGGAACCGCCCCGCAAGATGATACGGCAGCCGCCCAATTCGAAGCAGCCGCGATAAAGCTCCGGCGCACGCGATGCATCCGCTGAATCCAGTGAAGCGAGCGTCAGACCCAGTCCGTTGCAACGGGCCATCTGCAATCCCGGCAAACCCGGTCTGGCGATGCGCGTCAGCCTGCTGGCCAGTTCCCGCCCGGTCAGGCTGGCGATGGAGGTAAGGTCTGCGGCGGCAAGCGGCATGGTGTCAGTGTCTGGCCGGATCCGGTTGAAAGGGGTCGCGCCGCGGCTCAACGGTCGTCAGGGGCCGTAGCCGAAGCAACCACCATTGAAGACCACAGATCGTTAACGAAACGATAATTTTCTGTATCAGTCTGCGACCTTGACCAGACGGGCTGCAAAGAATCCGTCCATGCCGGCATGACCGCCGAGGCTGAAGTGCGGCAAGGTGCGCAGGTCGCCCTTCTTGGTCAGGAACTCCGGCGTGAGCCCCAGCTCTGGAAGCGACACGGGACTGCGCTGAAAATTGCGGTTCTCGTTCAGGAAGGCCTGGATCTGCTTCGATCCTTCCTCCGCCAGCAGAGAACAGACGGCATAGACCAGCACACCGCCCGGATTGAGCAGGCTAGCGGCCTTGCGCAGCAGGTTGCGTTGCAGCCGCACAAGTTGCCCGATGTCACCCGTCTGCCGCAGCCATGGAAGTTCCGGATGGCGCCTGATGGTGCCGGTGGCAGAGCAGGGCGCATCAAGCAGTATGGCGTCAAACCTGTCTGCGGGCTGGAAGTCCATGGCATCGGCCACGATGCAGGTGGCGGAAAGACCGGTGCGCGCCAGGTTTTGATGTACCAGGTCAAGCCTGGCTTCAGAAATGTCGAGTGCCGTTACGCTGGCGCCCGCGGCGACAAGCTGCAAGGTCTTGCCACCCGGGGCGGCACACATGTCCAGCACGGTCTTGCTACGCACCTCGCCCAGCAGGCGGGCAGGCAATGCGGCAGCGGCATCCTGCACCCACCAGCCGCCCTCCTCGAAACCTGGCAAGGAGGTAACGGTTGGGTGGGGCACGGCAAACCTGACCGTGCCAGTGGGAAGACTGATGCCACCGGCATCCTCGAGCTGTTGCCGGAACGCCTCGTCCTTCAGACTCAGATCGAGGCTGGCCTGGGTCAACAGTGCTTCGGCGCACGCTTCTGCCTGTTGCGGCCCGAGATCTGCGCGCAGCTTCTTCTGCAGCCAGCCCGGCAGCCCGGTCATGGCCGGCGGCAGGTCTTTCAGGATGGCATTGCGATTGTCCGAGACCCGCCGCAAGACAGCATTGACCAGTCCCTTGTGCCGCCTTGTCGCAGCGTTCTCATCCGCCAGCTGAAGGCTGGTGCTGATGGCTGCATGAGGCTCCGTGTCGAGAAACAGCAGCTGTGCCGCGCCGCACAAAAGGATGTCACGCGTGCGGACTGCGCCCTTGTCCAGCGGGCGATCAAGGAACGCGTCGAGCACCTGTTCAATCTGACCCTTGTGGCGCAGGGCGGTTGCGGCCAGTGCGTGGGCAAACGCTCGGTCTCGAGAATCCGTTATTCCTTCCACAGACTGCTCAAGTGCAGCATCGAGAAAGCTGCCACGAGAGAATACCAGCCCGATGGCGTCAACTGCAGCAATGCGCGCCTGAAGGCCGGAGGAGGATGTTGAAAGGCTTGCTCCGCTCACCCCCACGGTCCCCGCGTGCCGGCGCCGGATCCACCCCAGGGCCCCGAACCGGCGGCGCTCGCCTCAGTTTGGCTGAATTCGCCAGCCATCTGTTCAAGGGCGGAAATGCGGTTCTCGGTATTGGGGTGGGTGGAGAACAGGTTGTCCATGCGCGCGCCCGAGAGCGGGTTGATGATGAACATGTGGGCAGTTGCCGGGTTAGCCTCCGCGGTATCATTCTCGATGCGGTGCGCTGCTCCGGCGATCCGGTTCAAGGCGGAGGCCAGCGCCATGGGCTTGCCGCAGATTTCGGCGCCGCGCCGGTCTGCAGCATATTCGCGCGTGCGGCTGATCGCCATTTGCACCAGCATGGCAGCTATGGGCGCCAGGATCACCATGGCGATGGTGCCGATTGCGCCGAACGGATTGTCCCGGCTCCTGCCGCCGAAGAACATGCCGAACTGGGCCAGCATGGAGACCGCGCCCGCAATGGTGGCCGTGACGGTCATGATCAGCGTATCGCGGTTCTGGATGTGGGCCAGTTCGTGCGCCATGACGCCCTCGACCTCCTCGTAGGTCAGCGACTGTAGCAGTCCGGTCGTGGCAGCCACCGCGGCATTCTCCGGATTGCGACCGGTAGCGAAAGCGTTGGGCTGGGGGTTGTCCATCACGTAGACCTTGGGCATCGGCAAGCCGGCATTGTCCGCCAGCCGGTGCACCATCTGGTGTAGTTCCGGAAACTGGCTTTCGCTGGCAGGCATGGCGCCATGCATGCGCAGTACCATCTTGTCGGAATTCCAGTAGGCAAACAGGTTGGTGCCGATGGAGAAAACCAGAGCGAGCAACATGCCGCCCTGACCTCCAATCGCGTAGCCGATGGCGAGGAAGAGAGCCGTCATCCCCGCCAGCAGGATCGCAGTCTTCATGTAGTTCATTGGCCGGAAACTCCAGTGCGTAAGGTTGCAATATGCAAACCGTGCGATCTATATGAATGCGACCATGCTCAAGTTCAATCCAGCCAAGCCATGAACCATCCGGCAAATCCCATCAAGCCACTCAGCGACGCAGCTCGCCGTGCCCTCGCCGAGGCCGAGGCCCGGCGGAAAGCAGCCACATCCGCCAAGCTGCCGCCGGAAGTGAATGGGCGTGACGGACCGGAACCCACCCGCTTCGGCGACTGGGAGAAGGACGGCATCATCAGCGACTTCTAGCCACGCTTCATCAACGTTGGCTTGCGGGCAATCGCAGCGTGGCTTAATGGTCCCGCGCAAACGGGCGCAACGCGCTTTTCAGTTCCCGAAGACAGGAGATCAGTGAGATGGCTGCGAAGAGTTCGGTCAAGAAGGTGGTGCTTGCCTATTCCGGTGGTCTCGACACGTCGATCATCCTCAAGTGGCTGCAGACCGAACTTGGCGCCGAGGTGGTCACGTTCACCGCCGATCTGGGCCAGGGCGACGAGCTTGAACCTGCGCGGCGCAAGGCCGAGATGCTCGGCATCAAGGAAATCTACATCGAGGACGTGCGCGAAGAGTTCATCCGCGATTTCGTGTTTCCGATGTTTCGGGCCAATGCGCTCTATGAGGGCGTCTATCTGCTGGGCACATCGATTGCCCGCCCGCTGATCTCCAAGCGGCTGGTCGAGATTGCGCGCGAAACCGGTGCCGATGCCGTTGCTCACGGCGCCACCGGAAAGGGTAATGACCAGGTGCGGTTCGAGCTCTCCGCCTACGCGCTCAACCCCGACATCAAGGTGATCGCGCCGTGGCGTGACTGGACCTTCAAGTCGCGCACCGACCTGATAAAGTTTGCCCAGGAACACCAGATCCCCGTGCCGAAGGACAAGCAGGGCGAGGCGCCGTTCTCGGTGGACGCCAACCTGCTGCACTCCTCTTCCGAGGGCAAGGTGCTGGAAGATCCTTGGCAGGAAGCGCCGGAATATGTGCACATGCGCACGGTTTCGCCGATGGATGCGCCCGACAAGGTGACAGAGATCGAGATCGAATTCGCCAAGGGCGATGCGGTTGCGCTCAATGGCAAGAAGATGAGCCCGGCCACGCTGTTTGCCGCGCTCAACGATCTGGGCCGCGACAATGGCATCGGCCGCATCGACCTGGTCGAGAACCGCTTCGTCGGCATGAAGTCGCGCGGCGTGTACGAGACGCCCGGCGGCACCATCCTGCTTGCTGCCCACCGGGCCATCGAGTCGATCACGCTCGACCGCGGTGCGGCACACCTGAAGGACGACTTGATGCCGCGCTACGCAGAGCTCATCTACAACGGTTTCTGGTTCTCGCCCGAGCGTGAAATGCTCCAGGCGCTGATCGACAAGAGCCAGGAGAACGTTGAAGGCAAGGTGCGGCTGAAGCTCTACAAGGGCAACGTCATGGTGTCCGGGCGCAAGAGCGACAAGTCGCTCTATTCGGAAGAGCTGGTGACGTTCGAAGACGATCACGGCGCCTACGACCAGAAGGATGCCGCCGGCTTCATCCGTCTCAACGCGCTGCGCCTGCGGACGCTTGCCAAGCGCAACCAGAAGGGCTGACGTGCCCGGCGTCAGGCCAGGGCGTGACTGCTGGAGAGAATGTCCCAGGCCGCGTTGATGCGCTTCGCCATAGCGCAGATATAGTCGGTCACTTCGCGCGGCAGCCCGGAAGCGGCATATCGGTCGGGGTGGTAGTTGCGCGCCATGGTCACGTAGGCGGCATGGATCTGCTCAGGTGTAGCAGCGTTTGTAATGCCCAGAACCGCATAGGGGTCAAATACGGCCGCATCCACATTGCGCCGCGAGAGCTGATCGGCAGTTGGCACTTCGACGGGTGAGATGCTGATGATGGCAACCTTGTTGAAGTGACGGGTTTCGCCGGCAAGCGTCCGGAACTCCACGAATGGCGCTGCAGAGTTCAGGATTTCGGCTAGCCGGCCAACACCTGATGTGGCGAGCGTGCCGGTGAGCGTCTCGCCCGTTGTGAGGGTGATCGTGGCCGGAATGTGCGTTGCCTGGGCGGTGATGTTTGATGCCCTGGATTTCTCGAACATGGGACCGGTCCTTTCGAACTTGTGTGTGCCAGCGTGAAACAGTTGTGATGCTTGCGCTTCAATATGCGCATTTCGTGCCAGCGCGGCGCGTGCTACACGCCGCCCAACTCCAATGAGAATTCCTGAAAGCAAACCGCAAATGACCCTGAGAAACATCGCCATCATCGCGCACGTCGACCATGGCAAGACGACCCTCATCGACCGACTGCTCGCGCAGTCCGGCAGTGTGCGCGAGAACCAGCGCATTGCTGAGCGCGCGATGGACTCGAATGATCTGGAGCGCGAGCGCGGCATCACCATCCTGGCCAAGGTGACCTCGGTGGAGTGGGGTGATGCCCGCATCAACATCGTCGATACGCCCGGCCACGCCGACTTTGGCGGCGAGGTGGAGCGCATTCTCAACATGGTCGATGGCGCCATTCTACTGGTTGATGCCGCTGAAGGTCCCATGCCACAGACCAAGTTCGTGCTGCAGAAGGCCCTCAAGATCGGCTTGCGCCCAATTGTGGCGATCAACAAGATCGACAAGCCCGAAGAGCGGCACGAGGAAGT
>CAZYKZ010000016.1:0-25803 GCA_964648175.1 uncultured Anderseniella sp.
GCGGCGTGGTGAAGAACGAGTTCAGGGTCACCAGAATGGTGTGATCCGGATCGGAAGTGCCCTTCAGCGCGATCAGCGCTTCAGCGCCAGAACCGCCGCCCTTGTTGTTGGGTACCAGCGGACGCGGGGTCATCTTGTTCTTCTCGACGACCGACTGGATGAACCGTGCGATCTGGTCAGCGCCACCACCGGCACCGGCCATGATCACGAAATCGATTGGCTTGGTCGGTTCCCAGGCGTGCGCCGTGGTCGACATGCCGGCAACACCTGTCATCAGGCCAGCCGCGCAGGTCAGAGCCATTGCCAGTCTTCTAGTAATACCCATGGTTTTCCTCCCTTTTGGGTCATGAACGCCTTCCGCCTGTGTGGCAGAAGCCGGCTAGTCTAGCGGGCATGTTGCTCGCTGCCAAACGCGTGGCAGACATTCGTCTCGAACAACCAGACCGCGCTTTCAAGCAACTGATTTACCACATTTTTTGTTATCAATTCTGGCGTGTGGTATACCAGCAGCAGTCAGATCGTATCAGATCGCCGTACCTCGGCAAGTGAAAACCTGACAGTATGTCGCACTATCTCCTCAAGTTTTCCGCTCTGTGAAAGCCTTTTGCCTCCAAACGCTTAGTGAGCCATCAGCACCGGGATCGTGGAGTGGTCGATCACGTATTGCGTGGCTCCACCAAGCACCAGTTCACGGCCACGGCTGGAGCCGTAAGCGCCCATCAACAGGCAGTCCGCGCCGCTTGTTCCGGCACCTTCAAGCAGCACCTTGCCCACATTGTGGTCGGCCTTGACCTCGAGATGCTCAGCCTTCAGGTCGTGATCGCCCAGATAGCTCATCAGGTGTTTCGCCGTCAGCTCCAGCTCCTCGCCTGCGATGGTGAGGATCGACAGCTTCTTGGCCGTTGCCAGCAGCGGGATCGCCAGGGCAAGCGCGCGGGCTGCTTCACGCGAACCGTTCCAGGCGATGGCGACGTGCTGACCGAGAACCTTCGGCGGCGCCTGTTCCGGGCACATCATTACCAGCGAGCCGGTGTTGACGAGCGCGGCTTCCAGCGTGTTGCGGCCGATTGCCCGGTCGCGGTCAGGCTTGGCCACCGCAACCACGTCGGCCAGACGGCCGCGCATCGACACGATGTTTGCCTGCTTGCCGCGCTCCACGCGGAAGGTGGCGGACATGGCGTTCTTCGGGTGCGGCTCACCGGGACCTACGACCTTTAGCTTGCGGCTCTTGGCATAGGCCTCGAACAGCTCGACCACCCGCTTTTCCTCGGCGATTGCCAGTTCGTCGCCGGACTTGGTGATCTGCTCACGCAGGATCGAGGGCACCGACACGCCGAACGGAATGAGATCCTTAGGCGCGGGGCGGCAATGCACCACTTCGATGTGCGAGTTCTTGCCCGCCAGCGCCATAGCGTGGTCAAGCACGTTCTCGCCCTTGCCGTCGAGCCTGATGGGTACCAGAATCCTGCGTACCGACATGACTGCTTCCTTCCCTTGAGTGCCCGCTGTTTGCCAGCTCGGGCCTTATTGTTTGTCCCGGCCTATTCGCCGAGCACTGTTCCCTTTTCAACGCCGGCCTGTGCGGCCCAATCCTGGGCTGCCATCTTGTCTCCGCCGGCCGGTCGCACGCGCATGATGCGGATGCGGCCGCCGATGCACTGTACAGTGACGCCGTCTTCAGAAACAGCCGTGACCTTGGAGGAAATGCCGTCACCGGGTTCACGGCGGCAGTCGAACACCTGTACCTGCGCACCATTCAGCGTGGTCCAGGCGCCGGGGCTCGGGTTGGTGCCGCGAATCAGGTCATAGACCTGGGCCACCGGCTTGTTCCAGTCGATCCTGGCGTGCTTGGCCGTGCAGCGGCGCTCGTAGGTTGCCTGGGATTCGTCGGCCACGATGCGCGGCGGATTGCCGGCGCGGTACAGCTCGCAGACTTCCATTACGCTGTCGACGGCGGACGGGTAGATCTTCTTGAAATACAGATCGATCACGGTGTCGTCGGGGGCGATGTCGCATTCCCACTGCAGCAGGCTGTCGCCTTCGTCCAGCCCGTCGGAGGGGTAAAACCAGCTGTAACCGGACTTGGTCGATCCCATGATGATCGGCCAGTTGACCGCACTGGGGCCGCGGTGCAGCGGCAGCAGCGAGGGGTGGAAGCAGATCGAGCCGAAGCGCGGGGTGTCACGGGCCGCTTCGGGCACGAACACGTTCACGAAGGCCATCACCATCAGATCGGCATCGTACGAGGCCAGCTTGTCGAGCGTGGCCTTGTCGTCGAAGTTGGCCGGCTGTTCGACCGGCAACCCCTTCTCAAGTGCGAAGGCCTTGATCGGGTCGGCCGGCTTGCCCTCCTTGTCGGGCTCGCAATAGACCGCGACCACTTCGTCCCTGCCCTCGTCCAGCAGCTTGGCCAGGACGTCCTTGCCGAATGCCTGCTGGCCCATGACGATGAGCTTCATCTTGTCACCCGGCTTGCGCCAGATGCCGCGGTTATCTTCCGCCATTACTGCTTCCTTCCCATATTCTTGTTGTTCTTGCCGGAGATGTTACTCGGCTGCCTGCTTCATGTCGCCGATGGCGCCGGATGCGCGGATCGCCTCGATGTCGTCGGCGGAATAGCCCAGCACTTCGGCAAGGATTTCCTCGTTGTGCTCACCCAGCAGCGGAGACCGCTTCACCTCGGCGGGCGAGTCGGACAGCTTCACCGGCATGCCGACGGTGAGGTACTTGCCGCGCTCGGGATGGTCGACCTCGACCACCGTGCCGGTCTCGCGCAGGGACATGTCCTCGGCGATTTCCTTCATCGACAGGATCGGCCCGACCGGGATGTCCAGCGGGTTGCACAGGTTCATGACCTCGAACTTGGTCTTGGTCATGGTCCACTGCTCGATGCGGTCGAAGATGGCGTCGAGCTTGTCGAGACGGGCGGGCGGCGTGGCGTAGGCCGGGTCGGTCTTCCAGCCGGGCTCGCCGATCAGGTCGCACACCTTCTCCCAGACCGCAGCCTGGGTGATGAAGTAGGTGTAGGCGTTCGGGTCGGTTTCCCAGCCCTTGCACTTCAGGATCTTGCCGGGCTGGCCGCCGCCGGAGTCGTTGCCCGCACGCGGGGTGGCATCGCCGAACGGAATGCCCTGGCCGAACTGCGAGTATTCCTTCAGCGGGCCGTGAGCCAGACGCTGCTGGTCGCGAAGCTTGACGCGGCACAGGTTCAGCACGCCGTCCTGCATGGCGGCCAGCACGCGCTGGCCCTTGCCGGAGTGGGTACGCTGGTAAAGTGCAGCCAGAATGCCGAAGGCCAGGTGCAGGCCGGTGCCCGAGTCGCCGATCTGGGCGCCGGTCACGGTCGGCGGGCCATCGAGGAAGCCGGTGGTCGACGCAGAGCCGCCAGCGCACTGGGCGACGTTCTCGTACACCTTGCACTCTTCGTAGGGGCCTGGGCCGAAGCCCTTGACCGATGCGTAGATCATGCGCGGGTTGAGCTCCTGGATGCGCTCCCAGGTGAGGCCCATGCGGTCAAGCGCGCCGGGGGCGAAATTCTCCACGAGGATGTCGCAGGTCTTGACCAGCTTCTCGAGGACTTCCTTGCCCTTGGCATTCTTGGAGTCCAGCGTCAGCGAACGCTTGTTGTGGTTGAGCATGGTGAAGTAGAGCGAGTCGGCATTGGGCACGTCGCGCAGCTGGCCGCGCGTTGCATCGCCAACGCCCGGGCGCTCGACCTTGATCACGTCCGCGCCGAGCCAGGCGAGGAGCTGGGTGCAGGTTGGGCCGGACTGCACGTGGGTGAAGTCCAGAACCTTGATGCCTTTGAGTGCTTGCATTTTTGTCTCCCTGGGTCCCCGTGTTCACCACCGGGGATAGATGCTGTCAGAACCGGAAGCGGCCGCCCGCAACCTGAGTGCAGGCGGCTGCCACAGGCTGGATTACTTCTTCTTCTGAACCACGCTCTGCGGGTTCAGGTTGCCGATGCGGCCGGATTCGGTGCCGGCTTGCGGGTCGATGATGGCGTTGACGAGCGTCGGCTTGCCGCTGGCGATCGCCTCACGGACTGCCCGCTCGAGATCATCCGGCGTGCGGGCCGTTACGCCGACGCCGCCGAACGCTTCCATCATCATGTCGTACTTTGCTTCCGGCACGAACACCGTGGTGCCCGGATCACGGCCCGTCGGGTCGGTATCGGTGCCGCGGTAGATGCCGGAATTGTTGAAGATGACGATGCAGACCGGCAAGTTGTACCGGCAGATGGTCTCGATTTCCATGCCGGAGAAGCCGAAAGCGCTGTCACCCTCGACGCACACGACCGGCTGGCCGGTCTCGACGGCGGCGGCAACTGCGGTGCCCATGCCGATGCCCATGACGCCCCAGGTGCCGACGTCAAGACGCTTGCGCGGCTTGTACATGTCGATGATCGAGCGGGCGAAGTCGAGCGTGTTGGCGCCTTCGTTGACCAGGACCGCGTCCGGGTTGTCTGCGAAGATGCGCTTCAGCCGGCCCAGCGCGCCGTGGAAGTCCATCGGCACGGCATTGGACATCAGCTTGCCCGACATCTTCTGGACGTTTTCGGCGGACTTGGCGGCAACCGCGCCGGTCCATTCCTCGGACGGCTTCTTCCAGCCGTCCATGCCCTTGACCAGCATGCTAAGCACGCTCTCGATGTCGCCGACGAGCGGAGCATCGATGGGCTGGTTGGAGTCCATTTCCTTCGGATCGATGTCGATCTGGATGAACTTCTTGGTGAACGGTTCGCCCCACTGCTTGCCCTTGCCGTGGCTGAGCAGCCAGTTGAGGCGCGCGCCGATCAGCATCACGCAGTCCGAGTCCTTCAGCACCAGCGAACGGGCGGCGCCTGCGTACTGCGGGTGATCGTCCGGCAGCAGGCCCTTGGCCATCGACATGGCGATATAGGGAATGCCCGACTTCTCCACGAATTCCTTCACCAGGTCGTCGCACTGGGCATAGGAGGCGCCCTTGCCGAGGATGATGAGCGGCTTCTTGGCCGACTTCAGCAGGCCGAGCGCGCGGTCCACGGCGGCCTGCGACGGGAACTGGGCGGGTGCGGGCTCAACCACCTTGATCAGCGACTTTTCGCCCTGCAGTGCGTCCATGGTCTGCCCCAGCAGGGAGGCCGGGATGTCGAGGTAGACACCGCCGGGACGGCCGGACAGGGCTGCGCGAACAGCGCGCGCCACGCCGACGCCGATGTCCTCGGCGTGCAGGATGCGGTAGGCGGCCTTGCACAGCGGCTTGGCGATGGCGAGCTGGTCCATTTCCTCGTAGTCGCCCTTCTGCAGGTCGACGATCTCGCGCTCGGACGAGCCGGAAATCAGGATCATCGGCCAGCAGTTGGTGGTGGCGTGGCTGAGTGCGACGAGGCCGTTCAGGAAGCCCGGCGCAGACACGGTCAGGCACACGCCCGGCTTCTTCGTCAGATATCCGGCGATTGCAGCGGCGTTGCCGGCGTTCGATTCATGGCGGAACGAGATCACCCGCAAGCCCTCGGCCTGCATCATGCGGCCCAGGTCCGTCACCGGGATGCCCGGCACGTGATAGATGTTCTCGATGCCGTTCAGCTTCAGGGCATCGATGATGAGGTGGAAACCATCGGTCAGTTCGGCCTGCGCCGCTTCGGACCCGAGTTTTACTGCTGCTTCAGCCATGTTGTGCTCCTCCATCGCCGTTATCCGGCGTTGTCTTCCTGGTCTCTGTGTTCGAGCTTCTTCCATGCACGGCGCACGTGGTCATGCAGCCGCATCGTGTGTTTGCGCACGAGTTGTGCGGCAAGTTCAGCGTCGCGCTCCTCGAGCGCTTCGATGATGCCTAGGTGATCAACCACCGAGCGCGAGGCCCGGTTGTTCTCTTCAATTGCGCGCCGGCGCACCGCGTGCATGTGAACGAAGAGGCCGTCGGCCATCTGCGCCAGCAACTTGCAGCCGGACATTTCGAGAATCATCTGGTGAAAGCGGATGTTTGCATCCGAATATTCGCTGAGATCGGCCTGCGCCGAGCTTTCGCTGTGCTTGGCTGCATGCTTGCGCAGCGCGGCAATCTGGGCGTTGGTGGCGTTGGCCGCCGCCATCCGGGCCGCCATGCTCTCCAGAGCCGCCCACACCACGATCATGTCCAGCACGTCTTCAAGGGTGCGGCGGCGGATGAACACGCCACGGCGCGACAGCACCTCGACGAACCCTTCCTGCTCAAGCCGCGTCAGCGCTTCACGAACCGGCGTGCGGGAAATTCCGAGCTGTTCGGCCAGCGCGCGCTCATCCAGCTTCAGGTTGGCGTCAACCGCATAGATGTCGACATTGGAAATCGCCTCCTTCAGCGCCTCATAGATATGCTCCTTGAGGCTGAAGTTGGTGCCTACAGGCTTCAGTTTGAGCCGGTTGGACATGCCGCGTGCGGTTCCGTTTCAGGTTCTTGGTATACCACGTACCAGAGATATCGCACACGTTCGCCATGTCGCGGAGTCGGCATTCCGCATTGTGGTGGAGGCTGTTCAGAACCGCTGTTTTATCAATCAGACCAATGGTTTCAGACGCCATCAAAGCGGATCTTCATGATCACGAGGCTGCCTTCGCCTGCCTCGACTGCAACCTCTGCATTGCATGCCCGCAGCAGCAACACGGCCAGAACGATACCGTAACCGCTGGCCCGGCCGGTCAGGCTTATCTCCTTCACCGGTTCCTGCATGTCGACTGAGGCGACAACGTCTGCCGGGGTTGCGCGGCCGGTCTCAAACGACAGGTTCAACCCAGCCTTGCCGCCGGCGGACATCTCCGCCGAAAGCTCCAGCCTGCAGCCCTGGCCGCCCAGCACTGCGCAGGTGCGCAGCAGCGAACTCAGGCCCCGTCGTGCCAGACGCACATCGATGCGCGAGCGCACGCCAGTCAGACCGGCAATGGCGGCATCGCTGTCCAGTTCAGCCTGTTCCGCATCGAGATCGGCCTGTGCCTCGTGGACCGCGGCGCTGACCAGCTGGCCAAGGTCGCGAATCTCGATCTCCACCGGGAGCTCGTCACGCTGCAGGCGAATGATCTCCATCATCTCATTCATGTTGAGAAGAAGGGCAGCGGCGGAATCGCGAATGAAGTCGAGATAGGAGTTGCGGTCCGACTGGTCGAGGCTGCCGGGTTCGGCATCGGCCAGAATGTCCACATAGCCAAGAATGACGTGCAACGGGGTGCGGAAGTGGTGCGCCACCTGCGACACGAATGCATTGCGGGCATTCTCGATCTGTTCGGCCTTGAGCCGCGCCTCATCGACGGCGCCGGCATCGATTACCCTGCCCGTGACATCGCGCAGCTGAACGAGCGTGCCATTCAGCCCGGCCGGATCGGTCTTGTAGGAAATCTCGAATACCCGGCCGCCGGGCCCGCGCACCTGGGCCGGCCGGGACGCCAGTCCGGGTGCAAAGAGATCGAGGGACACACCCGTCAGCCGGTCCGGTTCAGCGCCAGCGTGACCGGGCGCCAGCAGTCCGGCCCGGTCGAGCATCGTAACGAAACGGCCATTGCCTGCGAGCAGGCAGCCTTGATCGTCGAATGCGGCAACGCCGGTGTCGATGGCTTCTAGCATCGCCGGCAGCAGAGCAGTTGCCGCTGCGCCATCATTCGTCACTTTGAGTCGAGCCTGCTGCATATGGAGAGATCCGGTCCGGGGGTTGCAAATCAAGGTGCGGGAAACTCACGAGCCATCTCTCCCAGTTGAGCTCATGGACCCCCCAGCACCACTATTACATCATGGTACGAACAAATCTTAAACCAATGATTGCCGGGCGCGAAACATACGGCTAAGAGGGCGGCATGGTTGACACTCTCAAGATCATGCTGGCGCAGCTCAATCCCACGGTTGGCGCGCTGGACGCCAATGTGGAAAAGGCCCGCGATGCCCATGACCTGGCCGTCAGGGCCGGCGCCGACCTATTGGTGTTCCCGGAACTGTTCGTTTCCGGTTATCCGCCGGAAGACCTGGTGCTGAAACCTGCCTTTGTGCGCGCCTGCCGGCGGCGGGTCGAGGACCTCGCCTCGCTCACCGCCGATGGCGCGCCGGGCATGCTGGTCACGGCGCCGTGGCCGGATGACGGCAAGGTATACAATGCGGCGATCCTGCTCGATGGCGGCAAGGTCTCGGCAGTGCGATACAAGCATGACCTGCCGAACTATGGCGTGTTCGACGAGAAGCGGGTGTTCGAGGCAGGCCCCGCCCCCGGCCCGGTCAACTTTCGCGGCGTGCGCATCGGCGTGCCGATCTGCGAGGATATCTGGACGCCCGACGTGTGCGAGACGCTGGAGGAAACCGGCGCGGAAATCCTCATCGTGCCAAACGGTTCGCCGTTCGAGCGCGACAAGCAGGACGTACGGCTCAACCTCGTGGTTGCCCGCGTCACCGAAACCGGCCTGCCGATGATCTACCTGAACCAGGTGGGCGGCCAGGACGAGCTGGTGTTCGACGGAGCTTCCTTCGTGCTCAATGCCGACCGGTCGCTCGCATGCCAAATGGCGGAGTTCGAGGAAGGGCTGCTGCTGACCGAATGGAACCGGGAGGATGATGGCTGGCGGTGTGCGCAAGCGGAGACCGCCCGGCAGCTGGTTGGCTACGAGGAGATCTGGCACGCCTGCGTGCTCGGCACCCGAGACTACGTGAAGAAGAACCGGTTCGACGGCGTGGTGCTGGGCCTGTCGGGCGGCATCGACTCAGCCGTTGTGGCGGCAATCGCGGTGGATGCATTGGGACCGGACAAGGTCCACTGCGTGATGCTGCCCTACGAGTACACGGCCAAGATCAGCCTGGAAGATGCGGAGGCCTGTGCCAAAGCGCTGGGGGTGCGCTACGACGTGGTGCCGATCAAGGCGCCGGTCGAAGGCTTCCTCGATGCGCTGGGCCCAATGTTCGAAGGCACCACAGAGGGCGTGACGGAAGAGAACATCCAGTCGCGCACCCGCGGCGCCATCCTGATGGCGATCTCCAACAAGTTCGGTTCGATGGTGCTGACCACCGGCAACAAGTCGGAAATGTCCGTGGGCTATGCCACTCTTTATGGCGACATGAACGGCGGCTTCAACCCGATCAAGGATGTCTACAAGTCGGACGTCTACGCGCTTGCCAAGTGGCGCAACCAGTCGGATGCCACGGGGCTTCGTGGTCCGGCCGGACGGGTCATCCCCGAGCGCATCATCACCCGGCCGCCGTCTGCAGAGTTGCGCCCGGACCAGACCGACCAGGACTCGCTGCCGCCCTATGACGTGCTCGACGCCATTCTCGACGGACTGGTGGAGGGCGAGACCTCGCTCACCGAACTGGTGGAGAAGGGCTACGACAAGGCCACGGTGGAGCGCATCCAGCACCTGCTCTACATTGCCGAGTACAAGCGCCGGCAGGCGGCACCAGGGGTCAAGATCACCCGGCGCGCATTCGGCAAGGAACGGCGCTACCCGATCACCAACGGCTTCCGGGACAAGGCATGACCGGCACAACCTCCCATCCGCTTGACCCGCTCACAGCTGGCGAGATTGACCGGGTCACGGCCGCAATCCGGGCCAGCGGCAAGCTGCATCCGGGCGGCTGGTTCGAGACCATCACCCTTGAAGAACCCGCCAAGGCCGATCTGCGGGCGTTCGAAGCGGGAACCGGCCCGCGGCCGGCGAGGACGGCGTTCGTCACCTGCTACGAACCCGCCAACAATGCCACCATCGAGGCGCTCGTCGACCTCGACGACGGCTGCGCCATCACGCGGTGGGAAAAGATCGACGGCGTACAGGCACGCATCGGTCCCGACGAGTTCGTGCTGGGTGGCGAAATTGCGCTCGCCGACGAGGCGTTTCAGGCAGCCCTTGCCAAACGTGGCATCACCGACCTCAGCAAGGTTCTCGTAGAGCCGTGGTCAGCCGGCTATTTCGGCATCGAGGGAGAAGACGGCGAGCGGCTGGCCTATGGCCATTGCTGGGTTGCCAACGACGAGGGCGACAACCCCTATGCGAGGCCCATCGCCAACCTTCACCCGGTGATCGACCTGAACCGCCGCAAGGTTCTGCGGGTCGATGATTTCGGCGCACAGGAGCTGCCGCCATCGGGCTCGCGGATCCGGCGCAAGGAGAACCTGCGCAAAGACATCAAGCGGCTCGACATCACCCAGCCAGACGGCCCCAGCTTCAGTGTTGAAGGCTGGCTGGTGCGCTGGCAGAAGTGGCACATCCGGGTGGGTTTCGACCTGCGCGAGGGACTGGTGCTGCACCAGATCGGCTATGAGGACGGCGGCAGGCTGCGCCCGATCATGCACCGCGCCTCGATGGCGGAAATGGTGGTGCCCTATGGCAACCCGGAGCGCGGCAAGTTCAGGCGCAATGCCTTCGACACCGGCGAATACGGCATCGGCCAGCTGACCGACAGCCTGAAGCTGGGCTGTGATTGCCTCGGCCACATCCATTATTTCGACGCGGCCGTGCATGACTGGACGGGTACTGCGCGCACCATCAGAAACGCCATCTGCATGCACGAGGAAGACTTCGGCATGCTGTGGAAGTTTTCCGACTTCACCGCCGGGCAGACCAGCGTGGCGCGGTCGCGGCGGCTGGTGATCTCGTCGGTATGCACCATCGGCAACTACATTTACGGCTTCTTCTGGTACTTCTACCAGGACGGCAATATCGGCGTCGAAATCAAGGCCACCGGCATACCGATGCCGACGGCCCTGACCGGCGAAACCGGCACCACCTATGGCCCGGTGATGACCGACGGCGTGACCTCCGACGTGCACCAGCACGTATTCTCGTTCCGCTTCGACATGGCGATCGATGGTGACGCCAACACGGCGACCGAGATCAATTTCGAGAAGATGCCCAAGGGGCCGGGCAACCCCCATGGCAACGGCATTGCCACTCGCGTAACGGCGCTCAAGACAGAGACGGACGCACAGCGCGAAATGGACTTCGCCTCGGCGCGGTTCTGGAAGGTCATCAACCCGAACAAGCTCAACGCCCATGGCGCGCCGGTGGGTTACAAGCTGGTGCCGGGCACCAATGCCGTGCCGTTCCTGCATGAAGATGCATGGATGGCGAAGCGCGCAGGCTTCATGTTCAAGCACCTGTGGGTGACGCCCTATCAGCCGCGCGAACGTTTCTCGGCAGGCTGGTACCCCAACCAGTCGAAGGGCGAAGACGGCCTGCCGGTGTGGACGAGGCAGAACCGCAACGTCGAGAACACCGACATCGTGGTATGGTACACCTTGAACTATCACCATCTGGCGCGCCCGGAAGACTGGCCGGTGCAGCCTGTCGTCTATGCCGGGTTCCACTGGATGCCGTCCGGTTTCTTCGACGAAAACCCCGCCATGGACGTGCCTGCGAAAGGCTGACCACAACACATGACCACCACCGTCCGCTTCGCTCCGTCGCCCACCGGCCGCATCCACATCGGCAATGCGCGCACCGCCATTCTCAACTGGCTGTTCGCCCGCAAGGACCATGGCCGCTTCATCCTGCGCTATGACGACACCGATCTTGAGCGCTCGACACAGGAATTTGCCGACGGGATCGCCGACGATCTCGCCTGGCTGGGTCTTGCGCCAGACGCCGTGTACCGCCAGTCCGAACGCTTCGGTCTGTATGATGCGGCGGCTGACAAGCTGCGGGCAGAGGGCCGGCTCTATGCCTGTTACGAGACGGCGGAGGAGCTTGAATACAAGCGCAAGCGCCAGCTCGCGCGCGGCCTGCCGCCGGTCTATGACCGCACCGGCCTGAACCTCACCGATGAAGAGCGCGCCAAACTGGAAGCGGAAGGCCGCAAGGCCCACTGGCGCTTCAAGCTCGACCAGCGCGAGGTGGTGTGGACCGATCTCGTGCGCGGCGAAACGCGCATCGACACGGCGTCCCTGTCCGATCCCGTGCTGATCCGCGAGGACGGCTCCTACCTCTACACCCTGCCCTCGGTTGTCGATGATATCGACATGGGCATCACCCACGTCATCCGTGGCGAGGATCACGTCACCAACGCGGCGGTGCAGATAGAGATTTTCGAGGCGCTGGCGGGCAAGGCGCCGGCGTTTGCGCACCACTCGCTGCTGGTCGGCGCGGACGGCAAGGGCCTGTCGAAACGGCTGGGCTCACTCGCCATCGCCGAGATGCGCGAGGGCGGGCTGGAGCCGATGGCCGTGGTCAGCCACGGCGCGCTGATCGGAACGTCGGAGGCAATCGAACCGCACACCTCGATGGACACGCTGCTCGACGTGTTCGACCTGTCGAAGCTGTCGCGCGCGCCGGGCCGCTTCGACATGGCCGAACTTGAGAACCTCAACGCCCGCATCGTTCATGAACTCGCTTATGAGGCGGTGCGCGAGAGGTTGCACGCGCTGCATGCCGATGGCGGCGAGGCGTTCTGGCTGGCCATTCGCGGCAACCTGACGAGGGTGGGCGAGGCGGAGGGCTGGTACTCGATCGTGTTCGGCGATGCGCCGGGCGTGGTGGCGGAGGAAGACCGCGAGTTCATTGCGCAGGCTGCGCACGCGTTGCCGCCCGAGCCGTGGGACGACACCACCTGGAAACTCTGGACCGACGCGGTGAAAGAGGCCACGGGCCGCAAGGGCAAGGGGCTGTTCATGCCGCTGCGCCTTGCGCTCACCGGACAGCCGCACGGGCCGGAACTGGCCGCCCTGCTGCCATTGATGGGGCGGCGGCGGGTTGAGGACAGGCTGCGCGGCTAGGTCTGCCACAGGCAACCACGCTGCCCGCGCCCGCGTTGAAGGGCCATGACCAACAGCAAGCCCACCGTATTCTTCGACGGCTCGTGCCCGTTGTGCCGGCGCGAGATTGCCTTCTACCAGCGCCAGCGCGGGGCAGACGGCATCGACTGGCAGGACGTGTCTTCAATGTCAGGCGATGCGTGCGTCGCGCCCGGGCTCGACTGCGCGTCGGCCATGAAGCGGTTTCACGTGCGAACGCCGACAGGTGAACTCAAGTCCGGCGCGGCGGCCTTTGCGGAATTGTGGACATGGCTGCCCGCCTTCAGATGGGCGGGGCGGCTGGCCCGGCTGCCCGGCATCGCGCATGTGCTCGAGCTGGCGTACCGGGCCTTCCTGCCGGTGCGTCCATGGCTGCAATCGATGTTTGCAAGCCCTGACGGTCAGATGACTTCCACGTCCAGCGGCGGGAAGCCGTTGAACCAGACGGAAGAGTAGGTCGACGTGTAGGCGCCGCAATTGCGGATGATGATGCGGTCGCCGGCCTTCAGACCAAGCGGCAGCTGGACCGGGCGCTTTTCATACAGCACGTCAGCGCTATCGCACGACGGGCCGGCCATCACGCACGGGCCGGTGTTCTCGTGGTCGCGGTCGGTGATGAACTGGTAGCGGATCGCCTCGTCCATGGTTTCGGCAAGGCCTGAGAACTTGCCGATGTCCAGGTACACCCAGCGGTGGGTGTCCATGTCGGACTTCTTGGAGACCAGCAGCACTTCCGCCGCGATCATGCCGGCTTCGGCCACCAGGCCGCGGCCCGGCTCGGCCATGACGCGCGGCACGTTGCCGAAGCGCTCGTTTATCAGTTCCATGACCTGCGCGGCATAGATCATCGGGTGGGTAACCTGCTCGCCGTAGAAGGCCGGGAAGCCGCCGCCAATGTTCAGCAGGTCGAGTTCGAAGCCTTCGGCACGGGCGGCATGCCAGACGGCAGCCACCTGGTCGAGCGTGGTGCGCCACATGGAGGCCAGACGGGTCTGCGAGCCCACGTGGAACGACAGGCCAACGGGCTTGAGGCCACGGCTGCGGGCATAATGCAGCAGGCCAATAACCTTGTCGCGGGCGCAGCCGAACTTGCGGCTGAGCGGCCAGTCGGCCTCGGATGCATCGACGATGACGCGGATATAGACTTCCGCGCCCGGCGCATGCTCGCCAATCTTGTCGAGTTCTTCCTCGGCGTCTGCCGCAAAAAGCTTGATGCCCTGCTCATGCGCGCGGGCAATGTCTGCCACCTTCTTGACGGTGTTGCCGAACGAAATCTGGTGCGGCTGTGCGCCCAGTTCGAGGCACAGGTCGATCTCGCCACGCGAGGCGGCATCGAAGCTGGAGCCTTCGGCCACCAGCGTGCGGATGATCTCGCGGTGCGGGTTGGCCTTCACGGCATAGTGGATGTGGGCATGGCCCAGACCTGCCTTGAGCCAGCGGTAGTGACGCGCCACGGCGGCGGTGTCGAGCACCAGCGTCGGGCGCTCAAATCGCTTGCCTCGGATGTAGTCTTCGATGGTGGAAGAATAGCGTACGGCTTCAACGGCCGCGAGGCCGGCTACTGGGGCGTTCATGGTCATCTCCAAAAGAACGGGTCCCGAAGGACCATCAGGCTTCAAGTGGAGACGTTACCGTCGCTGCATAAACGCGAGCGTTTGAGAACACCGGCCAGAGGCGCGTGCGTTGGCGTCTGTAGCGCGTCATGTATGACCAATCGGCCCGCTTCGCAAGATATAAATTTTTGCATCCGCTAACGATTTGTTAACCTGCCGGTGCAGGGGTGGAACAAGCCGTGAAACTGCTTAAAAACCGTTACAATGTCTCGCTACGGCAAGTGCAAATCGTTTACCAGCCTGCTTAAAGCGGCGTGAACTGTTGGCGTTTAGAGTTCATCAACATTGCAGACAGCAGTTGGCCGGAAGTAGAGCCGGCCAAGGGGGCACAGTGAGTAGCAGCGTACCTTATTCCGCCGGCACCGGCGGCAGCAATTCCCAGTCAGCACGTTCGTGGGCGCCTTCGGGCATCGGTCACCATGAGTCCGTGGAATCGCGCGGCTGCGTGCTGACGTCGTTGTCCGACGACCGCATCATTTCCCCGGACGCACCTTCGCCCTGGTCGCCGCTCTAGGAAGGCCTCGGACTCCGGTTGCGGCTCAGTCGCGGCAGGATCAGAACGGTAAATATTGCCGAGGATACCAGCAGGAGAGCGGCAATCTCGCGCCAGCCGACCGGCTCGCCCAGCACGATCAGGCTGGAGATGACGCCGACCATCGGCACCGCCAGGACGCCGACAGCTGCGTAGACCGCCGGAAACAGGCTGACGATCTTGAAGTAGGCCCACTGGCAGAACACCATCGGGAACGCCAGCACGTAGACCAGCGCAATGATTGCCGGTGCTGACAGCTCCAGCAGGTCGGGCGCCGGCTCCAGCAGCATTGCACCAGCACCGACCGGCAGGGACGCCAGCAGAAGCTGCCAGCCAATAACGGTGGCAACCGGCGTTTGCCAGCCGAACCGCTTGAACAGCACCGTGCCGATGCCCCACGAGATGGCGGCGCCAAGCATCATCAGCGCGCCGACCGGCGCCGTGCCGAGCACGGCGATGTCGTGGCCTATCAATACGCCAAGGCCCGCCATTCCCAGCGCCAGGCCCGCCACCACCGGCAGCGTGAGGCGTTCGCCAAGCACGGGTATGGCGGCAAGGGCTGCCCATACCGGCATGGTGAAGGCGATGATAGAGGCGCGGCCTGCCGGAACCATGGTCAGCCCGTAGGCGGAAAACAGGTGCCAGCCGACCATGTTGAACAGCGCGCACAGCAACAGCGGCGCGATGTCGTTGCGCGCCACCCGCAGGGTATTGCCGGAGCCGGCTGAAATGGCGAGCAACGCTGCCCCGCCGAAGGCAAGGCAGATGGTGCGGAACCACCATGGCGGTATTTCGCCCAGCACGATCTTCATGCCTGGCCAGTTGGCGCCCCAGAACACGGTCACCGCAGCCAGCAGTGCGAACCCCGCCAGCGGCAGGCTTGGCGCAGCCGCTGTCCGCGTTGCGCCGGGGTCAGTCAACTTGCGGAATCTCGCGATCAGGATTGGGCACCTTGAAGCCGGCCTTCACGGCAGGCCGCGCGGCAATGGCCTTGTACCAGCGCTTCACGTTGGGAAACTCGTTCATGTCGATGCGCTGCCACTCGAACCGTGCAGCCCACGGCCAGATCGCCATGTCGGCGATGGAGTAATCGCGGGCCACGTATTCCTCCTGTGCCAACCGCCGGTCCAGCACGCCCCAGAGCCGTTTGGCTTCATTGCCATAGCGCTCTTCAGCATAGGGCGCCTTGCCGGGGTTGAACTGCAGGAAGTGATGCGCCTGACCCAGCATCGGTCCGAAGCCACCCATCTGCCACATCAGCCACTCCATCGCCTGCCAGTGCTGCGGGCCGCCCTTGGCGAGAAACTTGCCGGTCTTGTCCGCCAGGTAAAGCAGGATGGCGCCGGACTCGAACACCGATTGCCCGGTCTCGTTGTCGACGATGGCCGGTATCCGGTTGTTCGGAGACACCTTCAGGAAATGCGGCTGGAACTGCTCGTCCTTGGTGATGTCGATCGGATGGACCTTGTAGTCCAGCCCCATCTCCTCAAGCGCGATGGAGGCCTTGTAGCCGTTGGGCGTGCTCCAGGTGTACAGGTCGATCATGGGGTGCCTCGTTGTTGGGGTTCGCGGACGTCAGGCCAGCGGCCAGCGGCTTGCTTCATTCTCCAGCTGCAGGATGAGATCGTAGCTCTCCGGTTCCGGAAAGCACACGTCAGACAGCAGCAACTCGGCGCGCGCACCGGCAAGAGCCGGGTCATGCATGGCATTGCTCAGGGCGTTGCGCAAGCGCTCGGTATCCTCGCGCGGCGTCTGCAGCGAGGTGATGTAGGGAAGGCCCGGCACGCGCGGCGTATGGCCCAGCACGCGTACCGCAGCGGTCAGTTCCGGCCGCGTGCGGCTGACAAGCGCAAAGGTTACAGCATCAATCGTGGCGACATCCGCCTGCCCGGTGGCCAACGCCTCCAGTGAACGGACATGCGCGCCCGACGCGGAAAGCCTGGCGAAGAATGGTTCGCCCTCCTCGCGGCCCTGGCTTGCAGCAGCGGCGCTGGCGGCCAGCCTGAGCGCCAGCATTCCGGACATGCTGTCGGACGTGTTGAAGACTGCCCGGCGGCGCCCGCAGTCTGCCATGGAATGGATGTTCGAGGATGCAGGCACCACGATTGCGGATGAGTAAAAACCATCCGGGTAGCACCCGTCGCAGGCATAGACCGGCAGGGCAACGAGTTGCACCTGCCCGCGAAGCTCATGGGTCAGGGGATATCCACAGGTCTGGGACATGAGCAGCCTCGGCGACAGCCAGTGCGCCTTCAGTTCCGCTGGCCGGACAAGCAGGTCAGGTATGTCTTCCATGCCTTCCCGGCGCATGTGCAAGGCCAGTCCCGACCACCACGCATCGGTTGCGCGCGTCAGTTCGGGCAGGTCGTACATCGGCAATGATGCGAGGTTCATCTGCTGAAAAACTCAACGGGTTCAGTGCGAAAGAAGGCGACAGGCAAACTCCCCCGCCTGGCGCCGCTGGCAATCTAGCACCCCCAAAGCTTGCTTTTGAAGGGCCGCGGCAGACCAATTTCCAAAGTTTTGCCGACCGCCTATTGCAACATGGTCCTCATGCATTAAGCTTCCATGCCGAAGACCCGATGTCGCCTGATCGATATGGGATGTCGCTCACGGGGCATCGGCTTTGCCGATAAAATTGTCCGATTGGACACAGGTGTCAGGCGGCACACAGGCTGGAAGCAGGCGGCAAGACCTGCGCACGAACCGGACGAACGAACCCGGGACTGCAGGCCGTTCTACAGGGAGTGAGGGGTAACATGCTGCAACTCGTCGGCAAGCGCCTTGTACAGATGATCCTGATCATGATCACTGTATCGGTCCTGCTGTTTCTCAGCTTCGAAGCTGACAAGCTCAACGTCGCCTCGAAGGTGCTCAGCCAATACTCGACGCTCGATCAGCGGCTGATCTGGCTGGAACAGAACGGCTACAACCGGCCTCTGCCGGTTCGCTACTTCGAGTGGGTGTGGAACGCCATGCGCGGCGACTTTGGCGAGTCGATCCAGTTCGCCACGCCCGTGTCCAAGCTGCTCAAGGAGCACCTGCTCAACACCGCCGTTCTGGGCGGACTGGTGTTCTTCATAACCGTTTCCATTTCGCTCGTGCTGGGCGTGCTGTCCGGCATCGCGGAAGGCTCGACCCGCGACCGCGGCATCACCGTGCTGGCCGTGCTGACCACCTCGATCCCCGAATTCGCCTCCGCCACCATTCTGGTCGCCATCTTCGTGTTCTGGCTGGAGTGGCTGCCTGGCACGTCACCGTTCACCAACGGCCTCAACTGGAACGACATCAACCAGTTGGTGCTGCCGGTGATGGTGCTGGTGATCTACAACTTCGGCTACTACACCCGCATGACACGGGCCTCCATGGCCGAGGTGATGACCTCGCAGTACGTGCGCACCGCCATCCTGAAGGGCCTGCCCTATGGGCGCGTGATCAAGCGGCATGCGCTTCGCAACGCACTGATCGCGCCATTCACCGTGATGATCCTGCAGCTCAACTACCTGCTGTCGGGCGTTATCGTCACCGAGGTGTTCTTCTCCTACAAGGGCTTCGGCAAGCTTCTCTATGAGGCTGCCATGTTCGGCGACATCTACGTCATCGAGGCCTGCGCCATGGTGGCGGTGTTCATCGCGGTGATGTCCCAGCTGATCTCGGACATCGGCTACACCTACCTCAACCCGCGTATCCGGTTCAGCTAAGGGGGCCTTATCCAGATGAGCGACATTACCGCTGAAACCGCTGCCCCACCGCCGCCCACTGGCCTGAAGCGCCTGTGGAAATCGATCGGCCTGCTGCGCGAAAGCTATGTGGGCATGTTCGGCGCCGCACTGGTCTGCTTCTGGGTGTTCATCGCCCTGTTCGTCGACCTGTTGCCGCTGCAAGACCCGCTGGCGCAGGTACGCGGCGCCCAGATGCTGCCGATGCTGACCGAGGACCCGAAGGGCGCAATGCACTGGATGGGCACCGACGACCGTGGCCGCGACCTGCTGGCCCGCCTCATGTATGGCGCCCGGGTGGTGCTGTTCTGGTCGGTGCTGGCCACTGTGGTGGCCTACTCGATCGGCATGATCATGGGCGTCACGGCCGGTTATCGCGGCGGCTGGTGGGACGAGGTCATCTCGTTCATCGGCAACGTGTTCCTTGCCTTCCCGCAGATCGTGCTGCTGCTGGTGATCATCACCGCATTCGGGCCGTCCTCGAACCTGGGCATCTGGATGACGAGCGAGCTCGGGCTCGACAAGACCATCGTTTCGGGGTCGCTCATCATCATCGCCATCACGTTTTCCACCGCGCCGCAGGTGGCGCGCATCGTGCGCGGCATCGTGCTCGACCTGAAGACGCGCGACTACATCGCGGCGGCGGAAGTGCGCGGCGAAAGCCCGCTCTACATCATGCTGGTGGAACTGCTTCCGAACGCGCGCGGTCCGCTGATCGTGGATGCCTGCCTGCGGCTCGGCTACGTGATCATCACCATCGCTCTGCTCGGCTTCCTGTCGCTCGGCCTTCCGCCCCCGGACCCGGACTGGGGCAAGATGATCTCCGACGGGCGCCAATGGGGCTACAACGGCCTCAACATGATGCTGTGGCCGGCACTGGCCATCTCGTCCCTGGTGCTGGGTCTGAACCTGCTGGCCGACGGCCTGCGTGAAATCTCGCTGAGGGATTGATGATGGCGAAGCAAGGCGCAACCCTGGACAAGGACACTCCCGTTCTGGAGTGCAAGGACCTGTCGATCTCGTACTACACGAGAGCGGGCGAGATCCCTGCCGTGGTGGACTTCAACCTCAAGGTGATGCCGGGCGAGGCGGTCGGCATCGTCGGGGAATCCGGCTGCGGCAAGTCCACCGTTGCACTGGCCATCATGCAGTACATGGGCAAGAACGGCGCCATCGTCGGTGGCGAGCTGAAGTTCATGGGCCGGGACATGCGCACCATGTCCGATGAGGAACTGCGCAACATCCGCGGCTCCCGCATATCGATGGTGTACCAGGAGCCGATGGCTTCGCTGAACCCGTCCATGCTGATCAAGGAACAGCTCAACGAGGTGCTCATCTACCACGAGGGCGTATCGGACGAAGAAGCGACCAGGCGCTCGATCGAGATGCTGGACGCGGTGCGCCTGCCTGATCCGGAGCGGGTGATGAACTCCTACCCGCACCAGATCTCCGGCGGCCAGCAGCAGCGCGTGGTGATCGCGATGGCGCTGCTGTCGAACCCGCAGCTTCTGCTGCTGGACGAGCCCACGACCGCGTTGGACGTGACGGTTGAAGCCGGCGTGGTGGAGCTCATCAAGGATATCTCGAAGCGCTTCGGCACCTCGATGATCTACATCTCGCACAATCTCGGCCTGATCCTCGAGACGTGCGACAAGATCGCGGTGATGTATTCCGGCGAAGCGGTCGAGTTCGGCACCGTGAAGCAGGTGTTCGACGAGATGCGCCACCCGTACACGCGCGGCCTGTTCAACTCCATTCCGCTGCCCGGCGCCGACCGCCATGCGCGGCCGCTGGTTCCGATCCGCGGCCAGCTGCCGCTGCCGCACGAGCGGCCGAGGGGCTGCAATTTCGGCCCACGCTGCGACCATTTCCGCGACGGGCTGTGCAATGTGCACGAACTGCACATGGAGCCCGTGAAAGGCCAGCCCGGACAGTCGGTGCGGTGCGTTCGCTACCAGGAAATCGACTGGGACAAGGCCAAGCCCAAGGCGGTCGAGGCAGAGAGCATCAAGTTCGGACCGACGGTTCTGCAGGTCAAGAACATGCAGAAATACTACGAGGTGAACGACAGTTCGATCGGCGCGCTGCTGACCGGCAAGTCCACCAAGTACGTGAAGGCCAACGAGAAGCTCGACTTCGAGGCCCGCGAGGCGGAAACGGTTGCCATCGTGGGCGAGTCCGGCTGCGGCAAGTCCACCTTCGCCAAGGTGATGATGGGCCTGGAAACCGCTACCGGCGGCGAGGTCATCCTCAATGGCAAGGAGATCGGTAATCTGCCGGTCAACCAGCGCTCGCCGCAACTGGTCGGCTCGCTGCAGATGGTGTTCCAGAACCCCTTCGAAACGCTCAACCCGTCGCACTCGGTGGGAAGCCAGATCGCACGCGTTCTGCGCAAGTTCGGCGTAGCCAAGGACAAGGAGGAGGCCCGGCAGAAGGTTCTCGAGCTGCTCGATCTGGTGAAGCTGCCGCGCGACTTCGCGCAACGCCGTCCGCGCCAGCTGTCAGGCGGCCAGAAGCAGCGCGTGGGCATCGCACGCGCGTTCGGCGGAGACGCCAAGGTGGTGGTGGCGGATGAGCCGGTATCGGCACTCGACGTGTCGGTGCAGGCGGCTGTTACGGGCCTGCTCACCGACATCCAGCGCAAGAAGCGGACCACGCTTCTGTTCATCAGCCACGACCTGTCAGTGGTGCGCTACCTGGCGGACCGGGTCGTGGTGATGTATCTCGGCCAGATCATGGAACAGGGCAATACGGAAGACATCTTCTCGCCGCCCTATCACCCCTACACCGAGGCGCTGCTGTCTGCCGTGCCGATCGCGGACACCTCGATCGAGAAGAAGCACATCGTGCTGGAAGGCGACCTGCCCTCGCCGATGAACCCGCCGTCCGGTTGCCCGTTCCAGACCCGCTGCCCGCGCAAGATCGGGGCGATCTGCGAGGAGCAGATGCCACCTCTCAAGGACTTCGGCAACGGCCACAGAATCCTGTGCCATATCGACGACGACGTGCTGAAGTCGATGGAGCCCGTCATCGCGATGCCCGGCGACAAGGACAAGGGCAGAAAGGCCACCGCGAAGACGGCCACCTCTGCTTCAAGTGGGCGTGCGAAGGCGGCTGCCGCTGCTGCTGCGCTGACCGCCATGCCGGCGCCGGTCAAGGCAAAACCGGCAGCAAAGAAGGCTGTGAAGAAGGCTGCGAAAGCACCTGCCGCAAAGGCTTCCGGTCCAGTCCGGCTGAAGAAGCCGGAAGGCAAGGCAGACGACCTGAAGCTCATTTCAGGCGTCGGACCAAAGCTTGAGCAGACGCTCAACAAGCTCGGCTTCTGGCACTTCTCGCAAATCGCCAAGTGGACGAAGAAGGACATCGCCATCGTCGATGACGAATTGTCGTTCAAGGGCCGCATCGAGCGGGATGACTGGGTGAAGCAGGCAAAGGCGCTGGCCAAAAAGTCCGGCCGCTGACGGGTACGCCCGTCAGCGCATGCCGACGACAGGTTCAGGCTGCACCTCGCGCAGCAGCTTGCGTTTCATGGCCCGCGCGAAGTCGGCATAATCTGCTGCGACCTCCACGAAACTTCCGTGCCCCATGATCATCTGGCTGCGGTAGTAGTCATCGAGATCGGGCACCTCGTTGAGAATGGCAAGGCCGTTGATGGTGATGCCATGATGGTTGGCCATCATGCGCGCTTGCGGCAGCAGCACCGTGTGATCGCGCGGCGGGGTTTCCGGGCCGTCGCCCGATACGTCCACCACCATGCGCGGTGCAGTGTAGCCATTGTCGACAATTGAGGTGACCGCCTTGGCGATACCGTCGCCGAGGCCGGTGCCGCCGACCTGGTTTCTTGGAAAGCCGGCAACCAGCGCTGCAAAGGCATCTGCATCGGCAGCGGACCTGATCTCGAACCAGCCCGACTCGTCCTTCGGATACCGGGCCTCTCCCCAGATCAGGAGGTTGACGGCGATGCCGCCGAGCGGTCCGGCGGCAATGGCAGCAGTCACGTCCGGGTCCCGCATGGCGGCTGCAATTCCCTGCAACTGAAGACGGAATTCGGAATCGTCCACACTGCCCGAGGCATCGACGGCGAACACCAGTTCGAGGTCCACCTGCCCTGCGGCTGCCGGCGGTGCAGCCAGCAGTGGACCGAGCATCATTGCAATCGCCGCGCAAGCGAGACGGATTTGCCTGCCAAGGCCAACCGCGGCACCGGCCTGTCGCTTCAAGGCATGACGGCTATGGGCGGGCGGTGATTGCATCACTGTCAACGTTTCAGCCGCTTCCTTTGTGTGAGGCTCCACCCCATGAAATCCGATTATCGCGCAGTTGTCATCGGGGGCGGCGCCGGCGGTGGCGAACCGGTTGCCAGGGGTTACATTCCGCGAGAACCGGTGAGTGAATCTAACGGTTTCGAAATCGGAATTCTCGGGCAAATATACCGGGCGAAACCGCAGGCAGAACCGCTGTACGACGCGGACCACAGCCCGATGCGGACCTGACTTTCTATGGAGCCGAAGACGTCATGAAATCCCACTATCGTGCCATCGTGATCGGGGGCGGCGTTGTCGGCTGCTCGGTCCTGTTTCATCTCGCCCGCGCCGGGTGGAAAGACGTGCTGCTGATCGAGCGCTCGGAGCTGACCTCCGGTTCGTCGTGGCATGCGGCAGGCGGCTTCCACACCCTCAACGGCGACCCGAACGTCGCCAAGCTGCAGGCCTACACGGTCTCGCTCTACAAGGAGCTGGAAGAAATTTCCGGCCAGTCGTGCGGACTGCACCTGACCGGCGGCGTGATGATGGCCGACACGCCGGAGCGCATGGACTTCCTGCGCCTCGCCCATGCCAAGGGCCGCTATCTCGGCATGCAGACCGAACTCATCACCCCGTCCGAGGCCAAGGCGCTGTTCCCGCTGATGGACGAGACCAACTTCGTCGGCGCCATGTGGGACCCGGTTGAAGGCCACCTCGACCCCTCCGGCACCACGCACGCCTACGCCAAGGCGGCGCGCGTACTCGGCGCGGAGATCGAGCTGCGCAACCGCGTCACCGAGCTCACGCAGGATGCCGACGGCACCTGGAACGTCGTCACCGAAAAGGGCACGGTGAAGTGCGAGCACGTGGTCAACGCGGGCGGGCTGTGGGCGCGCGAAGTGGGCCGCATGGTGGGGCTCGAACTGCCGCTGCTGGCCATGGAGCACATGTACCTGCTCACCGAGGACATGCCCGAGGTGGAAGAGTTCAACGCCGCCACGGGCCGCGAGCTTATCGGCGTGATGGACTTCAAGGGCGAGATCTATACCCGCCAGGAGCGCAAGGGCATCCTGCTCGGCACCTACGAGAAGGCGTGCAAGCCGTGGTCGCCGAAAGAGACGCCGTGGGACTTCGGCCACGAGCTGTTGCAGCCGGACCTGGAGCGCATCGCGCCCTCGCTTGAGATCGGGTTCAAGCACTACCCGGCGCTCGAGAAGGCCGGCATCAAGCAGGTGATCAACGGGCCGTTCACCTTCGCGCCGGACGGCAACCCGCTGGTGGGTCCGGTGCAGGGGCTGACCAATTTCTGGTGCGCCTGTGCGGTCATGGCCGGCTTCAGCCAGGGCGGCGGCGTGGGCCTTGCGCTGTCGAACTGGATGGTCAATGGCGACCCGGGCGCCGACATCTGGGGCATGGACGTGACCCGCTTCGGCGAGTGGGCGACGCTTCGCTACACAAATGCCAAGGTGCGGGAGAACTATTCGCGCCGCTTCTCGATCCGCTTCCCCAACGAGGAATTGCCCGCCGCCCGGCCGCAGGAAACCACACCGGTTTACGACATCATGGTACGCGACAACCACGCCGTCATGGGCGACTCGTGGGGACTGGAGTCGCCGCTGTGGTTTGCGCCATCGGCGGATGAGGCGTTCGACACGCCGTCCTACCATCGCGCCAACGACTTCGCCCATGTGGGCAACGAGGTGCGCAAGACCCGCGAGAGCGTTGGCGTCACCGAGATTTCCAACTTCGCCAAGTACGAGTTCACCGGTGCGGGCGCTGAAAGCTTCCTCAACCGGCTGATGACCAACACCATGCCGAAGGCGGGCCGCATCGTGCTGACGCCGATGCTGAACGAGGCGGGCAAGCTGATCGGCGACTTCACCATTGCCAAGGCAAGTGACGAGCGCTTCCTGATGTGGGGCTCCATCGCGGCGCAGAAGTACCACATGCGCTGGTTCGAGCGGCACCTGCCGAAGGACGGCTCCGTGTCGGTGAAGCGGTTCGGCAATGACCTCGTCGGCCTGTCGGTTTGCGGGCCGAACGCGCGCAAGGTGCTGGAGAAGCTTGTCGACTTCGACTGCTCCAACGAGGGCTTCCGTTTCATGGACTTCCGCGAGGCGGACGTGGCCGGTTGCCCCTGCATGATCAACCGCATCACCTACTCCGGCGACCTCGGCTACGAGATCTGGATGCATGCGCCGTTCCAGCGCCGGGTTTACCTGGCCATCAAGGAAGCGGGTGAAGAGTTCGGCATCGTCGATTTCGGCATGCGCGCGCTTCTTTCCATGCGCCTGGAAAAGAACTTCCCCACCTGGTTCCGCGAACTGCGACCGATCTATGGGCCGTATGAAGCGGGCATGGACCGGTTCATCAAGCTGTCGAAGAACGACTTCATCGGCCGCGAGGCAGCGGCGGCGGAGAAGGCTTCCGGCGGCAAGCTGCGCCGCGTCTCGTTCATCGTCGATGCGGAAGACGCCGACGTGATGGGCGACGAGCCGGTGTGGGCGAAGGTCGGCTCTACCGATTACGGCACCATCGACCCGCCGCACGGCTATGGCGCACACCGCTTCTCGCCCGACGGCAAGGAGATGCCGCGCCCGGCAGACCCGCGCATCGACGGCGACTGGCGCGTCGTCGGCTGGATCACCTCGGGCGGCTATGCCCACTTCGTCGATGCCTCGATGGCGCAGGGCTACATTCCGAAGGAACTGGCCGAAGATGTGTCGGAAGGGATGTTCGAAATCGAGATACTGGGTCATCGCCGGCCCGCCCGCATCCAGATCGATCCGCCGTTCGATCCGGCTGGCGACAAGATGAGGGGGTAGGGATGTCGCAATGTGCATGTGTCCCGGCCTTCGTGCCGGGACCCAGAACGAGCGAACACTCTGGGCCCCGGAACAAGTCCGGGGCACAGACCATAAAGCAGGTATGCCCATGAAAATCGCCAAGCTCGAAACCTTCACCAACCGCTATGTCGGCTTCGTGC
>CAZYKZ010000017.1:0-24725 GCA_964648175.1 uncultured Anderseniella sp.
GTTCACAAGAAACAGAAAGCCCCATTCCTTTGTCTTCACCCCGGGTATCCGCCGAGAGCGGCTCCACGCTCAGCACAATCCGCAACCTGTGGCCATATATGTGGCCGTCCGACCGGCCCGACCTCAAGACCCGGGTTGTGTGGGCGTTCCTGTTTCTGGTGCTGGCCAAGCTGGTGCTTATCCTGGTGCCGTACTTCTTCAAGTTCGCCACCGATGCGCTCAACGGCAAGCTTGACAGCGGCGGCTGGCTGGGGGCTTTCCCGGCATGGGCGCTGGCACCGGTCATGCTGGTGCTCGCCTACAACGTGGCCCGCATCGGCCAGTGGGGTTTCAACCAGTTGCGTGATGCCCTTTTTGCCCGCGTCGGCCAGCATGCGGTGCGTCAGCTTGCCTACAAGACCTTCGTCCACATGCACCGGCTGTCGCTGCGCTTTCATCTGGAGCGGCGCACAGGCGGGCTGTCGCGCATCATCGAGCGCGGCACCAAGGGCATCGAGACCATCGTCCGCTTCACCATTCTGAACACGCTGCCGACAATTCTCGAGTTCGCCCTTACGGCAATCATCTTCTGGTGGACCTATGGCTTCAGCTACGTGGCCATCATTGCGATGGTCGTCTGGCTTTATTCATGGTTCACCGTGCGTGCGAGCGACTGGCGGATCTCCATCCGCAAGGAGATGAACCAATCCGACAACGACGCCAACACCAAGGCCATCGACAGCCTGCTCAACTTCGAGACGGTGAAATACTTCGGCAACGAGGAGATGGAATCGCGCCGCTTCGACCAGTCCATGGCGCGCTATGAACAGGCGGCGACGAAAACCTGGACATCGCTCGGCTGGCTCAACTTCGGCCAGGGCCTGATCTTCGGCATCGGCATGACCATCGTCATGATCCTGTCCGCGCTTGAGGTGCAGAAGGGCAACCAGACGCTCGGCGACTTCGTCTTCATCAACGCCATGCTGATGCAGCTGTCGATTCCGCTGAATTTCATCGGCTTCGTCTACCGCGAAATCCGCCAGGGCCTTGCCGACATCGAGCAGATGTTTGCGCTCCTCGACATAGACGAGGAGATAACGGACAAGCCCGGCGCAAAGCCTCTCCTGGTGAGCGATGCTGTCATCCGCTTCAACGAAGTGGACTTTGCCTACGACCCCAAGCGCAAGATCCTCAAAGGCCTCGACTTCGAGGTCCCGGCCGGCAACACCATCGCCATCGTCGGCCCGTCGGGGGCGGGCAAGTCCACGATCTCGCGCCTGCTGTTCCGGTTCTATGACGTGACCGGCGGCGCGATCACCATTGACGGGCAGGACATCCGAGACGTGACGCAATCGTCGTTGCGGGCGGCCATCGGCATGGTCCCGCAGGACACCGTGCTGTTCAATGACACCATCCGTTACAACATCCGCTATGGCCGCCCCGACGCCAGCGATGCGCAGGTGGAGGAAGCTGCAAAGCTTGCCCAGATCCACGACTTCATCATGTCATTGCCCGAAGGCTACGACTCCATGGTGGGCGAGCGCGGTCTTAAGCTTTCGGGCGGCGAGAAACAGCGCGTATCCATTGCGCGCACCATCCTCAAGTCGCCACCCATTCTGATCCTCGATGAGGCAACCTCCGCGCTCGATACCATGACCGAGCAGGAGATCCAGGCGGCGCTGAAGCTGGTGTCGAAGGACCGCACCACGCTGGTGATTGCCCACCGGCTGTCCACCGTGGTGGATGCCGACCAGATTATCGTGCTGGGCGAAGGCCGCATCGTCGAGCGCGGCACCCATGCACAACTGCTGAAGAAGAAGGGCGCCTACGCCTCGATGTGGAACCGCCAGCGTGCTGCGGACGAAGCCTTGCGGCAACTGGCCGAAAACTACGAAGCGCGTGGCCTGACTGCCGAGGCAATTGCCATGGGGCTCAAGCCCGATGCCTGAGCAATGACGCAAGTGGGCTGACCTGGCCCGCGCCGTGGTCACATCTTGTTAGCCATCATCCAATTCGGCTCGGGGCTAAGTACCCTTGCGGCACTCCAGATATGTAAAATTTGTCTCTCGTTAAAGGTTACCCGCCATGGTGGTGCTGTTACGGACGGGGTGTCCGTGATGGTTCAGGATCATGAGACCGGCGCCAAAAGCCGGCCGCGATCACGAACCGGGGAGAGCAGGGCTGTTTTCTGCGCGCAAGGGCAAGGCGTCGGAGATCCAGCCTCAGACAGGGGTAACCACCATGCTCATTACAAATCTGCCGGCCATTGCCGGTTTCGAGATCTCTGCCGCTCACGGCATGGTCTCCACCACTGCATCGATGACGCGCCGCGTGCTGAAAACCAGCATGGGCGGCGCCCGCAGCGCGCAGGAATCCGGCTCTGACGGTTTCAGCGCCGAACTGGAAGAAGCCCGCAAGAGGGCCTTCGCCCAGCTCAAGCAGGAGGCGTCAGAACTCGGTGCGCAGGCCATCATTGGCGTCAGCGAACAGCTCCACACCGTCGGCGAGAGCGGCTACATGCTGCTGCTGTCGGGCACTGCCGTGGACCTCAAGAAGGCCGAACCGGTTGAGCTGCCGCAGTTGCAGCCGCAGGTGGTCTATGTTCAGACCGAGGCCGCGTCGCAAGCGCAGGCTTATGAGCCGGAAATCATCGAGGCCGTGGTGCGGGACAACGTCATCTACCCGCAGTTCGCCCGCGCCTGATCGAACGCCGGAATTGCACTGACCAAGGGTGCGCGTTTGCTGCCGTCAACAGGCACGCACCTCTTGTATTGCTTGCAGTCAGGTGCAGGGCAGACTACCTAGTTGGCAGCAGAAAGGCGCTCAACGACGCGCTTCAAACAGGCGAGCCAACGACCACATGCTTGACAGTATCATGTCCATCTTCGTGCCCGTGCACCGCGAAGGCTACAGGTTCATCGCGATCTTTGCGGCCATCACGCTGGTGCTGTTCTGGCTTCTGCCGGACGTGTTCGGCTGGATCGGTGTGATACTCACGCTGTGGTGCGCCTACTTTTTCCGCGATCCGCCGCGCGTTACCCCGCTCGATTCTTCGCTGGTGATTTCGCCTGCCGATGGCCGCATCTCGGCCATCGAGCAGGTCTCCATTCCGCCGGAACTGGCGCTGGAGGGCGAGCGGCTGACCCGCATTTCCGTGTTCATGAACGTGTTTGACGTACACGTGAACCGTTCTCCGGTCGACGCCACGGTGCTGCAGAAGAGTTATGTGCCGGGCAAGTTCATCAATGCCGAACTGGACAAGGCCAGCGAGGACAATGAGCGCATGGCCTTCACGCTGGAACTGGCGGACAAGCGCCGCATCGGCGTGGTCCAGATCGCAGGGCTGGTGGCGCGCCGTATAGTTGCCTTTACGGGCCAGGGCGCACGGCTTCAGGCTGGTGAGCGCTTCGGACTGATCCGCTTCGGATCCCGGGTGGACGTCTATCTGCCCGAAGGCTGCGCCGTACGTGCCTGCGTCGGGCAGCGCGCCATTGCCGGCGAAACCGTGCTCGCCGACCTGTCCGGCGCGCGCGCCCGGCCCACTGGCCGTACGGCGTAAGGGGAAGCAAGGTCATGCCGGACAACGACATGCATACTCCCCAGCAATCCACGCCTCCTGCCAGTGGCGATCCGCGCCTGCGCCAGATTCCGGTGCGCTACCTGGTGCCCAACATCGTCACGCTGCTGGCCCTGTGCTCCGGCATAACCGCCATCCGTCTCGGCATGGACGGCCGCTTCGAACTGGCCGTTGCCTGCGTCATCCTTGCCGCGCTGCTCGACGCGCTCGATGGCAGGATTGCCCGCGCCCTCAAGGGGTCGTCCAAGTTCGGCGCCGAACTGGACTCGCTGGCGGATTTCGTGAACTTCGGCGTGGTGCCGGGGTTGCTGATCTACATGTGGTCGCTCAACGCACTGAAAAGCCTCGGCTGGATCGTGGCGCTGGCCCTGGCGCTGTGCTGCGCGCTGCGCCTTGCCCGTTTCAACGTGTCGATCGAAGACCCCGACCGGCCCGCCTGGAAGATCAACTACTTTACCGGCGTGAATGCGCCTGCCGGCGCCATGCTGGCCATGCTGCCCATGTACCTGGGCTTCCAGGGCCTCGTGCCGCCAGGCCCGGAAATCGCGAAGTTCGTGCTGCCCTACATCGCGTTCGTGGCCATCGCCATGGTGTCCCGCGTCCCGACCTTTTCCGGCAAGGGCATCGGCCGGGTCAGCCGCGAGGCAGTGCTGCCGTTGCTGGCCGCCGTGACCATCATCGCAGCACTTCTCGTCACCTATACCTGGGAAATGCTGACGCTGATTTCCGCCATTTACATCGTGCTGATCCCGGTATCGTCGCTGGCCTACCTGCGCCAGAAGAGGGCCTGGGAGAAGCGCATGGCGGCACCCGCCGGCCCGGCTGCCTCTTCCGGCGCCGAACACGACACGCTTGCCGACATCGAACCGTCTTGACCGTTGCGCCCCGGGCATTTGACACTGGCTGCGATGCCAGCGTCACCACCCGGAGTCCGTGTTCCCATGCGCAATCTCGATCCGTCCGTATATGTCGATCCTGCCGTCTTCGCTCGTGAGTGCGAGCGCATCTTCTGGGCAACGTGGCAGCTGATCGGCCCGGCCTCGCGGCTGGCCGAACCCGGCCAGTACGTCGCCACCGAAATTGCCGGCGCGAAGGTCATGGCGGTGCGCGGAAAGGATGGAAAACTGCGCGCCTTCCGCAATGTCTGCCGCCATCGTGGCGCCCGCATCCTCGAAGAGGGCGAAGGGCGCTGCAACATGCTGCGCTGCCAGTATCACAACTGGGTCTACGACCTCGATGGATCACTGAGACAGGCCCCGTGGTTCGGCGAGGATCCGGGCTTCGACATGAAGGACTGGCCGCTGGAGGAAATCTCCATCGAGCTCTGGCGCGGACTTGCCTTTATCGCCATCAAGCCTGCCGGTCCGCTCAGCAGCCAGTTGGGCGACACCGTGCCGGAACTGGCCGACGAACCCATCGAGGACTTCCACTGCGTGGCCGAGCGGCGGCTGGAATTCGACGCCAACTGGAAGGTCTATACGGACAACTTTGTCGAGGGATATCACATCCCCGGCATCCACCCCGGCTTCTTCCAGGCCATCGAGTTCGAGCACTTCGAGACGACTGCCCACGACAACCTGATCCGAATGACGGCGCCCCCGCGCGAGGGCCTGTTCTACAAGGGCAAGTGGCTGTGGATGTGGCCCAACTGGACACTGTCGCTGTTCGACGGCGGCATGAACACATCACGCATCAACCCGTTGAGCGAGAGCCGCACGGAACTCATCTACAACTTCTATTTCGCCGATACGTCAGAGGAAAGGCGGGCGGCCCGCGAGGACACCATCGCCCGCAACATCGCCGTGGTCGAGGAAGACTTCAGCATCTGCCTCGAGACGCACAAGAACTACGCAACCCGCGGCTATTCACCCGGCCCGCTTTCCCCGCGCCATGAACAGGGCGTGGCGTGGTTCCAGAACCGCATCAGCGAGGTGTTGGCGGGGTAGGGACTACTCCGCCGCCTGCGGGAATGCCTCGGGCTCGGGCGTTACCGGCTTGCGCTCCTCGGTCTTCTCAGCCGTGACGCCATCATCCTTGCGGAACCGGCCGCGCAGCCGCTGCCAGCTTTCCTTCCAGACGGTCGGAGCCGACAGCATCACCGGGCAGAACACCAGCGTCAGTACCGTCGCGAAGGCAAGGCCGAACACCATCGCCGTGGACAGGTGCACCCACCACGCCGACGTCATCGAGCCGATGCCGACGGTGCGGTGCAGGAAGTCCACATTGAGTTCGAACATCAGCGGAAGCAGGCCGAGTATGGTCGTCACCGTGGTCAGCAGGATGGGCCGCAGCCGCTGGGCAGCCGCGCGCAAGGTGGCGTCCACCGGGCTCATGCCCTTCTTCAGCAGGTACTGGTAGGTGTCGATCAGCACGATGGCATTGTTCACCACCACGCCCGCCAGCGCCACGAGGCCAGTGCCGGTCATGATGATCGAGAAGTAGTGGCGCATCACCAGCATGCCGAGGATCACGCCGACCGCCGACATGACCACCGTCGCGAGCGTAAGGGCGGTGTGGTAGAACGAGTTGAACTGGATCACCAGGATCATGAACATCAGGAACAGCGAGCCCAGCAGCGCCTTCTGCAGGAACGAGGCGGATTCCTTCTGGTCCTCGTCGGCGCCGCGGAAGGTGAAGCTTACGCCCTCTGGCCACGTCTGGCTCTTCAGCCACGCGTCAAGCTGCTGGATCTGGCCGAATGATTGATAGCCCGGCGCGGCGTTGGCCTTCACGAACACCGACGGCTTCCCGTTGTAGCGGTACAGCGTGTTGACCTGCTGCTTTACCTCGCGGGTGACGAAATTTGACAGCGGCTGCAGGCCTTGCGCGGTCTGCAGCTTCAGCGTGTCGAGAGCCGCCAGCGAGCGCTGGTCTTCGGGAAGGCGAACGCGTATGTCCAGTTCGTCCTTGCTGTCGTCCGGCCGGTAGGTGCCGATCAGCGCCCCAGTAGTAATGAGCTGCACCAGCGAACCTGCCGTCGCAACGGACGCGCCGAAGCGTCCGGCTTCCTCCCGGTTGACCGCCAGGGCAATCTCGTAGCCTGGCAGCGGCGCATCGTCGTCCACGTCCGCCAGACCTTCAATGTTGGCTTCCATCCACGCCCGCACCTGCTTGGCTGCGGCGATGGCCTGGTCGCGGTCATTGGACTGAACCTGGAGACGGATGTCCTTGCCCGACTGCGGGCCGCCGGCCAGTTCGCGCACTTCGACGATGGTGCCGGGCACGCCCTGCGTGGCGTCGATGAATTGCTGCTGGACGGTCTTCCAGTTCTCACGCTCGCCGACGGGTTTCAGCTCAAGCTGCACCTGGCCGATCACGTCCGCCGGGACGTCCTGCGTCGAGCCAAGCCCGCCCTGGCCGCCGGTTTCGGTGCCGGCATAGGTTGTGATGTTGTCGATGGCAGGGTGGTTCTCGATGCGCTTGTAGACATCGCGGACGATGGCAAGCTTCTGCTCGTTCGACAGGTTGCCGCGCGCCCGCACGTAGACGATGGCGACTTCCGGTTCGGTCTGGACGAAGAACTCCACGCCGGTCGGCTTCAGCGCATAGGCATAGACGATCGCGCTCATAGCAACGGTCAGCGCAACCATTACCTTCAGCGGATGGCGGATGATCCGGTGCAGAAACCGGATATAGGCGCCGGTGAAACCGTGGATCGTCAGCAGGTCGCCTTCGCCGTCGGCAGCCAGCCGTTCCGCCGTTGCCCGGTCGGTCTGGCCAGCCTTGCCGAAGATCGATCCCAGCGTGGGCAGGAAGATCATCGCCGTGATCAGCGAGGCCGACAGCACCACGATCACGGTGAGCGGCAGGTAGCCCATGAAATCGCCCGCCACGCCCGGCCACAACAGCATGGGCAGGAACGCGGCCAGCGTCGTCGCGGTGGATGACACGATCGGCCAGAACATGCGCTGCGCGGCCTGGATGTAGGCGCGCTGCTTGGGCAGGCCTTCCGCCATCTTGCGGTCGGCGTACTCGATCATCACGATGGCGCCGTCCACCAGCATGCCCACCGTCAGTACCAGGCCGAACATCAGCATGATGTTCACGGTGTAGCCGAGGAAGCCGAAGAACAGGAAGCCGACCATGAAAGAGGTCGGGATGGCCATGCCCACCAGCAGGCCGGAGCGCAAGCCGAGTGCCGCCACCACCAGCGTCATCACCAGCAGGATGGCCAGCAGGATGGACGAACTGAGCGAACCCAGAATGTCACCGATCAGCCGCGACTGGTCCAGCGTGGTGTGGACCTTGATCGTGTCCGGCCAGTCCTTGGTGACTTCCGCGACGATGCGCTTCACTTCTGTGTTGTTGATCAGGATGTTGGAGCCGATCCGCTTGACCACCTCGATGGCGATGGTCGGCTTGCCGTTGAACTCGGCATAGCGGTTGCGGTCCTTGAAGGTGCGCCGGATATCTGCCACCTGGCCAAGCGTTACTGTGGTGCCGCCCGACGACTTGACGACAAGGTTGAAGACGTCCTGCGCGGTCTCGAACAGGCCGGGAATCTTGACGTTGTAACGGCCGGACTCGTTGTTTACCGCGCCTGCAGCCACCAGCCGGTTGTTGAGGTTGGCCGCGCTGAGCAGCTCCTGCTGGGTGACGCCATAGGCTTCCAGCTTGACCGGGTCGACGACCACCTCCAGCAGTTCCTCGCGCTGGCCGGTCAGGTTGGCTTCCAGAACGGTGTTGATGCCTTCCAGCTCGTCCTGCAGTTCGCGGGCATGCTTGAACAGCGTGCGCTCTGGCACATTGCCCGACAGCGTGACGATGATGGTCGGCTGCAGCGAAAAATTGATCTCGTTGATGGTCGGTTCCTCGGCATCCGCCGGCAGTTCCGCCTTGGCAAGGTCCACCTTCTCCCGCGTGTCGGTGATCGCCTGGTCGATGTCGACCTCGGTCTCGAACTCGACGAAAATGCCGCCATGGCCCTCCGAGGCGATGCCGGTCATCTTCTTGATGCCATCGAGACCTTTAAGCTTCTCCTCGACCGGCTTCACCAGCAGGCGCTCGGAATCCTCCGGGCTGATTCCGGGCAGGGGAATCGAGATGTAAACAGCTGGAATCTGGATGTCCGGATCGGCTTCCTTGGGAATTTCGACAAAACTCCAGATACCGGCGACCAGCATCACCAGCATCATCGACAGCACGGCGCGCGGCCGTGACAGTATGGCGGCAAGGGCGGACGACATCAGTTTGCCTCCGCCTTCTGGGTCACCGGGTCCACCACCTGGCCGGCGACCACGAAGTCCTGGCCCTGCACGATCACCGTCGCGGTTTCCGGCAAGCCCTGAACCCAGGCGCCATCGGTTTCCTGCGCGATGATCTTCAGCGGCACGAACGATACCTTGTTGGCCTCGTCGATCACACGCACGCCGATCTCGCCATCATCGGCAAGCGTCAGCGCGGAAGCTGGCAGCTTGTGCGCCATGGTGGTCGGCAGCGGGATGTAGAGTTCTGCCGTAATGCCTTCGCGCAAGCGGTAGCCCGGGTTCGGCACAGACAGCTCAACGCGAAACGTGCGGGTTTCCCGGTCGGACGTCATTGCGATGTGGGTGATGTTTCCGGCCACTTCCTCGCCCGTCACCAGTTTCGCCCCGGCTTTCATTCCCTTTGTGAGGTTGGGCAGCAGCCGTTCCGGTACATTCGCCGTAACGAGGATCGGGTCCATTACCTTGAGCGTGCCGCACAAGCCCCCGGCCTGCACGTATGAACCCGTCTGCAGCGGGTCGGCGGCCAGCACCCCGTCTTGCGGTGCAATGACTTTTGTCCACGAGATATCGAGCTCGATCTGCTGCAATTCAGCCAGCGCCAGTTCCATCGCCGCCTTCTGCTGCGCCACCTTCGACTTGGCCGCAAAGTTGGACTTGGCCAACTGGGCAGACGCCTCGTAGTCGCGCTGGGCGCTGGCAAGCTGCGCCTTGGCGCGGGCCAGCTGCGCGGTACGCGCGGCCATGTCGAGCGAGCACAGCACGTCGCCCGCCTTGACAGCGTCTCCCGCCTCGAACGTCTGGTCTTCGACGATGCCCGCCGTGCGGGCGCGAACTTCGACCTGGCGCGATGCCTCGGTCAGACCGCGCACCGGAAACACCGATGGCCGCTCTACGGCCTTGAACGTATTGACCAACACCTTGAACGGCGCGGCCTTGGCTTCCTGCTCGGCCTCCTGGGCAACGGTGCTCGTATCGGCAGCGCTGCCGGCCGGCAGCACGTAGCCGGAGGCGAACCATCCGATGATGGCGACCGCAAACAAGGCTGACCACAGATATGACTTCGACATGACTTCAGTTACCAGTGCGTGTTCTTGCTGTTCATGATGGACTGCTGTTACTCGGCTGCGTCCCGGGCTGGTCCTTGCGGCTGCAGGCCCAGCTCACCTCGGGCCTTTTCCATGTATTCGATGGCTGCGCGCAGCACAGCCTGGCCGTAGCCGTTGACGAACATGTGCCCGGAGCCCGGTTCGGCCTGCTGGCGGCATTCCTCGATCTGCGCCAGTTCCCGGTGCAGGTATTCCATCTGCCCTTCGAAGACTTCGGCCAGGTGCTCTGGCGTCAGGTCGTCCTTGAACAGCGCCTGGAACAGGAATTCGGATTTGAACTTGTCCTGCCTCGGCGTCACGTGCAGCGCCTTGCGCAGGGCGGTGCGGCCGGACGAGGTGATCGAGTACACCTTCTTGGGCGGCTTGCCCGGGTGCGACTCCTCGCGCACCGACACGTGTCCATCGGTAAGCATCTGCGTCAGCGCCGGATAGATGGAGCCGTAGCTGGCATCGATGAAATGGGCGAACATGCCATCCTCGACCGCCTTCTTGATTTCGTAGCCTGATGCGTCCTCATGGGCGAGGATGCCCAGACACAATGTGCGCACATTCATGTGACGATATCCGTCCGTTGCTTGAGTGCAGTTGTATCGGATTGATATATAGCGAATTGGAATATATCAAGGCGATATTTCGCACTTGCAAAGCGATTTCGCTTTCAAAATTGCGTGGGGTAACTAGGTCGCATGGGCTCGCGAAGCGGGTGCGCGTATAGAATGCGTGGCGCCCACTGAAGGTTGCGCCATTCGCCACGGAATGAGGTCACATGCCGCTCGACATTGCCAGCATCATTGCGAAGAACACCGGCAGGAACAACGCGCTCTACGCAGAGCACGTCAACCCGCGGTTCGCCAAGGCATTGAAAATAATCGGTTTTGACCGAAACTACGTCAAGGCTGCCGGTGCCTACATGTGGGACGACAAGGGCCGCAAGTACATCGACATGCTGGCTGGCTACGGCGCCTTCAACATGGGCCGCAATCACCCTGCGATTCGCCAGGTGCTCAAGGATTTCATGGATGGCGACTATTGTTCGCTGGTCCAGATGGAAACCCCGTTGCTGTGCGGCATTGTGGCGGAGGAGCTGAAGAAGCGTGCTGGGTACGGCCTGTCCAAGGTCTATTTCTGTTCTACCGGCGCTGAAGGCAATGAAACGGCGATCAAGTTTGTGCGCCGCACCACCGGCCGCAACCGCATCGTGTTCGCCTCGTCCGCCTTCCACGGGCTCACCTCCGGCGCGCTGGCGCTCAATGGCGGTGAGGTGTTCCGCGAGAAGTTCGGCGACCTGCTCGACACGGTAAAGGTGCCGTTCGGCGATCTGGAGGCGCTGGAGCGTGCGCTGTCTGCTGGCGACGTTGCCGCCTTCTTCGTCGAACCGGTCCAGGGCAAGGGCGTCAACATCCCCCCTGCCGGCTATCTCGCTGCCGCCAGCAAGCTGTGCCACAAGCACGGCGCCCTGTTCGTGGCCGACGAAGTCCAGTGCGGCATGGGCCGCACCGGCAAGTTCCTCGCCCTGCATCATGAAGAGGGCGTTGAGCCCGACATGGTGATCCTGTCCAAGTCGCTGTCCGGCGGGTATGTCCCGGTCGGCGCCGTGCTGATGACGGACAGTATTTGCAATGCGGTGTTCTCGTCGCTTGACCGCGCTGTCGTGCACTCGTCGACCTTTGGCAAGTCCAACTTCGCCATGGCCGCTGCCCTCGCATCGCTCACGGTGCTGGATGATGACAACCTTCTCGAGAACGCGCAGATGATGGGCGATCTTCTGGGCCGGCGGCTGCAGGCGCTGGCGCCGAAGTACGAGTTCATCAAGGAAGTGCGCTGGCGCGGCCTTATGCTGGCCATCGAGTTCCACAAGCCGAAGTCGCTCAAGCTGCGCACGGCCTGGGCCACGGTGAACAGTCTGAACGAAGACCTGTTCTGCCAGGCCATCACCATTCCGCTGCTGGCAGATCACGGCATCCTCACCCAGGTCGCGGGCAACCGCATGACCACGATCAAGCTGATCCCGCCGCTGATGATCAATGAAGACGACGTCGAGTGGTTCGTGACCGCATTCGACAAGGTCATGACGGACCTTCACCGCTTCCCCGGTCCCGCCTGGGAAAGCCTCACCCGCATTGCAAAGAACGCGCTCGGGCGCGGCGACGAGAAAGCCAGGGCGACAGCATGACGACGACAAAACGGCCCAAAGGCCGAAAGCCCGCTCAGGCGAAAAGCAAGGCGGGAAAGCGCAGCGCCATGGCGGAAAGCAACCCTGTGAGTCAGGTTTCGTCCGAGCCGGCGAAGCCCGAACCGCGCAGCCTTGTCCAGTCGGTCAGCGATGGCAGCTTCTTCGGCAATATCGCCAGGTGGTCGTGCAATCATGCATGGCTGGTGGTGGCTGTCTTCCTGATGCTGGCGGTGGGTGGCGCGGCGCTTGCGGTGACCAAGCTCCGGGTCGACACCGATCCCGACCTGATGATCTCGAACCAGCTGGACTTCAAGCTCGCCAATCACGAGTTCAACAAGACCTTCCCGGCCGTGGACGCGAACTTCCTGTTCGTCGTCGATGCGGCAAAGCCGGAGGACGCCCGCGATGCAGCCTTCCGGGTTGCCGAGCGCTTGCGCTCGCAGCCAAAGCTGTTCGCCCACGTGCTCGCGCCTGGCACCGGCAAGTTCTACGAAGACTATGGCGTGCTGTACGCCAGCCCCGGTGAGGTCAAGAAGCTTGTCGATGGCATCGTGCAATCCGGCCCCATGTTGCAGGGCCTTGCCGACCAGCCCAACCTGGCAGGCTTGTCCGGCCTGCTCAACGAGGTCACTGCCTACACCCAGGCAGGCCGCGCGCCTGATGGCGTTGCCGGCTTCCTTGACAAGGCGTCGCGCACGGTGGAAGCCGAGGCACAGGGCGACCGCAAGCCGCTTGACTGGACGTCCATTTCCGACGATGGCCCCAAGCTGACGGAAACCCGCTGGTACGTGCTGGCAAAGCCGATCCTCGACTTCACCCAGCTCGAGGCGGCAGCTGGCCCGATGACGGCGGCACGTGAGCTGCTGACCGATCCGGAAATCACCGCAAACGGTACGGCCACTGTGCGTCTCACCGGTGAGGCGGCCATGGACGCGGAAGAGTTCGAGGCCGTCACCAAGGGGGCCGCAATTGCCGGACTTGTGTCGTTCACCATCGTTTCGCTGACGATATTCTTCGGCCTGCCCAGCCTGCGCCTCATCTTCCCGGCCATGGCGCTTATCGTTCTTGGCTTCCTGATCAATGCCGGGTTTGCCACGGTGTCCATCGGCTATCTGAACATGATCTCGGTGGCCTTTGCCGTGCTCTTCATCGGCCTTGGCGTCGATTATGCGGTGCACGTGGTGCTGCGATATGCCGAAGAACGTGCGCGCGGCATGAACCGCACAGATGCCGCCGCCGAGGCCGTCGCCAAGATGGGCCCTGCGCTGGCCCTTTGCACGTTGACCACTGCGCTCGCCTTCCTTGCCTTTGCGCCCACCGATTTCGTCGGCATGGCCCAGCTCGGCATCATTGCCTCAGGTGGCATGGTCATTGCGTTCCTGGCGTCCATCACGCTGATCCCGGCGCTTTTGAAGCTGATCCCGGACAACCAGCGCAAGATCGAGCGCAAGCTTGCCCACAAGGTCGCCGAGGAAAAGTCGCCGGGCGAAAATTCGTCGGTGGTTCGCAAGATGGCCACGTTCGCGGTGATTGCCGTTGCGGCTGCTGCGCTGTTCACGTTCCCGCAGGCGCGCTTCGATGGCGATCCGGTCAACCTCAAGGACCCGGACGCGCCATCGGTCCGCGCCTTCCTCGACGTGGCGAGAGATGAAGCCGGCGTTCACTATACCGCCCAGTACGTCACCGACGCGGGTCCGAAAGCCCGTGAGATGATGGAGAAGTTCAAGGCTCTGCCGGCCGTGGACAAGGTGCTGATGGTGGAAGAATTCCTGCCTGAAGACCAGGATCAGAAGCTGGCAGAACTTGCCCGCCTGGCCGACCTCGTGCCGCGCACCGTCAATTCCGAGTCCGACATTGGCGCTCCGGCGCGACGTCGCATGCTCGACGTCATATCGCAGAACATGACCGCGCTTGCCGAGACGCCGGATGCACCCGCAGACCTGAAGGCGTCGGCAACCCGGCTAAAGCAGGCGATTGCCGAGTTCGACAAGGCCAAGGGTCAGGACGGGGAAGCGGTGCGTCAGCTGGAGGATGCGCTGTTCTCCGGCCTGCCCGCGCTGCTGGCCGATGTCAACCAGCTCGCCACGACTGGCCGTGTGACAATCGACTCGCTCGATGCAAGCATTCGCGAGCGTTACGTGGCTGACGACGGGCGCTGGCGGCTCGAAATCTCGCCGTCCGGAGACATGCGCGACGAGGGCAAGCTTGCCGAGTTCGTCGATGAGGTGAAGGCCGTTTCGCCGGATGTCATGGGCCCGGCGGTTGGCGTTGCCGGTTCAGCAGATGCAGTTGCGAAGTCGATGGTGTGGGCCACGCTGGCGGCACTGGCGCTCGTGGTGCTGATCGTATGGCCGGCGCTGCGCAATGTGCGCGACGTGGCCCTGGTGCTGGCGCCGCTGCTCCTCGCTGCGACGCTGATGATCGGCTACACGGTCGTGTTTGACGCACCCTTCAATTTCGCCAACGTCATCGTGCTGCCGCTTTTGCTGGGCTTGGGTGTGGACAGCAGCATTCATTACGTGATGCGTGCCAGGGAAGGCGACAACGGCACCGACGTTACCGGCACATCGACGCCGCGCGCGGTGCTGATTTCAGCCCTCACGACGATTGGCTCTTTCGGCACCTTGTGGCTGTCTGCCCACCGCGGCATGGCAAGCATGGGCGAGTTGCTCACCATTGCCATCCTCGTCACGCTGGTATGTACGCTGGTGGTGCTGCCGCAGCTTATCGAGTGGGCCTACCGCAAGAAGCCGCGCAGTGGCTAATGCGCACACCACATGGCTGAGCTATTGACGTATGAGACAAGTCGGGCATTTTAGCCGAAATTCCGTTTGCCGGGGCCTGAAGCGGACAACCGAAACAACGATGCAGGGTATTTAGACCGTGACTGTTCCTTTCATGCAGCAAGTGCGCGTCGGCGCGTACGTGATGAAACAGAAGCTCAAGGGCAACAAGCGCTATCCGCTGGTGCTGATGCTCGAGCCGCTCTTCAAGTGCAATCTGGCCTGTGCCGGCTGCGGCAAGATCGACTATCCCAAGCCGATCCTCGACAAGCGCCTGTCGGTGCAGGAGTGCCTTGACGCCGTTGACGAGTGCGGTGCGCCCATCGTCGCCATTCCTGGCGGAGAGCCGCTGATCCACAAGGAAATCGGCGAAATCGTCGAAGGCATCGTGGCGCGCAAGAAGTACGTGTCGCTGTGCACCAACGCGCTGCTGCTGGAAAAGAAGCTGCACCTGTTCAAGCCATCGCCGTTCCTGTTCTTCTCCGTCCACCTCGATGGCCTGAAGGATCACCACGACAAGTCAGTCTGCCAGACCGGCGTGTTCGACCGGGCGATCTCCGCCATCAAGGCCGCCCAGGCAAAGGGCTTCCAGGTCAACGCAAACGCCACCATCTTCGACGGCCATGCGCCGGAAGACATCGCGAAGTTCCTCGACATGACCACCGAGATGGGCGTCAACGTCTCCATCTCCCCCGGCTTCATGTACGAGCGCGCGCCCGACCAGGAGCACTTCCTGTCGCGCCGCAAGACCAAGCAGCTGTTCCGCGAAGTGTTCAAGCACGGCAAGGGCAAGAAGTGGAAGCTGTCGCACTCGACGCTGTTCCTCGACTTCCTCGCCGGCAACCAGGAATACATGTGCACGCCATGGGGCATGCCCACGCGCAACGTGTTCGGCTGGCAGAAGCCCTGCTACCTGCTTGGTGAAGGCTACGTGAAGTCCTTCAAGGAACTGATGGAAACCACCGACTGGGACAGCTACGGCACCGGCCGCTACGAGAAGTGCTCCAACTGCATGGCGCACTGCGGCTATGAACCGACCGCCGCTGCAGACGCCACCAACAATCCGCTCAAGGCGCTCGTGGTCGCGCTGCGCGGCGTCAAGACCGAAGGCGACTTCGCGCCCGAGATCGACCTGACGCACGCCCGCAAGGCCGACTATGACCTGCACGAGCAGCACGTCGCCAAGGTGATGAAGGACATCCACACGCCCACCAACGTGGCGGCGGAATAAGTTCCGGATTACATCAGGTTTCTGCGAGTTTCAGCCCGGTACCGGCAACGGTACCGGGTTATTTCATGCCGAGATCCGGGCCGGCCTGCAGAAATCCGGTTTCAGCGCCTCGCACACAGCCTTCAGCCGGGCTTGCGCAGCGGATGACTTTCTGCCCAGCACCATCAGCGCAGGAATGTCGCGTGGATTGTGCGCAAGCCCGCGCATCAGTCCTCTCAGGTCGAGATTGCCATCCGGCTTCACCGCATCCGCAGTGGCGCGGGGCAGGGCATCCTGGGCCTCGTCCAGCACGATCCGGATGGCCAGGAACGGCACGTTGAGCCGCCGCGCTGCATGGGCGATGCCGGCACTTTCCATGTCCACGGCAATGGCTTGCGCGCGCGCAGCGATGGCCTGCTTGTCAGTGGTGGTGGAGATTACATCGCGGGCGCTGTAGAGCGCTCCGTCGTCGCGAGGCGTCATGCTGGCCAACCGGCTCAGCACGGCCGCACGCCATGCCTGGTCTGCCTCGAAAGCGGCTTCGTCTTCCGCCGTGATGACCTGCGCCGGCACCACCACACTGCCCGTTGGCAGGCCATGAGCCAATGCACCGCAAAACCCCATGGAGACGAGACCCGCAAGGCGGCCGTTCTGCCGCCCCATCGCCTCGGCGGCAATGTAGCCGGCAGCGCGCCCCATGCCGGACTGCACCAGCACGAACCTGTCGCAATCGGCGCCAAGGCACTTGCGCGCAGTCGAAAACTCCTGCTGGAGCGCCGTTACGAGCCCGACAGGGCCTGTTGTTGGGGATACCGTCATGGCGTTGAGCAAGTGACGCGGAAACGCCCGGCGGTCAAGCGGGAACTAGGGTCTGAACCCTACATTCCCCACTGAACTTTCTTGGAGTTGCCGCGCATCAGCTTGGCATACCGGCCCAGCGCCCAGGCCGGGAAATAGGCCGAATAGCCATGGTAGCGAAGATAGAACACCCGCGGGAAACCGACCGCCGTGTACCACGGCTCGTCCCACTTGGCGCCTTCGCGCGGCGCATTGGTGATGTACTGCGCGCCACGGGCAACGGAGTCATGCTCGACTTCGCCCGCCGCCATCAGTCCGAGCATGGCCCAGGCTGTCTGCGACGGAGTTGACGCCTTGGCCTCGCCACGGCGTTCCTTCCAGTAGGTCGCACCGTCTTCGCCCCAGCCGCCATCATCGCGCTGCTGCGAGATCAGCCAGTTCACGGCCTTGCGCACCCATGGCTGGGTCATGTCTTCGCCCACGGCGTTGATGGCGTTGAGCGCCGACCACGTGCCGTAGATGTAGTTGGTGCCCCAGCGGCCAAACCACGAGCCGTCGGTTTCCTGCTCGGACTTGATGAACTCGATGCCGCGCTGGATCGACGGGTGCTCGCGCTCATAACCCACCTGCGCCAGGAACGACAGGCAGCGGGCTGCAACGTCAACCGTTGGCGGGTCGAGCAGGGCACCGTGATCTGCGAACGGAATGGTGTTCAGGAACTCGGCGTTGTTGTCGATGTCGAAGGCACCCCAGCCGCCATTGGTCGACTGCATGCCGATGATCCACTTGGCGGCACGCTCGATGTTGAGCTTGTAGCGTACCGGGTCGACCCGGTGCAGCAACATGCCCACCACGGCCGTGTCGTCCACGTCCGGATAGTAATCGTTCTTGTACTGGAACGCCCAGCCGCCCGGTTCCAGGTCCGGGGCGTTGACGGCCCAGTCACCCTTGACGTCGAGGATCTGCTCGGCGGCCAGCCAGTCGCACATTCTGATCACGCGCTCGTCAGTCTCCGGCACGCCTGCCTCAAGCAGGGCATGTGCGGCCAGCGAGGTGTCCCAGATCGGCGACACGCATGGCTGCGCATAGCGTGGCGCACCGTTGCGCAGTTCACGGCGCTCGGTCACCAGCTTGCGGCAAGAGGCCAAGGCAATCTTGAAGTCCGGGTGGTCCGGGCTCATGCCCAGCGTGTCATAGGCCATGACCGTGTTGGCCATTGCCGGGAAGATGGCGCCAAGACCATCGTCGCCATTGAGGCGCGGCTTGATGAAGTCCAGCGCCTTCTTGATCGCGGCCTTGCGGAAAGGCAGGCGCGGGAAGAGATGCTTTTCGGCCGGCTGCAGCAGCTTGTCGATCTGCAGGAAGAACTCGCCCCAGCGGCTGCCAGTATGGTTCTGGTTCCAGACCTTGATCGATTCAGGTGGCGTGGAGAAGATTTCCCGGCACGTGGCGCCAACCGGGTTGCGCGCCATCGGCTTGAGCGCCGCCAGGATGGTCAGTGGCGCAATCACCGTGCGCGACCAGTAGGCGAACTTCCAGATGTTGGCCGGAAACCACTTCGGCATCAGCATCAGTTCGACCGGCATGGCCGGCACGCCGCGCCACGGCACCTGGCCAAACAGCGCAAGCGAATAGCGGCAGAACACGTTGGACTTCTCCGCGCCGCCATGGGCAAGGATGGCATTGCGCGCCCGCACCATGTGCGGAGCATCTGCGCTGTCACCCAGCAGCTTCAGCGCGTAGTATGCCTTGACCGAGGCGGAAATGTTGAAACCGCCTTCGTGGAACAGCGGCCAGCCGCCATGCGTCTTGGACTGCAGCGAACGCAGGTACTCGCCCATTTCAGCTTCCAGCTCGGGCTCGCGCATGTCGAGGAAATGGTTGAGGAAAATGTATTCGGAAGGGATCGTTGCATCGGCCTCAAGCTCGAACACAATGTGCCCGTCCGCCTTCTGCAACGCGAGCAGGTGCTGCGCCGCATCGCTGGCGGCTGCGGCGGCATCTGAAACAAGTGTGGGAGCAACGCCTGATTTCGGGCGGAGGACGTAAACGTTCGACTGCATGTTACCTCAACTCTCGGATAACCAACGGTCGAGTCACGCCCTCTCGACAACCGGTATCCCGATAAAGATGTGTCTGGCCGTGCAAGTCAACTCCAAAGCGACTTCAACAGCCCTTGTGCGGCGGTTTGCCCCGATCTGATCGATCCTTCGATCGTCGATGGCAAGCCATTGTCTATCCAGTCGCCAGCAAGCACCAGATTGTGCCATTTTGTTGACGTTTCCGGGCGCCGGACGATCTGTTCGACCGTCCCCTTGAACGTGGCGCGGCGTTCAGTCAGCACTCGTGAACGGGCCGGCATGTCTGCGGGGTCCTGACCGATTTCCGGCGCGATCTCGCGCCAGACGGTCTTCAGCACCTCTGCCTTGTCCATGGCGGCAACCTTGTCGCCGGCGGAAATGGTGACCGAGGCCACGTCATCGCGCACGAACAGCCAGTGGGACATGGAACTGAGCAGGCCGAGGACGTGATGTTTCATCAAGGGCATCCGGGCGCCGTCCACGCGGAAGTGGACGTTTACTATTGGGACAAACGCGTCGGGCGCCGTAACTGTTCCCAGAACCATGCCGGCAAACCAGGCGGGCAGAGCCGAAACCACCACGTCGCCCGGCTTGACTTCTTCCCGGCCGGCGCCGGTATTGATGGCGGTTATGCGCTTGCCGTCGTCTTCCAGCCCTGAAACCCGGCAGTTGTAGCGGATTTCGCCACCGCGATCCGCCAGCCACTTCAGCGCCGGATCGACGAAGGTGAACGACAGTCCGCGCCGCGAAATCATCGGCCGCGAGTATTCGGCGCCCCGGGCCAGCGTCTCTCGGATCACCGGGGTCAGCAGGCGGGCGGCCGCTTCATGTGGCTCGGTATTCATGACGCCCACGGTGAACGGCTCCCAGAACCGCTCGTACAGCGCACCCTGACCGGCAAAAAGCTGCTTCACGGTCCGGTCGCCGGCGCTCAGAAGCTTGAGGCCTGCAAGATACTCCGACAGCCGCGTACCCGGCACCCGCCGGTCCTTGTCGAGGATCCACCAGGGCATCGGCCCCTTGTTGAGCTCGATGGTCCAGCGCTCGCCGGACTTCACGTCCACGAAGGGGAATTCCGCCCGTTCTGGCCCGATCAGTTCGTCCAGCGCGCCGATTGTCTCGAGAAACGACAGCGCCGAGCGGTTGCCCGACAAGAGCAGGTGGTTGCCATTGTCGATGATGGCGTCGAGGCCTGGGTCACGGAACGACCGGCACCTGCCGCCGGCATGGCCCGTTTGCTCGTAAAGCACGACGCGGAACTGAGCCTTGGCAAGCTCGACGGCAGCCGACAGGCCGGACACGCCTGCGCCAATGATGTGCGCTGTTGCCATGTGTTCTCGGGTCCTTGTCCTAGAAGAACCCGTGCCGCAGGGCGATGAGGAGCTTTTCCTTGCCCCCGACAAGCCGCTTGGACACTGCAGGGTCGGCAAGAGCCGCATCGGGCAGGGCCATCATGCGCTCCAGATTGCGCTGGTAGACCGACTTCATGATCCGGGCAGGGCGCATCACGTCCTTGCGGCAAAGCTCCATGGCTTCATCGGCGAAGTCGTATTCCTGCCGGGCAATGGCGGCCAGTTCCCGCCACATTGCCACATAACCGGGCTGCGAACTGATGGTCTTCGGATCCGACCAGTCGATGCCGTGCTTTTCCAGCAGTTCCCTCGGCAGGTAGACCCGGCCGATGGCTGCATCCTCGTCCACGTCACGCAGGATGTTGGTGATCTGGAGTGCCCGGCCCGTATGGTGCGCGACAGATACACCGTACTCCGATGGATCGCCGAAAACGCACACGCACAGCCGGCCGACGGCACACGCCACCCGGTCGACATAAAGGTCGAAGGTCTCGAAGTCGGGTGCGACCACCGGTTCGCCCGCATCCATCTCCATGCCGGCGATCACTTCCAGGAAGTCGTCGCGGCGCAACGAGAACTCTTCCAGCGGCTCCTGCAATGCCCGGGTCTCGGGCCATGACGGACGGCCCGCATAAAGCGCATCCACCTCAGCCCGCCATTCGGCCAGCTGTTCGCGCTTCTGGTCTTCTGTAAGGGTCTCGCTGTCGGCGATGTCGTCCACCTTGCGGCAGAACGAGTAGACCGCGAACATGGCCTCGCGCTGGGGCTTCGGCAATAGCCGCATGGCCCAGTAGAACGACGTCGAGGCATCGCGCACGGTGCGCGCGATCGAACGGGCTTCGCTCGCCGCGGACGTCGCCGCTGCCAATGTCTCGGTCTGGTTTGCCATCATGTCGTTTCAACCTGAAAGCCCGATCCTGCCTTGACCGGCAGGCCACGCGTCAGGACTTGTTATTGGCGAATTCCAGCACTTTCTTGTCCAGCTTCAGCCCGCGCAGCACCTCGACAACGATGTCGTCGGCCTCGAGCCTCGCCTGCTTGTACTGCCAGTCGGGCGCGCCGTGACCGATGAAGGCATCCGGCAGCGTCATCGGCTTGACCACAGCGCCGCCCTGCAACATGCCCTGGTGGGCGAGATGATGCAGCACATGGCTGGAGAAGCCGCCGATGGAGCCTTCCTCGATGGTGATCACCAGCTTGTGGTTCTTCACCAGGCTCTCCACCATTGCGGTGTCCAGCGGCTTGGCGAAGCGGGCATCGGCAACCGTTACGGACACGCCACGCTGGGCGAGGTCTTCAGCCGCCTTCATGCAGGTGCCGAGGCGTCCGCCGAGATTGAGCAGTGCGGCGTGGTTGCCTTCGCGCATGATGCGGCCCTTGCCGATCTCCAGCGGCGTGCCGATTTCCGGCATTTCGACGCCAACGCCTTCACCGCGCGGATACCGGAAGGCGCACGGGCCTTCGTCATATTCCACTGCGGTAGCGACCATGTGCATCAGCTCGGCTTCGTCGCCCGCCGCCATGACCACCATGTTCGGCAGGCAGGCAAGGTAGGCAACGTCAAAGGTACCGGCATGGGTTGCGCCATCCTGGCCAACGAGACCGGCCCGGTCGATGGCGAAGCGTACCGGCAGCCGCTGCAGCGCCACGTCGTGAACCACCTGGTCGTACGCACGCTGCAGGAAGGTCGAGTAGATGGCTGCAAAAGGCTTGAAGCCTTCGGTTGCCATGCCGGCGGCAAACGTCACGGCGTGCTGCTCGGCAATGCCCACGTCGAACGTGCGGTCGGGATAGTGTTCCTCGAACTTGTCGACGCCGGTGCCTGATGGCATGGCCGCCGTGATGGCGATGATCTTGTCGTCCGCCTCTGCATGCTTGATCAGCGACTGGGCAAACACGGAGGTGTAGCTAGGGGCGTTGGAGGCGGCCTTCTTCTGCTCGAACGTCAGCGGATCGAACTTGCCGACCGCGTGGTGCTTTTCCTTGTTGGTTTCGCCGAACGGATGTCCCTTGCCCTTTTCCGTCACCACGTGCAGCAGAACCGGGCCGACTTCCTTGGCCTCGCGGATGTTCTCCAGAACAGGCACGAGGGTTTCAAGGTCATGCCCGTCGACCGGGCCGACATAGTAGAAGCCCAGCTCCTCGAACAGCGTGCCGCCCATCACCATGCCACGGGCATATTCGTCGACGCGTTCGGCTGCCTTGCGCAGTGTCTTCGGGAACTTGTTGGAGAGCTTCAGCGCAATGTCGCGCAGGGACAGGAACGGATGGGTGGACACCAGCCACGACAGGTAGTTGGTCAGCGCGCCCACGCCCGGCGCAATCGACATGCCGTTGTCATTCAGAACCACCAGCATCCGGCTGTCGAGCGCGCCGGCATTGTTCATGGCCTCGTACGCCATGCCTGCGCTCATCGAGCCGTCGCCGATCACGGCGATGACGTGGTTGTCCTTGCCCAGCAGGTCACGTGCCACCGCCATGCCGAGACCGGCGGAGATGGAGGTGGAAGAGTGCGCTGCACCGAACGGGTCGTATTCGCTCTCGTCACGCTTGGTGAAACCGTACAGGCCGTCGGACTGGCGGATCTTGCGGATGCGGTCGCGTCTGCCGGTCAGGATCTTGTGCGGGTAGGCCTGGTGGCTCACGTCCCAGATCAGCCGGTCAGCCGGTGTATTGTAGACGTAGTGCAGCGCCACGGTCAGTTCGACGACGCCGAGGCCGGCGCCGAAGTGACCGCCGGTGACGGATGCTGCGTCGATTGTCTCGTCGCGCAATTCCTTCGCCACCTGCAGCAGGTCTTCGGGTTTGAGCTTCCTCAGATCGGCGGGATACTTGATCGTATCGAGCAGGGGAGTAGATATTGGCATGCTGTCTCTTTGATCTTCTTGTTACCGGTCTGTGGCAGCGGCGGCGCGGCCCGTTCACGCTGCAACCCTTGTGGACGGTTCCGGCTCCCGGTTCAATTGCCGTCGTGTCGCACAAAAACCGCTGTGTATACCAAATCCGGCGTTCCGCCAACCTCTCCATTAGACACAGGTTGAACGGACCGTCAGTGCGCCACATACGGCTCCTTGTTGCTAGAACAGCCCCTTTATGGCGCCTTTGAGGCCACACCACAGGAATTGGGGCTTGGAAAGCTCGACACGCTGGGCAACGGGGTCCTTGCGGCGAAGCTCGTCCACCAGCTTCCATGCAATGGAAACGATGACCCCGGACTCCATCGCCAGCGAACGTGACTTGAGCGCGCCGGGCAGCTTGTCGGCCGTGCGCAGCAGTGCCTCCGTACCGTCGAGGCAGCGCATCTGGACCGCCCTGAGCGGAGCGGGAGAGGCAGGTTCGCGCAACATTTCGACCTTCGCGCCGTCCTCTGCGCACCAGTCCAGCGGCAGGTAGCAGCGGTCCAGGTTTTTCAGGTCGTCGGCGCAATCCTGCAGATGGTTGATCACCTGCAGCGCGTTGCACAGGGCGTCGGAATACTCGAAGTGCGCCTTGTCCTCGCCGTGCAGTTCGAGCAGGTAGCGGCCCACAGGCGATGCCGAGCGCATGCAATAGTCGATCAGTTCGTCCCAGGTGTTGTAGCGGCTCTTGACCGAGTCCTGCCGGAACGCCGAGATCAGGTCGCTGGCGTGCGCCAGGTCGACGCCGGTCTCCAGCATCGAGGCGCGTAGCGCCGTTGCCTTGGCAAGCTCCGGCCCCGGATTGGCTGTGCGTCCAAGCAGGGCGTCGTCCATGGCGTTGAGCCGGGCGATCTTGTCCTGCGGCAGTGCATCCGGATTGTCGGCGATGTCGTCGATGGCGCGCGCGAACGCATAATAGGTCGCCACATGCGGCCTGAGCCGTTTGGGCAGCAGGAACGAGCCGACGGGGAAGTTCTCGTCCGCCGCACCCTTGCCGGACGGCGTCTCGACCTGGTTGTTCTGCCCGCTCATGCGCCAGCCGCCAATGCCACCAGAGCCTTTGTCATGGCGCTGTCCTTGTCCACAAGGTGGCGCACCACGGTGAAGTGGTTGTCACCCTCCACCGGCACCCAGCAGCAGTCGAGTCCGGCGCCCAGCCAAACGGCAGCCAGCGTCTCGCTTTGCCGGTGATACTCGCGCGATTCATCGCCCCCGACCCATGCCTCGAAGCGGCCCTGCATGGGCGGCGCCCAGGCGATCGGGCTTGCTGAGCGTGCGGCCGGCTCATCCATTTTCAACGCGTCGTTGACATAGACCGGCAGCAGGGGGCGCAGGTCATAGAGGCCCGAAATGCCCATTCCTGACGTGACAAGATCAGCCGGTGCGCCATGTTGCCCCCAGTCCGTCGCCATCATGCAGGCCGCCAGGTGCCCGCCCGCGGAATGGCCGGCAACGACGAGCCTGCGCCCGTGCGCCTGCCAAAGGTGCAGGCAGAATGCCTGCATGTCGGCGATGATGTCGGCGATGCCCACTTCCGGCGCCAGCCGGTAGGACGGGATGGC
>CAZYKZ010000018.1:0-23516 GCA_964648175.1 uncultured Anderseniella sp.
GGCACGCGCCAGCGGAAACCGCCAAGCTCGCCGGACACTGGCGATACCGGCATCCAGACACGGGAGATGAAGCCGTCGGCCGTCCATGCCGGATCGCGTGGTGCGCGTACGGCGCGGGCGAGCCATTCGCGGGCGCGTCCCTTGTCGCCAAACTCCCCTTCCTCGATTTCCGCCATCAGGCCGCAGATTCGCGCCTGTGGGCGGTCGTGGGCGTAAGGCTCGAGTGCCTTGCGCGCCTGCTTCCATTCGTGTGCCTCGATCGCCGCCGTGGCCAGTGCGACCGCGCCCTCGATGCCGCCGGACTTGCGCACAAGTGACGACACCCGCTTGAGCCGGTCCTGGGCAGAATCCCCGGCACGAAGATGTGCGTATACATCGGCAAGGTCCGGGTGCGGGGCGAGCGACCAGGTCTTCTCGATGATCTTCGAGGCGCGCCGCAGGTTGCCTGAGGCGGCTTGCGCACGAGCCGCGATGACGGCGGCCGGTACCAGCGATGGTTCCAGCCTGTGGGCTTCGAGCGCAAGCTCGCCAGCCTTGGCCCGATCACCGGATTCCTGCTCGATCGCCTGGGCCGTGAGCACCACCGCGTGCTTGGCATTGGCTTCACGCTTGTCGATCAGCCTGGCCTGTTTCTGCTGGTCGATGGTCCGGCTGATGGCGGGCCAGTCCTCGCTGGCGGACTGATAGGACAGCACGGCCTGGCTGGCCCACTGCAGCTTCGGATTGATGCGCGCTGCCTGTTCGGCCAGTTCGCGGGCGCGCGCCATGTCCTGCTGGCGCACCGCTTCAGTGTGCAGGCCGCGCAAGCCCAGCAGGCGGGTTTCCGGGTGCTGCGTCATCTCATCGAACAGTTCGCGCACGCGAGCACTGTCGCCGCGCATCTGTGCAGCCTGGGCATCGAGCAGGCGGGCCATGGGATCGCTGCCGAGAATGGATACGGCGGTGCGGGCGTGGGCCTGGGCTGCTTCCCGGTCGCCGGCGGCAACGGCAATCAGTCCGGATGATATCGCTTCGCGGCCCTTCTTCTGGCGGCGCGAGCGGAACCAGCTGCCGAAGGCGCCGGGCCTGTCGAGCACCCAGAGCAGCACCGACCAGACCAGCCATGCAATCAGCCCGATGAGTACTACGGTAATCGCAGCCGCCATCAGGGAAGTCTGAATCTCGTAGCCCAGCCAGCGCAAAGTGAGGTCGCCTGGCCGGTCTGCCAGCCAGGCAAAAAGGATTGCCAGCGCAACAATCAGCAGGAAGCGGATCAGCAGTGAAATCATGTTCTATCCCCAGTCCCTACTGTGACTGACCCGGTGCGGACGACAGCAATTGTTGCGGCAGGCGCTCGAGCTCCTGCATGGCAGCCACATGCTTGCGCGCGCCGATCAGCCAGTCCTTCAGCGATGCGGGCATGTTGTCGGCTTCGGCTGGCAATGCAGCAATCGCCGCTTCCGGCCCCGCTTCGTCGAAAGCCTTCAGAGCGGCCGCTGCCACGCCGGGCCAGTCGGGTTCATCGAGGCTGCGCACGCGCACGACGGATGAAAGCTTGCTTTGCAGCGTGGCAAGGAAGCCTGACGGGGCTTCGGTGGACGCTGCCGCTTCCCGGCCAAGCGCATCGGCGGCAGCGGCGAGATCCTGCCGCAGGCTGGCAGCGGTGGGAACGCCCTGTCCCGCATTGGCATCCAGCGCGGCAAGGGCGGGCGCGCCCGGAACGGCCTCGCGCAGCGCGGCAAGCTGTGCCTCGTATGCGCTGCCAGTGCGGACGGCTGCATCAAGGGTGGCAACCGCTTCGGCGATCTTTGCAACGGTTGCGTCAGCATCCTGATTGGCGGCTGCGGGCTGTTGATCAAGTCTGGAGGTCAGGGCCTGAAGCTGGGCGGTCGCTGCCTCGAGCTGGCTGGCCAGCGTGGAGATCCGTTCCTCACTGGATGCCAGCTGTTGTTTGAGAGAAGCGATTTCGGCAGCCTGTTCGGGTGAGGGCGCGGCGGCCTTGTCCATTGTGTCAATGCGGCTCGCCAGCTCCTCGAGCCTGAGGTTGACGCCGGTCAGGTCTGCGCCGCCGCCGCTTGCGGATGCTGACTGCAGGGCCTGCTGGACCGAATCGAGCGACTTGCGGAGTTCCGCCACGGAGTCTTCCAGCGTTGAGGTCCGGGCGCCCAGGGCGTCTGTGGCCTTAGCTGCCGCGTCAGCCTGTTCACGGACCGGGGCGAGGAGGGGCTCCAGCTCCGGAGCAGGTGCCGACGACACTTCGGAGATCTGCTTTTCGAGCCCGGCGACGCGTCCGTCGAGCGTGCTGACCTGATCCCTGATTTCGGCTGCCGACTGGCTGGCTGACTGGGCAGCGCCGGTTGCATCCATCACCTGGGCTTCGATTGCGGCAATGTCTGTGGAGGCCTGCGGCTGGCCGAACAGGCGCTCGCCATAAGCGTGATAGAGATAGCCGCCGCCAGCAACGCCGGCGAGCAGCATGGCCACCAGGCCGGCAGCAATCCACTTGCCCTTGCCGGCGGGTTTCGCAGGCTCGGCCGGACTGGCGTCATCGTTATCGCCGCTATCGCCATCACCGCCGGCCGGCTTCATGCTGTCACCGGAACTGTCTGCTGCCGGTGGCGTCTGTTCTTCCTGCGGCGCAGATTCGTTGCTTTCCATCTGGGCGGAGCCGGAAGGCTGTTCCGCAGGTTCTGCGGCGGCAACCGTTTCGTCCCCGGTCACTTCCGTGGCTGTGGCGTCGATCACGGTGGGCTTGTTCGCCTTGCGGCCTGAGCGGGCATTCTTGCTGCGATTTGCCATGTCGGTTTCTGGTGGCTTGTTCTTTCTGGAGTTGGCCAATGCCTCAAGCATAGCATCATCATTGGGCGCGCTGGCCACGACATTTGTCAAATCCCGGCCAAACTCTGCATTAACGGCGTCTGCTACAGCTGGCGAGAGGCAGATATGGTCCAGTGCGGCTGCCTCGTCCGAAAGGCCCTGCGACTTGATCAGCTTGGCCCAGATGCGGGCGGTGCGGGGTGAGTAGAGCAGGACGGCTTCAGCCTTGCCGGACCGGATGGCGGACACGGCGTGTTCGTCCAGTCCGGCGGCAGGCACAGCAGAGTAGGCTTCCAGCCTGTCGACCGTGAAACCGTCGTTTTCGAGATCGCCTTTCAGGTCTCCGGCGCGAGCCTTGCCGGTGACATAGAGGAGTGGTCCATCTGCTGCAGACAGTGTTTGCCGCACCAGCTCTGCAACCGCCTTTACGTCTCCGGCTGCCTCGCGCACATCGGCAAAGCCGAGGCTCCCGGCAAGCCGCGCCGATGCCGGGCCGACAGCGATGACGGGTATCCCCAAAAGGCGATCCAGCTGGCCGTTGTCTTCCATCGCCCGCAGGCCGTTGGCGCTCGTGACGAGCAGGGCCTGGTACGCGCGATCCGGCGCGACTACTGCATCGGCATCAACCTCGATCCGCATGAGCGGGCACAGCAAGGGTTCGTAACCCTGCCCGGCAAGACGCTGTGCGAGGCGTGAGCCGTCCGGCTCCGGACGTGTGACGATGACGGCCACTAGCTTACCAGGTCCGGCCCTGCCATCGAACGGATCTCGCGGGCGGCATCCAGTCCCATTGCCGGACCGTCGGCCGCCGGCCCGCTGCGCGTCGTTTCGAATACTTTCGCCCCGTCCAGCGTAAGCGCCTGAACCCGCAAACTGAGCTCGCTGCCGTTCAGGGTGGCGTGACCGGCAAGAGGCGTGCGGCATGAGCCATCGAGCTCGGCCAGAAAGGCCCTCTCGGCATTGACCCGCAGACACGTGGCTTCGTGGTTGAGCGGGGCGAGCAGTGCCCGGGCGCGCTCGTTTTGCGAGGCGATCTCGATGCCGATTGCGCCTTGCGCCACGGCGGGCAGCATCTCGTCCGGTTCAATTGCACAGGCCATCACGTCGGCCATGCCCAGCCGGTTGAGCCCGGCACACGCGAGGAAGGTCGCTGCCGCAACGCCTTCGGACAGCTTGCGCAGGCGGGTCTGTACATTGCCGCGGAACGGCACGATGTTCAGGTCGGGGCGCACGTGCCGGAGCTGCGCCACGCGGCGCACCGATGACGAGCCGACAGTGGCGCCGTGTTCGAGTGCCGATATCGAGGACGCGACCGGGGAAAGAAAGGCGTCGCGCGGGTCCTCCCGCTCAAGCAGGCAGCAGATCTCCAGGCCTTCGGGCAGGACCGCCGGCATGTCCTTCATCGAGTGGACGGCCATGTCGATGCGGCCATCATGCAGCTGCTCTTCCAGCTCCTTGGTGAACAGCCCCTTGCCACCGATTTCAGCCAGTGGGCGATCCTGTATCTGGTCGCCGGTGGTCGAAATCACCACGACTTCGATGATGGAGGGATCAAGACCGTGTGCGGCGACCAGCCGGTCCCGCGTCTCGTGAGCCTGGGCAAGCGCCAGCGGCGAGCCACGGGTGCCAATTCGGATCGGGTCCATTTGCAAGCAATCTGCCTTCAATTATAGAGGTGACTCATATTCGGTGCCGACCATAGGCCAATGAACGGCATGGTGGAAAGGTGTAACGTGACGCAATCCGGCAAAGCTTCTCCGGCGACGGTGCTCGGCATCGAGACGTCATGCGACGAGACGTCGGCTGCCGTGGTGACGCGCGACGCCGACGGGACCGGTCAAATCGTGTCGAACGTCGTGCTGTCGCAGGTTGCCGAGCATGCGCCCTATGGCGGCGTCGTGCCCGAGATCGCGGCGCGGGCGCACCTGGCCCATCTGGACGGCCTCGTCAGGCAGGCCATGGTGGAAGCCGGCGTCGGCTTTGACGATATAGATGCGGTGGCCGCAACAGCAGGGCCCGGCCTCATCGGCGGGGTGCTGACAGGGCTGATGACGGCCAAGGCCATCGCGCTTGCTGCCGGAAAGCCGCTCTATGCGATCAATCACCTTGAAGGCCATGCGCTGACGCCCGGCCTGACCGAAGGATTGCGGCCACCCTACCTGATGCTGCTTGTTTCCGGTGGTCATACGCAGCTGGTGAGCATCAACGGCGTTGGCGACTACACCCGGCTCGGCACCACCATTGACGATGCGCTTGGCGAAGCGTTCGACAAGACGGCGAAGTTGCTGGGGCTTGGTTATCCTGGTGGACCGGAGGTGGAAAGGGCCGCCGCGAATGGCGATGCCGGCCGGTTCGACTTTCCGGTCCCGATGAAGGGAAGACCGGGTTGCAACTTTTCCTTCTCCGGTCTCAAGACCGCCGTGCGCCAGGCAGCGGTTGCGGCTGACCCCTTGTCGGCTGGGGATGTGGCGGACATCTGTGCGTCGTTCCAGAGAGCCGTATGCGGCGCTGTTTCCGACCGGGTGGCACATGCCATGGATGCATTCGTGAAGCTGCATCCGCAGACAGGGTCCGGCCGGGTGCTGGTGGCGGCAGGCGGCGTTGCCGCCAACAAGGCCTTGCGGGCGGCGCTGGAAAAGGTATGTGGTGAAAACGGCTTCAGGCTGAGTGTGCCGCCAGTGGCACTGTGCACCGACAATGCGGCGATGATTGCCTGGGCAGGTGCAGAGCAGATGCTGTTGCGCGGCGGAGACGATTTGTCGGTTCAGGCGCGGGCACGCTGGCCGCTCGATCCGGAAGCGGCGCCACAACCATTCGCGGGGGTCAAGGCATGAGCGGCGGACAAGGGCTTTCAAGGGTGCTTGTGGCCGGAGGCGGGGCCTGGGGCACCGCGTTGGCGGCGGTGTGTGCCCGGGTAGGCCTCGACACGACCCTTTGGTGCCGTTCGCACTTGCAGGCGCGCTCCATGGCGGAGTTGCACGAGAACGCCAGCTATCTGCCCGGCTACAAGCTGCCGCCTTCGCTGAGGATAAGCTCTGATCTGGGCGAAGCCGCATCTGCCGGCATGATCATTCTTGCAACGCCTGCGCAGTCGACCCGCGAAATGGCCGGGCTGCTTGCGGCGCATGCACGCCCTGGCGTGCCGGTTGTGATCGCGGCCAAGGGGCTGGAGCGTGGTTCGGACATGATGCTCTCCGATGTGTTGGGCGAGGCTGCGCCCGGACTGGTGCCGATGGTGCTGTCAGGGCCGAGTTTTGCAGCCGATGTGGTGGCTGACCTGCCGACTGCGGTGACGCTTGCCGGACGCGACCGGGACCTGACGGGAGCGGTGGCGCGGGCGATCAGCAAGCAGGCGTTCAGGGTATATGTCTCGGACGACCTGACCGGGGTGCAGACGGGTGGCGCTGTCAAGAATGTGCTGGCGATTGCGGCCGGCATCTGTTCGGGCAAGCAGCTTGGCGCATCGGCGCTGGCAGCGCTGGTGACGCGCTCGTTTGCGGAGCTGCGCAGGCTTGCCGCCGTACTTGGCGCAAGGCAGGACACGTTGTTCGGCCTGTCGGGTCTTGGCGACCTGATGCTGACCTGTTCCAGCATGCAGTCGAGGAACTTCTCTCTCGGATTCGAGTTGGGACATGGCAGGCCGCTGGACGAGATCCTGTCGTCGCGCAAGGCCGTGTCGGAAGGCGTTTACACGGCAGGCGTCGTGGCCCGGCTTGCCGAGCGGCACCAGATCGAGATGCCTGTATGCCAGGCCGTGGCGAATATCGTGACCGGCGATGCAGATGTCGATCAGGAAATCCTGAAACTGCTTTCGAGGCCGCTCAAGGCCGAGGCTGATTGAGCGGCATGTTTGAAATCACGACAAGCCACACCACAACACAAACGGGGATAGAATTCGCATGGCCTACTGGTTGTTCAAGTCCGAGCCGTTCAAGTTTTCCTGGGATGACCTGAAAGCAAAAGGTGACAAGGGCGAGGAATGGGACGGGGTTCGCAATTACCTTGCCCGCAACAACATGCGCGCCATGGAGCTTGGCGATCTGGGGTTCTTCTATCACTCCAACGAAGGCCTTGAAGTCGTCGGCATTTGCGAGGTCTGCGCATTGGCCCATCCTGATTCCACGACCGATGATCCGCGTTGGGAATGCGTGGACATCAAGGCCGTGATGGACATGCCGCATCCGGTGAAGCTTGCCGACGTCAAGGCAAACCCGAAGCTTGAGAAGATGTCGCTGGTCACCTCGATGCGCCTGTCGGTGCAGCCGGTGACGGCAGACGAATGGCTCGAGGTTTGCCGCATGGGCGGGCTTGAAAAGCCGCCACTCGGCAAGTGACCGGCGGTACCGGAAATGCCGGCAGCACGCAGCGCAACAAGGTCATTCACGTTGCCTCGCTGGCGCTGACCAAGACCGGCGACGGTTTGATCGATCCGAAGCTCGTGCTGTCCTGGGCCCTCAATTCGGTGGGCGCACCGCAGGCAACCATTGGCCTACTTGTGCCGTTGCGCGAGTCGCTGGCCATGGTGCCACAAATAGTCGAGGCCGCATGGCTCAGGCGGATCGCGGTTCGCAAGTTCGTGTGGGCTGCAGGCAGCGCCATACAGGCCGCCGCCGTGGCCGCCATGGCTGCTGCGCTTTGGTTGCTGCAAGGGGCGGCGGCAGGCTGGACGGTGGCCGGCCTGATCGTGATCTTTGCGCTGGGACGGTCGCTGGCTTCGGTCAGCTACAAGGACGTGCTGGGCAAGACGGTGGACAAGGGCGAACGGGGCAGCGTGACCGGCATCGCCGGTTCGATCGCCTCCACGGCGGTTCTTGCCTTCGGCGCGGGGTTGAGCTTCGGGGTCATCCCGTTGACCTTGCCGGCCATTGTCATCGCCATATGCATCGCAGCCGGCTTGTGGCTCATGTCCAGCGGACTGTTCACGCTGCTGCGCGAGGAAGCATCCACCAGCAATGGGGAGGAGGCGGAACTGGATGTGACGTCGGTTGTGTCTTACCTGCGCGACGATCCGCAACTGCTCCGGTTTACGCTTGCGCGGTTCCTGCTGTCGGCCACCGCGCTCGCGCCGCCCTTCATCCTGTCAGCATCCCACGGGGGTATGGCGGGAACGCAGCAACTCGGATCGCTCGGGCCGTATGTGCTGGCCAGCAGCGTTGCCAGCATTGCCGGCAGTGGCCTGTGGGGTCTCGCGTCTGACCGGTCGAGCCGCATGGTGCTCATCGTCTCCGCAGGGTTGGGCGCGATCGTGCTTGGAGGGCTTGCCATGGTTCTCTTGTCCAATGGAGGAGATCCGCTGCCTGTTGTCTGGTCCGCGGCAGGACTTTTCGTGCTGATGATGGCCTATCAGGGTGTGCGGCGCGGGCGTTCGACCCACATCGTCGACATGGCGCCCGAAGACGCCCGCAGCGCCTATGCCGCCGTGTCCAACACGGTGGTCGGCTTGCTGCTGCTCGGTGGCGGGTTGTTTGGCGTCCTAGCCGACATGGCGGGGCTCGGTGTGGTGTTTGCGTTGCTCGCCGCGATGTGCGTGGCAGGCGCGCTGGTGGCGGCGGGCCTCGAGGAGGCGCAGGCATCATGAATGGCCCCGGCCGCCGCGATTTCATCCTGGCCAATACGAAGCTGATGCCGGTGCCGCTTGTACCGGAGATCAGGTTGCACCTCGCGCACGAGGCGGTGCCGCTTTGGCAGAAGACGGAAGAGGAACTCGGCGAGATGGGGCTGCCACCGCCGTTCTGGGCGTTTGCCTGGGCCGGTGGGCAAGCGCTGGCGCGCTACGTGCTGGATCATGCGGATGCAGTGGCCTCGAAGCGCGTACTCGATCTTGCTTCAGGTTCAGGCCTTGTCGGTATTGCGGCGATGAAGGCGGGAGCGGCGAGCGTGCTCGCTGCCGACATCGACCTGTTTGCGGTGGAGGCCATCAACCTCAATGCCAACGCCAACGGCGTCATGATCGAGGCCACGGCAGACGATTTTCTGGCGAGCCCGCCGCCGGATGTGGATGTCATTCTTGTTGGCGACCTGTTTTATGAAAAGGGCCTGGCCGAACGTCTGCTGGCTTGGCTGGAGATGGCGCGAACGCAAGGCTGTGCCGTGCTTATCGGCGACCCCGGCCGCAGCTACCTGCCGCGCGAAAGCCTGGCCGAGTGCGCCAGCTATCAGGTGCCCGTAACGCGCGACCTTGAAGATGCAGAGATCAAGCGCACATGCGTCTGGCGGCTGGCCTGACCAAAGGTCGTTGGACGGAAGGTGCATTGCCCGCACGCAAGCTAGTTGGTTAGAGTGCGCCAGATTTACCCGCTTGCAGGGTTGAAATCGGGTCAGGGAGAACAAACGCCAATGTCATCAGTGAAGACGCACAAGGTTCAGGCCGCCTGGAAGAAGCATGCCCTCATCGACAATGACGGCTATCTCAAGATGTACAAGCAGTCGGTCAAGGACCCGGAAAAGTTCTGGGCAAAGCACGGCAAGCGCATCGACTGGTTCAAGCCGTTCAAGAAGGTCAAGAACACCAGCTTCTCGGGCAACGTCTCGATCAAGTGGTTCGAGGATGGCGTCACCAACGTCTGCTACAACTGCGTCGACCGGCACCTGAAGAAGCGCGGCAACCAGACCGCCATCATCTGGGAAGGCGACAACCCGTACGACGACAAGAAGATCACCTACAACGAACTGTACGATCACGTCTGCCGGCTGGCCAACGTGATGAAGGCGAACGGCGTCAAGAAGGGTGATCGCGTCACCATCTACATGCCGATGATTCCGGAAGCGGCCTACGCGATGCTGGCGTGCGCGCGCATCGGCGCGGTGCATTCCATCGTGTTTGGCGGCTTCTCGCCGGATGCACTGGCGGGCCGCATCGAGGACTGCCGGTCGAGCTTCGTGATCACCGCCGATGAAGGCATTCGCGGCGGGCGCCCGATTCCGCTCAAGGCCAACACCGACAAGGCCATCGAGATTGCCGCCAAGGATGGCGCAAAGGTCAAGAAGGTGCTGGTGGTGCGCCGCACAGGCGGCAAGGTCAACTGGGTCGAGGGCCGCGACGTCTGGTACCACAAGGCGATGGCCGAGGCGAAGCCCGACTGCAAGCCCGAGAAGATGAGTGCGGAAGATCCGCTGTTCATCCTCTATACGTCCGGTTCGACCGGCAAGCCGAAGGGCGTGCTGCACACGACGGCCGGTTATCTCGTTTGGGCCTCGATGACCCACGAGTATGTCTTCGATTATCACGAAGGCGATGTCTACTGGTGTACGGCGGACGTAGGCTGGGTTACCGGCCACAGCTACATCGTCTATGGCCCACTTGCGAACGGTGCGATCACGCTGATGTTCGAAGGCGTGCCGACCTATCCGGATGCGGGCCGGTTCTGGGATGTGTGCGACAAGCACAAGGTCAACATCTTCTACACGGCCCCCACTGCCATCCGCGCGCTGATGGGTGCGGGCGACGACTTCGTCAACCGGGCCTCACTCAAGTCGCTGCGCCTGCTGGGTTCGGTGGGCGAGCCCATCAACCCGGAGGCCTGGGAGTGGTACTTCCGCGTCGTCGGCAAGAAGAAGTGCTCGATCGTCGACACATGGTGGCAGACCGAGACCGGCGGCATCATGATCACGCCGCTGGCGGGCGCGACTGACCTGAAGCCGGGTTCGGCGACGCGGCCGTTCTTCGGCGTGCAGCCGCAGCTGGTCGATAATGAGGGCAAGGTGCTCGAAGGCGCTGCCGAAGGCAACCTGTGCATCACCGACTCCTGGCCGGGCCAGATGCGTACGGTCTATGGGGATCACAAGCGCTTCATCCAGACCTACTTCTCCACCTACAAGGGCAAGTACTTCACCGGTGACGGCTGCCGCCGCGACGAAGACGGCTATTACTGGATCACCGGCCGCGTGGACGACGTGATCAACGTGTCCGGCCACCGGATGGGCACGGCGGAAGTGGAATCGGCGCTGGTGTCGCATCCCAAGGTTTCGGAAGCCGCGGTGGTGGGCTACCCGCACGACATCAAGGGCCAGGGCATCTATTGCTATGTGACGCTGATGGCGGGCGAACAGGGCTCAGAGGAGCTGCGCAAGGAACTCGTGGCCCATGTCCGCAACGAGATCGGCCCCATCGCCTCGCCCGACAAGATCCAGTTTGCACCCGGACTGCCCAAGACCCGGTCCGGCAAGATCATGCGCCGCATCCTGCGCAAGATCGCCGAGGATGACTTCGGTTCGCTTGGTGATACGTCGACGCTGGCTGAACCGGCGGTGGTCGATGACCTGATCGAGAACCGGCAGAACAAGAAATAGGCCTCTGAATTGAGGTTGCGTGATGAGGTCCGGCCGGGGAACCCTGGCCGGACTTTTGTGTTGGTAACGGGGTGTTGACTGTTCCCGAGGTTGATATTGCGGGCGAATAAAGGAATATTCCCTGTGCATTATCGAAAAATCGGGGGCAACGTGGCGAGCAACCTGACATCGCGACTTCTGGCGATGGCGCTCATGATGGCGCTGCTGGTCAAGCCGTGCCTGGGCCTGATTTCGGACTGGAACGATGGCCGGACGCAGGCCTCCGGAAGCAGCACCATTGCCATCGTCAATGCCGGAGAGACCCCGCCCCCCTGCAAGCGCATGTGCATCAGCGGACGGGTCGAGGAAGTCCGTGCAATGGCGCGCCCGGTCAAGGCGGCGCTCGCCGGAAATCCGGTGGCCATACCGGCGCGCAGCCATTTCGTCCAATTTGAAGCTGCACCGGCCATGGCGGTGCGCCATGCTGCCAGCGAGAATGTCCGCACGCGTTTGGCCATGTTGAGCCGCTTGCTTTTATGAGGCCATGCCGGCAAGCACGCTCATAAAGGACAGACATCAATTCAAGGAGAAACCGGCAATGGATCGCCGTACTTTCATCACCGCACTGGCAGCCTTGGCCGCTTCCAGCACTGCAGCCCTGGCGGAAAGCCGGGTGCGCTACAACTTCAACAGCGGATCGCCGTCAGGCGGCGGGTCGCGCTCGACAGGCTCGTCAAGTGGCTCAACCTTCTTCTCGCGTCCGGCCTATCGCGGCAAACGCACCGTCTCCTATCAGACCGACGAAAAGCCGGGCACGATCATCATCAGCACCCGCAAGCGGAAGCTGTATTACGTGCTGGGTGATGGCAAAGCCATCGAGTATGGCGTCGGCGTCGGCCGGCAGGGCTTCACCTGGTCAGGCACTGCAAAGGTGGGACGCAAGGCCGTATGGCCGGCGTGGCATCCGCCGAAGGAGATGATCGAGCGTGAAAAGAAGCAGTATGGCCGCACGCTGCCCGAACGCATGGAGGGCGGGCCCAACAACCCGCTTGGCGCGCGTGCGCTGTACCTGTTCCAGGGCAACAAGGACACGCTGTACCGTATCCACGGCACCAACGCGCCGCACACCATCGGCACGGCCCAGTCGTCCGGCTGCATTCGCATGCTGAACGAAGAGGTGATCGACCTGCACGACCGGGTCAAGGTCGGCGCCAAGGTGATCGTCAGCTAAAGAGCATCCGCAATGGTGGTGTTGCGTTGAATTGCAGCACCGGGAACGATAAGGCGGCTTTCGGTATTGTACGAAAGCTGCCTACTTTTTTGCGGGGAGGGCCTGATGCCCGGACGGGAACTGGAGTTCTGGTTCGATTTTGCCAGTACCTATTCCTATGTCTCCGCACGCCGGATAGACAGTCTCGCATCTCCGTCCGGGATCCGGATCAGGTGGATGCCCTTCCTGCTGGGCCCGGTATTTGCTTCCCAGGGCTGGGATACGTCTCCGTTCAACGTCTACCCCGCAAAGGGGCGCTACATGTGGCGCGATGTCGAACGGCTGTGTGCCCGGCATGCGATCGAATTCAAGCGGCCGGAGGTGTTCCCACAATTCGCATTGCTGGCAACAAGAGTTGCCACGGCAGGAGCCGCCGAGCCATGGCTGCCTTCGTTCTGCATGTGGATCTTCCATGCAGAGTACGGCCGCGGGCGCGACATTACGGGACCCGAAGTGGTGACGGAGGCGCTGGAGCGGCTGGGGCTGGATGCTGCGGATTGGATGTCGCGGGCACAGTCGCCTGAGATCAAGCAGATGCTAAAGGACCGTGTGGCGCAGGCGCAGGATCGCGGCATCTTCGGCGCACCAACGTTCATCACCGCAGACGGCGAAATGTTCTGGGGAGACGACCGGCTGGAGCAGGCGATCGAGTGGCAGCTCAAGCACCGCTGACGGATGATGCAGCCGCCGAAGTTGATGCTGCGCGGCTTGCGGCAATTGCATCGCGCTCGGTCTTCTTCATTCTTTCAGATGCCGACTTGAGCTGGCCGCAGGCAGCGAGGATATCGCGGCCACGCGGGGTGCGCACGGGGCTGGCATAACCGGCCTTCAGCACGACCTGGGCGAACTTCTCGATCTGGTCCCAGTCCGAGCACTCATAGTCGGTCCCCGGCCAGGGATTGAAGGGGATCAGGTTGACCTTGGCCGGAATGCCCTTCAACAGCTTTACCAGCCGGCGGGCGTCCTCGATGCTGTCATTGACGCCCTTGATCATGACGTACTCGAAGGTGATCCGCTTGGCGTTGGAAAGGCCGGGATAGTCACGGCAGGCCTGAAGCAGGTCGGCAATTGGATACTTGCGGTTCAGCGGCACCAGCCGGTTGCGGATCTCGTCGGTGGTGCCATGCAGCGAGATGGCCAGCATGGAGCCGATCTCGTTGCCCGCGCGCACGATCTCGGGCACCACGCCGGAGGTCGAAAGCGTAATGCGGCGCTTGGACAGGGACAGGCCTTCGCCATCGGAGATGATCTCCACGGCATCGCGCACATTGTCGAAATTGTACAGCGGCTCGCCCATGCCCATCAGCACGATGTTGGTGATGAAGCGTCCGCCGGCAGGCACGTTCTGCGCCTGGCCGATCAGGTGGGGCCACTCGCCCAGACGGTCGCGGGCAACCATGACCTGACCGGCGATCTCGCCCGCCGTCAGGTTGCGAACCAGCGTCTGCGTGCCGGTATGGCAGAAGGTGCAGGTAAGCGTGCAGCCGACCTGGCTGGAGATGCACAGGGTGCCCCGGTCTTCCTCGGGAATGTAGACGGTCTCGACTTCGTGGCGGCGGCCAAGCTCATCCGGGGGCAGGCGCAGCAACCACTTGCGCGTGCCGTCGGTGGAAATCTGCTCGGTGACGATCTCGAGCCTCGAGATCTCGAAAGCCTCTGCAAAGCGGGCGCGCAGGTCCTTGGAGATGTTGGTCATCTCGTCGAATGACGTTGCCCCGCGATTGTACAGCCATTGCCACAGCTGGCTCGCGCGCATGCGCGACTGGGCGGCAGGTACGCCAATTTCCTCCAGTGCGGCTTGCAACTGGCGGCGCGTCTTGCCGATCAGCCACGTACGCGGCGCCGCGCGGTCCGCGGCTGCTGCGGCCTGGCCGGCGCGATGGCGGTCTATGTCGATAGTCACGGTCATGGGGACAGGTCCATATCACAACCTTTCGCCGCAAGGCGAGAGATTGCAGATCAGGCTTGCCTGCGCTACAGCCGCGCAAGGCAGGCAATCTAGTTGCACATGCTGTCGATCTTTTGCATGGCTGCGGTTACGCCCGACAGGGAGTAGCGGTCACGGGTGTTGGTGCCGCGCCACGACGTGCCGCTAACGCTCATCGCCTTGCCGTTCTTCATGGCGTCGACGATCTTGCGATCGAGATCACCCGATTCTGCCCAGGCTCCGTCACCGTTGGTATAGAGCTGGTACTCATTGCCGTCGATGGTGACGGTCGATGTGCTGCCTTGCTTGAACGGGTAACCGATGATGGTCGAAACCTCCGACTTCACGCCGTCCTTGGGGCGGTGCTGGACGAGGAAGAAGATCTTGTCGCGCTTGGCGCCCTTTGGCTCCGACTCCTTGGGCTCGGACACGATGAAGCAGACCTGACCGCCACCAGCCTTGTAGGTGTATACGGCCCAATCGTTGAATTCTTCGACGAACTTCGGCTCTTCCGCCCGGGCGATGCCTGCCGCCGCAGCAAGAATTGCTGCGCTCAATGCCCAAACTCCAGCGCGCGAGAAAAATCGTGTCTGCACCATGTCTACCCTTGTGCCTGTTGCTGCTTCGGCCATCCCCGTCGCGCCCCCTCAAGGCAATTGACGATGATCTGCCGGATTTGCGAGTTCAACCTATATGCAAATAGCCGTCATTTCCACCTTTGCGGCTTGTTGCATTGAGACCTGCTTGCCAATTAAGACAACAGTTTGGCAAGGGCGATCATGAAATTTACGTCACCCGAAAGCCTGCCCGGAAGTCTAACAGACAGGAAGCAACTGATGAAAGCCGTTCTGTGCACGCATTATGCCGGTCCCGACGAACTCGAGATCGCCGATATCGACCCGCCTTCCGCTGGCCCCGGCCAAGTCGTGGTGGCGGTGCGTGCTGCCGGGTTAAATTTTTTCGACACGTTGATCATCGAGAACAAATACCAGTTCAAGCCCGAACTGCCGTTCTCGCCGGGCGCCGAAGTGGCGGGCGAAATCGTTGAAACGGGCGACGGCGTCAGTGCATTCAAGCCGGGTGACCGGGTGATGGCCTACACGGTGTGGGGCGGTGCGCGCGAACAGGTTGTGGTGCCTGAAGACGCCGTCATTGCCATGCCCGATGAGCTGGACTTCACGGTGGCTGCGGGCCTCATCGTGACCTACGGCACGTCGCTGCATGCCTTGCGCGACCGCGCGAAGTTGCAGCCTGGCGAAACGCTCGCCGTGCTTGGCGCATCCGGCGGCGTGGGACAGGCGGCGGTCGAGATCGGCAAGGCGATGGGCGCGCGCGTCATTGCCTGCGCATCGGCAGATGACAAGCTGGAGTTCTGCCGGTCGCTTGGCGCGGACGAAACCGTCAATTATTCGACCGAAGACCTGAAGACGCGGCTGAAGGAGCTCACCGGCGGCAAGGGCGTGGACGTCATCTATGATCCGGTTGGTGCGGACCTCGCCGAACAGGCGTTTCGTGCCATTGGCTGGAAGGGTCGCTTCCTGGTGATCGGCTTTGCCGGCGGCGGCATACCGAAGATGCCGCTGAACCTTGCGCTGCTGAAAGGGGCCGACATCGTCGGCGTGTTCTGGGGCGATCATCTCAAGCGTGAGCCTGAACTGCACCGGGCCAACATGGCGCAACTGCTGGATTGGGTGGTGCAGGGCAAGGTCAAGCCCCACATCCACAAGGTCTATCCGCTTGAGCAGACGGCTGACGCGTTGCAGGCCATCGCCCGGCGCGAGGTGCTGGGAAAGGTGATCGTCACGCCGTGATCAGGCCGCCGCCTCGGGCGGATCTTCACCCCGGCGCAGGGCGTCGACAGTTGCGCGGGCGCGCTCGCGGTGCTGCTCGGTGACGTGCGTCCGGATCAGCCCGAACGCGGTGAGCAACACCGTCATGTCATCGGTGAAGCCGAGACCAAGAATGAAATCCGGCACCACGTCCACCGGCAGCACGAAATAGGCGAGTGCGGCCAGCAGCATCGCCTTGGCGCGGAACGGAGTGTTGCCGTCAAAGGCAGCATAATAGGCGGCAACCACCTCGTCCGCCTTGGGGATGCGGGCAAGGTTGTGCTTCAGCTTGTGCCAGAAGCCACGCCGGACTGTTTTCTCGTTGCGGGCAACATTGTCCGGCGTGATGATCTCTTCGGTGTCGAAATCCGGATAGCTTTCGCGCCTGATCATGGTGCGGGTCCCCCGATTGAAACAAGTCACTGCCGGCTGATATGGAAATCGTCAGGCATGAAAACAAGACAGGAATTGATGGCATGAACATCACCGAAGACATGGCGGCAATCGTGACGGGTGGGGCATCCGGTCTTGGCGAGGCGACCGCTCGGGCACTGGCGGGAGCTGGCGCAAAGGTTGCCGTTTTCGACATGAACGAAGAGCGCGGGCAGGCTGTGGCGGCGGAACTGGGAGGCGTGTTCTGCAAGGTCGACGTTGCCGACGAGGCAAGCGTTCAGGCCGGCCTCGACAAGGCGCGCGAGGCGCACGGCCAGGAACGGATCGTCGTCAATTGTGCGGGGATTGCCATCGGCGAGAAGACCGCTTCCATCGACAAGAAGACCGGCGAGGCGCGCTATCATGCGCTGGCAAGTTTCCAGAAGACGATTGCCGTGAACCTGACCGGCACCTTCAACATGATCTCGAAATGTGCCGCCGGCATGATAACCGCCGAACCCGTGACGGCGGACGGCGGGCGCGGCGTGATCATCAACACGGCCTCGATAGCCGGCGTTGAAGGCCAGATCGGACAGGTGGCCTATGCAGCGTCCAAGGGAGGCGTGATCGGCATGACACTACCGGTGGCGCGCGACCTGATGCGCGATGGCATACGCTGCTGCACCATCATGCCCGGCCTGTTTCACACGCCCATGGTGGCAGGCCTGCCGGATGAGGTGCGCGCAGCGCTTGCCGCCAACGTGCCGTTTCCAGCGCGACTCGGCGATCCGGCGGAATACGCGAAGCTGGCGCTTCACATCGTGGACAACGACATGCTGAACGGCGAATGCATCAGGCTGGATGGAGCGCTCAGGATGGCGCCGCGATAGGCCGCGGCGTCAGCGGCCCGTGTACCAGATCACGCCCATGATCACGATGATGGCGACAAACTGGAGCAGCACGCGGGCGCGCATCAGCTTCTGTGACGTGTTGGAGTTGCCGCCCCGCATCATGTTGACGAGTCCGAACAGCAGCACGATCGCAACAGCCCCGACCGCGACAACGACGAGAATATCGGGAAAGGTCATGGGGCGGCTCCGCTTGGGCTTGGCCGGGCAATCACCGGCCCGGGCGTGGGTAGGTCAGTTTTGCCGCTGCATGAGTGCGATGTGCAAACGGGCCGGCAAGAGGCGCCGGGCCAGGGCAGCAAGCTTGGTGGTGTAGGTAACACGATAATATGGCCGCGGCCTGTCGCTTTCCGTCGCATGGATGAGGCAGGCCAGCACGGCATCCGGCCCCAGCCGGTAGACCGGCTTCCAGCCATTGCCGGTGATGCGGGCCGACTCCTCGGGGCTTTCCAGCGGGGCCGGCGACGAGCCTGCAAGCGCTTCAAGCTCGGCGATGCGTTTGTTGTACAGGGCCCGGTTGCGCGAATTCAGGGTGTCGATATTGGCTTTCAGCGCTGCCAGCGCATTGGCCGTGAAGCGCGAGCGGATGGGGCCGGGCTGGATCGAACTGACGTGAATGCCGGTGCCGGCCAGTTCCAGCCGAAGGGTGTCGGTCAACCCTTCCAGCGCAAACTTCGATGCATTGTAGGCGCCGCGATAGGGGGCGGCGACAATGCCCAGCACCGAAGAGCACTGGACGATGCGGCCTGAGCCGTGATCCCGCATGGCCGGCAGAAGCCGCGTGGTCAGGTCGTGCCAGCCGAAGACGTTGGCCTCGAACTGCTTGCGCAGCGCGTCTACTGGCAGGTCCTCAACCAGACCGGGCTGGCCATAGGCGCCATTGTTGAACAGCGCCGTCAGCCTGCCGCCGGTCAGCTTCAGCACTTCGTTCGCACACTTGGCAATCGAAGCGGGGTCTGCATAGTCGAGCATCACTGCCTCAAGGCCATGTTCGCGCAGCATCTGGAGGTCTTCGGGCTTGCGGGCGGTCGCAATGACGCGCCAGCCGCGCTGCTTCATGCCGACGGCGCAGGTATAGCCGATGCCGGACGAACACCCGGTGATGAGGATCGAACGGGGCTGCATCTTCGAGTTAGTTCGCCTGTTCCAGCAGGCGGCGGGCAATGACCTGAGCCTGTATCTCGCCGGCGCCCTCGAAAATGTTGAGGATGCGGGCGTCGCACAGAACGCGCGACACCTGGTATTCCAGCGCGAAGCCGTTGCCGCCATGAATCTGCAGGGCGCTGTCGGCATTGTTCCAGGCGACGCGGGCGCCCAGCAGCTTGGCCATGCCGGCCTCCAGGTCGCAGCGGCGGCCGGCGTCCTTCTCGCGGGCGGAGAAGTAGGTCAACTGCCGCGCCGCCATCAGTTCCACTGCCATCAGGGCGAGCTTGTCGGCGATGCGCGGGAACGAGATGATCGGCTTGCCGAACTGCACGCGGTCGAGCGCATAGGCGAGCCCCAGGTCGAGCGCATTCTGGGCCACGCCGATGGCGCGGGCCGCGGTCTGGATGCGGGCCGATTCGAAGGTCTGCATGAGCTGCTTGAAGCCCTGGCCTTCCTCGCCGCCGAGCAGATTCTCCGCCTTTACCTCGAAATCCTCGAAGCGGATCTCGTATTCCTTCATGCCACGATAGCCGAGAACCTCTATCTCGCCGCCTGACATGCCTTCAGCCGGGAACGGGTTGTCGTCGGTGCCGCGCGGCTTTTCGGCAAGGAACATGCTGAGGCCCTTGTAACCCGGCTCGTCCGGGTTGGTGCGGGCCAGCAGGGTCATCACGTCGGCGCGGACGGGATGGGTGATCCAGGTCTTGTTGCCGGTCACCTTGTAGACGTCGCCATCCTTCACGGCGCGGGTGCGCAGCGAGGCAAGGTCGGAACCGGTATTCGGCTCGGTGAAGACGGCGGTGGGCAGGACTTCGCCGGACGCGATCTTTGGTAGCCACTTTTCCTTCTGCTCGTCCGTGCCGCCGGCAAGGATGAGCTCTGCGGCGATCTCGGGCCGGGTGCCGAGCGAGCCAATGGCGATCCAGCCGCGCGACAGCTCTTCCGACACGAGGCACATGGATTCCTTGCCAAGCCCCATGCCGCCATATTCCTCCGGCAGGGTCAGGGCAAAGACGCCGAGTTCAGCCAGCTTCTGGATGATGCCGAGCGGCACGTACTCATTGTTGCGGTGCCAGTCGTGCGCATGCGGGGCGACGTTCTCCTGGATGAAGCGGTTCATCTGCGAGCGCATCTCGTCGAGCATCGGGTCGAGGCCGCAATCGCCGGTCGTCAGGTTGGCGCGGCCATCGACCATCAGCTGGACGATGCGGGCGCGTGCGGCAGGGGTTGAGCCTGCCTCGATCAGCTCCCCCGCAGCGCCGTCGTTCAGCGCGGCGATGTCCTTGCGCGGCAGGCCGAGTTCGTGCAGCCGGACATGCTCCTGTGCGTACATCGGGATGCCGCCTGCGATGTGGTTGAGGTATTCGCCGAAGCAGACCTGGGCGATGAGCTGCTCAAGCTCGCCCAAGCGGCCTTCGGCTTCAAGTGCGGTGTGCCAGCCGTGAACCGCGCGCAGGGTTTCGGCATAGGTGGCGAGCCAGGCAAGACCGTGTACTGCGTGCTGCTCCTGCTCGATTGCCGCTGACGACAGGCGTCCGCCTTCGCTGACGCGGGCGGTAACGGCAGCCCGCGCCTTGGCGAACAGGCCGTCCACCGTGGCCACGGCATCGCGCATCAGGCTGTCCAGGCCGTCCAGCAGGCCGGTGTCCGGGCGGATGTTTTCAGCAACGCTCATGGCTCATGTCCTCGGGCTGTTCCGTCGTGGTGCAGTGCGCAAAGTATAGGGCGAGGTTGCTGCGCTGCAACAAGAAGAAAGTCGCACGGTTCAGGCGCGGCGGGTGGCCAGCATGACCGCGCCGGCGCACACGGCCATGCCGGCGATCTGCAGCGGGACCAGCGCTTCACCGAACATCAGCCAGGCAATGAGCGCAGTAACGCCGGGGACCAGGTAGAACAGCGTGGTGACGCGCGAGATCTCTCCGTGGCGGATCATCAGGTAGAGCAGGCTGATGGCGCCGATCGACAGCACGAATACGAGCCAGGTCATGCCGAAGATGACGGGCCCGTTCCAGGTGATGGCGTAGCTTTCCGTGGCGAGCGCTGCGATACCGGTGACGATGGTGGCGCCGGTGAACTGCCACGCATTGCCGGTGCGCAGGTCGATGGCCGACATGAAATGCTTCTGGTAGATCGAGCCCAGTGTGATCGACAGCATGGCAAGGATGTTGGCGCCGACCGTGACGGGCGTGATGCCGACATCGGTCAGGGTGAATTTCGGCCAGACCACCATGGCGATACCGGCAAGGCCGATAAACAGGCCTGCCCAGTGCCTTGGGCTGATGCGCTCACCCAGGAACATGCCAGCCAGAAGTGCGGTCACCAGCGGTTGCAACCCGACGATCAGCGCGGATACGCCTGCAGGCATGCCCTTCCAGATCGACCAGAACACGAAGCCCAGATAGCCGCCGTGCATCAGGGCGCCTGCGACCATGCAATGCAGCGCCATGCGGCGGCCCGGCCAGCGCGCGCCCATGATGAGCCCGGCGCTGGCCAGAAGCGCGGCGACGATGGCAAACCGTATGGACAGGAACGACAGCGGTTCGGCGTAAGGTCCTGTCAACCGCGCACCGATGAAGCCGGTGGACCACAGGAGCACGAAAATGACCGGCGCGAAACTGAGCCAGGCTGGCGGTGCCGGTTGCGGAGAGGGGGTCATCGGGGGCGGGCTGTCAGGTTGCAGACAATCGATCCTGCACTTGTAGCGGGGCTGACAACGCGATGCGAGAAAAATGACTGCAAGCGGACGCGATGCACTTGCAACCCGTAACCGGAATTCCTTTATCAACGGCTCAGGTGCAAGAGACAGGAATGAAAAAGCATGATCGATCCGCAAAAACTCATCGAGCAATTTCTCGGCGGTGGAGCAAATGCAACTGGGGCCGGCCAGGCGGGGAAGGTGCAGACGGGCAAGACCGGTGGCGCGCTCGATGCCATACCCGATAGCCTCAAGGGGTTTGGCGGCGGCATGGCCGCGGGTGGTCTTGCCGCCGTTCTGCTTGGCAGCAAGGGCGGGCGCAAGATGGCCAAGAAGGCCGTGAAACTGGGCGGTCTCGCGGTGCTGGGCGGCCTTGCCTACAAGGCATACAATGACTGGCAGGCGACCAAGGGCGGCAATTCCACCGTATCGCAGGGCGAAGCGGCGGATGCAGCTGCAAACATGAAGAACATCACGCCGAAAGCCGAGGGCACGCCTTTTCTGCCCGCGCCGAAGGTTGAGCGCAATGAGCTTGCAATCAAGCTTCTGAGAGCCATGATTGCCGCTGCCAAGGCGGACGGTCACATCGATGCTGCCGAGCAGCAGCGCATCTTTGCCAAGCTGGACGAGGCCGGTCTCACGGCGGAAGAAAAGGGTTTCATGATGGATGAGCTGCGCAAGCCGCTCGACATCGATGCGATCGTCAAGCTGGCGGACAACGATGCGGAAGCGGTGGAGATTTACGCGGCCTCGTGCCTGGCGATCGACCCGGACGATCCTGCCGAGCAGGCCTATCTCTCGATGCTGGCGGCACGGCTGAAGCTGGCGCCGGAACTCAAGGCGGGCATCGAGCAAGAGGTGGCAGCCGCGGCGGGATGAGGTAGACTTCACATCCCCGTCCGGCACCGATTGGCCGGTCGCAGAAGGGAGCGGCCATGTTGTTCGTCCTCAAGACGCTGGCGAACGATATCTACCGGCGGTTCGTGAACGATGACGGCTTTCCGCTATCGGGCAACATCGCCTATTGCACGATCCTGTCGCTGTTTCCGTTCCTGATCTTCCTGACGTCACTGGCCGGCTTTTTTGGCGATGAGAACATGGCGACCCGGGCCATAGACTATCTGCTCGAGAGTTTGCCGAAGGATCTGGTCGATCCGATCAGCGGCGACATCCACGCCATTCTGACAACCCCCAATGGCGGCCTGCTTACCTTCTCCATCCTGTTCACGCTGTACACGGCTGCCGGAGGTGTGGAGAGCATCCGGACAGGGCTTAACCGGGCCTATGACCTTACCGAGCACCGTCTTTATCCGTTCAGGTTGCTGCAGAGCCTGCTGTTCGTCTTCATCGGCGCCGTGGTGCTGCTGGCCCTGGCCTTGCTGATCGTTTTCGTTCCGCTTTACTGGTCGCGGCTGGAGACGCTGATGCCCCTGGCACGGGAGTTTTCAGGCTGGTTTCACCTGTTGCGGCACCCGCTGGGGCTTGGCCTGATGTTCCTTGCGCTGATGCTGTCGCACATGTTCCTGCCGGCGCGGCGGCACAGATTTCGCGAACTGTTGCCCGGCGTGCTGACCACCATGGCGCTATGGCTCGCTGCGGCGTGGACCTATGCGGCCTACCTGGCGGAGTTCAGCCGCATTCACCTGATGTATGCGGGGCTTGCCAACGTGATCATCACACTGGTGTTTCTGTACATCTCGGCGGCGCTGCTGATACTGGGCGGCGAGATCAACCAGTCGCTGATCTCGCTTGCCCGGCGCCGGCGGGAGGAAGGGTCCTAGCTGCCGCTCGCTTCGAGCACGTCCTCGAAGGTGCGCAGGCCGGTGCGCGGCGCATTGACCAGCACTGCCATGTTGCCCGGCAGATGTTTGTTGTGGCGCATCTGCATGTGGCCCTTGGGGATGTCGGCCCACGAATAGACCTCTGACATGCACGGATCGATGCGCCGGTTGATGACGAGCCGGTTGGCCTGGCTTGCCTGCATCAGGTTCGCGAAGTGCGAGCCCTGGATGCGCTTCTGGTGCATCCAGACATAGCGGGCATCCATGGTCAGGTTGTAGCCGGTGGTACCGGCGCAGAACACGACCATGCCGCCGCGCTTGCAGATCAGTGCGGACACGGGGAATGTGGCCTCGCCGGGGTGCTCGAACACCATGTCGACGTTGTTGCCCTTGCCGGTGAACGCCCAGATGGCCTTGCCGAACTCGCGCGCCGACTTGAGCCAGGTGTTGTATTCCGGCGTGTTGACCGTGGGCATCTGGCCCCAGCAGTCGAACTTCTTGCGGTTGATGACGCCCTTGGCGCC